>JAZUJJ010000029.1:0-2980 GCA_045642725.1 Acutalibacteraceae bacterium
AGCCAGAATAAACAGAGTGAGACCGGTACGGGCGACATCCTGCATGGGAACGCCTGCTTTTATGGAATTCACAAGGTCTGCGGTCTTTGTGGGAATCTGAGTTTCAATGAGAGCTTCGCCGACCATGAACAAAAGAGTGATGAGTGACGGCCACTTGTATTCTCTGACACATCCGAGTATCTTTTTCATTCCTGCACCTTCCTTTCTTAACTTACTATATCAAAATTATAAACGAAAATAAGTAAATACTATTATATAGCATCGGTCAGAATTATTCAAGTAATCAAAACATAAGTAAATGGAAGAATAAAGTATTTTTGATTGTATAAAATTGTTAAAACAAAGCAGGGAAATCGTTGCTTCCCTCTCTGCAAAGTGAAATTATTCTTCCTTCCCCCTCGGGGGAAGGCGGCACCGAAGGTGACGGATGAGGGGAGATAAAAATTCGGATTTCGGAATGCGAAATTCGGAATTTCGGGGAGCAAAGCTCCGATTTTGAAAGTTTTAAGTGTTAAGCGTGAAGTTTTAAGTTGCTTTTCTTCCTTCTCCCTCGGGAGAAGGTGGCAATGCGGAACGCATTGACGGATGAGGGGAAAATAACAATTCGAAATTCCGCATTCCGCATTCCGAATTGACTAATATTCCCGGGATGCGATTTGCTGTTCGCATCCGGGGAGAAACATAAAATGAACTTTTTACCCGATTTTTTTGCCGTCGGTAAATTCAAGTCTGCCGATAAGCGGGATTTTGATAAATCCGGAAATCGTATCTTCGGTGAAAACCGCGCGGACCGTAACATATTTTGCCGGCAGGTCGGTTATCTCAAAGTGGCCGACAAGAGTGTTTTCATCAACGGTTTCGACTTTCAGCAGCTTATAAGGCGGAACCGTGAAGCCCGGAGAAATGACGGAAACATCATAATTGCCGTCGCAATCTTTTATTTCAACAACAGCCGTTCGGGAAAGAATATTGGTGTTCAGGGTAATCTGCCATTTTCCGATACCTATCATTTCTTCACCTTCTCAGAAAAACAGGAAAATTTACGGTAAAAGACAAAATTAAGAAAATATTTTTTGTACCGTGATTTGAATAATATCACATAAAAAAGAAAAATTCAAGATATTCCGATAAAAAATTTAATTCACCCCTATATGTAGTGGTATTGAGATGCTATTCTATAATATATTACATTATATATTATGTCACATGAAAAACAGAGAAATTCCGCAAGCCTTGATACGCCTTAAATCCGGGCTTTGAACCACAAAAAAATAATTTCGAAAAAAATCAAAAAAATGTTGACATACAAATATTATTGTGATATATTATCAAGGCATGCTGAGAAAGTAGGGGTGTATTATGCCCTGAAACCGTATGCAGATATGCGATGATGCGGGAGGTGGCCGCCCACGAGGCGGGGAATTTCCGCGGAGTATGTCCGATTTCAAACCGGGCGATTTTGTCATCTCGGTGCGCCGCTGTGCGCCTTGCCGACAGGTTTTCCGTCACAGTGCTCAAAACCGCAGTTACTTGCGAAGCTGTGTTCATTTGAGCAGAATGATGGAAAATGTTAGGCAATACGCAAAGTGGCTGTGCGGCTGAGCCCTTTTCCCTGGGCGGCTGCTGACGGGGGTGACGATTATGTGCAATAAGCGAAGGCTTACCCGGAAAATAGTGTTTTCCGGTTTTTGAATCGGGAGGGTTGAAACACCCGGGTCAGTTTTCAGTAATTGCACGCCCGCCAAATTTTAAGGAGGCATTTCAATGGCAGTAAAGGGAAAAATCAGAATCAGACTTAAGGGCTACGATCACAGCCTTGTTGACAAAGCTGCAGAAAAGATCGTTGAGACCGCTAAAAAGACAGGCGCCGAGGTTTCCGGCCCCGTTCCCCTTCCCACAGAGAAGGAAGTAGTCACAATCCTTCGTGCTGTACACAAGTACAAGGACAGCCGTGAACAGTTTGAACAGAGAACACACAAAAGACTCATCGACATCATCAGACCTTCAGCCAAAACTGTTGAAGCTCTGACAGGTCTTGAGCTTCCCGCAGGCGTTGAGATAGAAATTAAGCTTTAATTTCACAAAATCAACAAATGCAGGTCAAGTTGGCGGGAAGACCGTCAACCAATAACCAAAGGAGGATGCAAATATGCAGAAAGCACTCATCGGCAAGAAGATCGGTATGACTCAGATCTTCGACGAAAAGGGAAACGTAATTCCCGTAACAGTAGTTGAAGCAGGCCCCTGCAATGTAGTAATGAAAAAGACCGTTGAAAACGACGGCTACGAAGCAGTTCAGCTTGGTTTCGGCGATGTTAAAGTTCAGCGCGTAAACAAGCCTATGATGGGCCACTTCAAGAAGAATGATGTAGCCCCCAAGAAAACTCTCAAAGAGTTCAAGTTTGACGACATCAACAGCGTCAACGTAGGCGACACACTTACAGCTGATATCTTTGCAGCAGGCGACAAGGTTGACGTTATCGGCACAAGCAAAGGTAAAGGCACAGCAGGTTCTATCAAGAGATGGAACTTCTCAAGACTTAAGGAATCCCACGGTACCGGTCCCGTTGCAAGACATGCCGGTTCATTGGGCGCCTGCTCCGATCCCTCAAGAGTTTACAAGGGAAAGAAACTTGCAGGTCACCTTGGCTGCGAGAGAGTTACCATTCAGAATCTCACAGTTGCAAAGATCGACGCGGAAAACAATCTTGTAGCTATCAAGGGCGCCATCCCCGGCCCCAAGGGCGGCATCGTTGTTATTCGTGACAGCGTTAAGAAAGCATAAGGAAAGGAGTAGAACATAATGCCTACAGTATCAGTATTTGACATGACAGGTAAGAAGGTTTCCGACCTTGAGCTTGCAGAAAGCATTTTCGGAATCGAGCCCAGCATTCCTGCTATGCACCTTTGCGTAGTAGCATATCTGGCAAATCAGCGTCAGGGCACACAGTCTACCCTTACCAGATCAGAAGTAAGCGGC
>JAZUJJ010000030.1:0-53933 GCA_045642725.1 Acutalibacteraceae bacterium
GTTCTCAAACGCCAGCTTACCATACCATTGTATGAACTGCCGTCAATAAATTTGATTCCCTGGGATTTTGCATAATCTGTGCATTCTGCGGAAAGGTCGCTGAATGTATAATCCGGATTGATAATATCATTATATGATAACAGGTAAATCTTATCAGTTGTATCAGCCGAATCATATAATGTTGAATCTGCATCAGGGAACGGTTTGTCCTCATCCGGTATATATGCAGAATTTTCAACAGTTGTATCATTTATGATGTTAAGCTGATTTGTTGAAAAAACATAATTCATGAAATCATCATTAAGCCAATTTCTGATTTCACTGTTTTCATAATTATTTGCATAGAATGTACAATCAGCATCACCAAAATATTTGATTTGATTGTTAGCGTCTAACTCACCGTTGTTTGTTTTGAGATATCCGTTATATGACTGTGAATCAAGAACCGTCTGTGCTACAACAAAACCCGTATCGGGATTTACTACCTGCCATTTTACAGGTTCATATTCAAACCAGTAATCAGCTGCTTCTTCAACAAAAGTCTCTACATATTCAGTATCAACGCGTACCGGGGTATAAGGATCATCTTTTTTGTAATACTCAATTTCTTTCCCGTTTTCTATTGGCTTGCTGTATGAATAATAAAGCTCTGCTTTTTCCTCGTTTTTTTCCTGATATGTAAAATATCCATTAGCTTCTTGATATGTATTTCCCGAATACAACATATCAGAAGTTAACTGGGGTCTGTAATTAATTATTCTTACTCCACGGTATTTTTTACCGGCAAACACAACATCTTTGTAACGCATGATTTCATCAGACTTTTCCATTTGGCCGTCAATATGCTCACCGGTACCGGCATAATACTCATACGAATGCCATTCACCGCCGCACATATTGAGTTCCGTAAACAAATCGGATTCTTCATCAACCTTGCTCTGCGGATACCAACCAAATTCGATAATGTCACCGACATTATAATCTTTGATTGTTTTGCTCTCCTCTGCCGCAAAGGAAAATCCGATAGTTGACACGACAAGGATTATTCCCAACAGAATTGAAATAAATCTTTTCATCTTTTTTGCTCCTTTACAAAATAGTTCAATCATATTATACACACTTTTCACAAATAGTCAACCATTAAGTACACTATTTAGTGGTACTTTATTTTTAGGTACACTACTTATAGGTCAATTATATTGCAGGTTAATCAGTGTTATTATTTTTTCGGGTGATGAATATGCTAAAAACTAATGTTCAGGGCTTGCTTGACGAAAGAGGCAAAACAAGATATTGGTTGGTTAAGCAAATGCAAACCACATACAAAACAGTAAACAAAATATGCGACAATACTCTGACCGGGATTCAGCTTGAAACCATTGAAAAGCTCTGTCAGATATTCGACTGTACCCCAAATGACCTTTTCATTTTTGAATAACCTTCAAAAAAAGACTGTTACATTCAAATGCAAAACGCATTCAATGCAACAGTCTTTTTTATTTGAGTGAAATTCAAAGCTCCGAAATTCCGTAATTATTTACAAGTGCATCAATCTTCTGACCCGCCTTGCACATGGGGCATTCAAAGGAAGAATAGCTTCTGTAATCCGGCAAATCGTTAATATTGAAAGCACTTTTTACGGGAATTCCCATACATTCCGTTACCGTTGAATAGATGCAGGCAATTCCGGCAACCTGACCGCCGTAATAATTAACGGCATCAATGGCGGATTTTGCGGTGAAGCCCGTAACAACGGTAGCGGCAAGAATAAGAACTCTCTTATTTCTTATCATGGGTGCCGTATTGTCACGGAAAAGGAGCTGGCTTGCGGCTGTCTGCTCGGGAGTCAGAATATTGATTGAATTATTTGAATTGATGCTTGCGTAGTCATTTCTGACAAGCTCCTCTGCAAGGCAGGTGGCGATTACCTGAGTATCATCAAGGCAAAGCACGGTATCAATCAGAGTGTTGCTTTTGTATTCCCCTGCAAGAGAAGCGGCAACAGCCTTTGCTTCGGCAAGGCCGGATTTTTGCGAAGTGATGTCAATGAAATAGTTGCTGTGGCTTCTTCCGGTTGAAAAATGACCAGTAAATACGCTCATGGAAAGATTTTTGCTTTTTGTTGCTACTTTCATACGCTCGCTGAGTGCCATAATACCGATTCCTTTCAATGTTATATTTTTTGCGGTTTTGATTTCAATATAATATTGTATTATAGCAGAATAATATCCGCCGGGCAACAGTTTTTTGATTGTTTGACATAATTCATCCTCTGTGATAATATTATATTTAATTCTTTTCCTTGAAAGTGTGGTGATACCGTGAACGAAAATATACCGAGACTCAGAAAAAAAGCCATGAGTCTGCCCCTTACCCCCGGCGTGTATATAATGAAAAACTCTCATAAAGAAATAATTTATATAGGCAAGGCCAAAGCACTCAAAAACAGGGTCAGTCAGTATTTCGGTTCACCCACCAACCACACCGCAAAAGTCAGAAAAATGGTTGAGAATGTGGAGGATTTTGACTACATTCTCTGTGACAGCGAATTTGAAGCCCTTGTTCTTGAATGCTCTCTCATTAAGCAGCATTCACCGAAGTATAACATTCTGCTCAAAGACGACAAGGGTTACAGTTATATTAAGGTTATTGACGGTGAATGGATGGATATTCGCCCCGTGAAGCAAAAGGATGACGAAAAATCCAGGTATATAGGGCCGTATATGAGCTTTTTCACGGTGTCGGAGGCTGTTGACCGCGCCAAAAAGATATTCGGTCTTCCCGACTGCGGAAAGAATTTTTCAAAGGAATACGGTAAAAGCCGCCCCTGCCTTAATTACTCCATCGGTCTTTGTAAAGCGCCCTGTGCCGCAAAGATTTCAAGAAAAGAACACAATGAAAATGTACGCCGTGCCCTTGACCTTATTGAAAACGGCTCCGAAAGCATGGTAAATGAGCTGACGGAAAAAATGGAAGAGGCTTCCGAAAAGCTTGAGTTTGAAAAGGCGGCGGGTCTGCGCGACACAATAAATGCCATTCAGAAGCTATCCGGCAAGCAGAAGGTCGTTGCCGCCTCCGTTGAGGAGCAGGATGTTTTTGCCATTGTCGGTGCCGCCGACGGAATCAATCCGAAAGCCTGTCTTTCCGTGCTGCGTTTCAGAGATTCACGGCTTTTTGACAGTGAATATTTTATTATTGATTTTCCCGATGACCTGCCCTCGGCAAGATATGAGCTGATAAGAAATTATTACACCATGCGCGATTCCGTGCCGCGCCGCGTTGCCGTTGACGGCGAAATCGCCGACAAAGAGCTTGTCTCCCTCTGGCTTTCAGAGCTTGTCGGCAGAAAGGTGAATATCGTTCTGCCTCAAAAGGGTGAGCAGCATTCCGTTGTGGAAATGTGCCGTTCAAATGCGGCGCAGAAGCTGGCGCTTTATCTGGGCAAAACCGGGCGAAGCACAGCCGCTCTTGATGAGCTCGGCAAGCTTCTCGGCCTTAAATCCCCTCCCGGATATATTGAATCCTACGATATTTCTCACACAGCGGGTTCAAATAATGTTGCCGGTATGGTTGTCTTCAAGGACGGCTTGCCGCTTAAAAAGGCCTATAAGCATTTTTCAATCAAAGGCTTTGACGGTCAGGATGATTACGCCTCCATGGCCGAGGTCATTGACCGCAGACTTACGGAATATGAAAACAGCGGTGACAGCGAAGACGGCTTCGGCAGACTGCCCGACCTTATTCTGCTTGACGGCGGCTCGGGTCAGGTCAACGCAGTCATTCCCGTGCTTATGAAGCATAATGTTGACATTCCTCTTTTCGGCATGGTCAAAGACTCTCATCACAGAACAAGGGCCATTGCCTGCTCCGGCAGTGAAATTTCCCTTACCTCAAAGCGCTCGGCATTCACTCTTGTTTCAACCATTCAGGAGGAGGTTCACCGTTTTTCCGTCGGCTTCCACCACACAAAGAACAGAAAAACGGGTATTTCCACCACCCTCACTTCCATTGAGGGTATCGGCGAAGCGAGAGCCAAGGCTCTTATGAAGCATTTCAGAACAATAAAAGCCATATCCGAAGCCGAACCGGCTCAGCTTGCGTCGGTCAAGGGAATGAGCTCTTCTGCCGCTCTTGCGGTTTACAGAGCTTTTCACGAAGAAACCACTTGAAACATTCGGAAAATTGCAGTATAATCACCGTCTGTCAATACGGAGGTAATATATGTTTGTAGATGTTGCGAAAATTAAAATAAAAGCGGGTAACGGCGGCAACGGTGCCGTCAGCTTCCGCAGAGAAAAATATGTTGCCGCAGGCGGCCCCGACGGCGGAGACGGCGGCAGAGGCGGAAATATCGTTTTTAAGGTGGATGACAATCTCACCACCCTTGCGGATTTCCGTTACAAAAGAAAATACACGGCTCCCAACGGCGGCAACGGCCTCGGCGGCCACAAGAACGGCAAATCCGGCGAAGACCTCGTAATACTTGTTCCCAGAGGAACCGTAATCCGTGAGGTCGAAAGCGGAGCCGTTATGGCAGATATGTCCGGCGATGAGCCTTTCATTGCCGCAAAAGGCGGAAAAGGCGGCTGGGGCAATCCTCATTTTGCCACCCCCACCCGTCAGGTGCCCCGCTTTGCCAAGGACGGCATTCCCGGTGAGGAATGGGAGGTCAGCCTTGAACTCAAGCTCCTTGCTGATGTCGGTCTGCTCGGCTTCCCCAATGTCGGCAAATCAACTCTCGTTTCCGTTGTCAGCCAGGCAAAGCCCATAATCGCCAACTATCATTTCACGACCCTTACGCCCGTTCTCGGCGTTGTTTCCATGGGTGCAGGCAATTCCTTTGTCATGGCGGATATACCCGGTCTCATTGAAGGCGCAGGCGACGGAGTAGGCCTCGGCCACGAATTTCTGCGTCATGTTGACCGCTGCCGTCTTCTTGTTCATATTATTGATGCCGCCGGCAGTGAGGGCAGAGACCCCATTGACGATTTCAACATCATCAATAAAGAGCTTGAAAAATTCGACCCCGAGCTTGCAAAACGCCCTCAGATCGTCGTTGCCAACAAAATTGACCTTGCCACCGACGAACAGCTTGAAAGATTAAAGGATTATTTTGAGAGCAGAGGCTACGAATATCACACAATGTGCGCACCCATTCAGATAGGCACACAGGAAATAGTCAATTCACTCTGGAATAAGCTGCGTGAGCTGCCGCCGATCAAAAAATACGAAACGGAATCCATACCCGTTGAAATGTTTGAAAAGCAGGCTGACAAGAGCTTCAACATCAGAATTGAGGATGACATTTATTTTGTTGAGGCTGAATGGCTTCTCAAAATTCTTCAGCGCTGTGACCTTGATGATTATGAATCCCTCCAGTATTTCCAAAGGGTTCTCGTTTCCTCCGGCATCATTGATGCCCTGCTTGAAAAAGGCATAAATGAAGGCGATACCGTCTCGATTTATGACCTTGAATTTGATTTTGTAAATTAAGGTGATTTTTCTATGTTAACGGATGAATCCGTAAATCTTTCGGGCTTAAGTCCTCTGACACTCGCCTTCATCGGCGACACGGTTTTTGATATGCTTGTGAGAACAGAGCTTGTCTGCCGTGCAAACAGACCCGTCAAAGAGCTTCACAGGGAAGCTTCGTCAAAGGTCTGCGCCGCCGCACAGGCAGAAAAAATCAAGCAGCTTCTCCCCCTTCTTACCGAGGAAGAAACAGATGTTTTCAAACGAGGCAGAAATGCTCACCCCGGAAGTGTGCCGAAAAATCAGTCACAGACGGATTATCATTACGCCACGGGGCTTGAATGTCTTTTCGGCTGGCTGTATCTCGGCAAAAAAGAAGACAGAATAAAAGAGCTTTACAGTTACATCCGATGATATAATTCTTGACAAGATTATCAGAGTTGTTATATAATGATTAAGTTAAATAAATCCGAAATGAGGTTTTTATATGTCAGGCCATTCCAAATGGAGCACAATCAAACGCAAAAAAGAAAAAACCGATAATGCGAGAGCCAAGGTCTTCACCAAAATCGGCAGAGAAATCGCCGTTGTTGTTCGTGAAGGCGGCCCCGACCCCAACAACAATTCCAAGCTTAAGGATGTTATCGCAAAGGCAAAGGCAAACAATGTTCCCAATGATAACATTGACAGAATAATCAAAAAGGCTGCCGGTGAACAGGGCGGCGCAGCTTATGAAACCATTATTTACGAAGGCTACGGCCCCAAGGGCATTGCCGTTATAGTTGAAGCTCTTACCGACAACCGCAACAGGACTGCCGGTGATGTTCGTCACTATTTTGACAAATTCGGCGGAAATATGGGTCAGAGCGGTTCCGTTTCCTTCCTTTTCACAAAGCAGGGCGTTATTCTTCTTGAACAGGAAGATATTGCCGAAGAAAAGCTTATGGAAGATGCTCTTGAAGCAGGCGCAACCGATTTCCTTTCCGATGACGGTATCTTTGAAGTACGCACCGATCCTTATGACTGCGGTGCCGTAAGTGAAGCACTTGCCGCAAAGGGATATACTTTCCTTTCAGCCGAAACCGCTTACATTCCCTCAACCTATGTTGCTCTCACCGACCCCGATGACATGACAAACATGAACAAGATGCTTGAAATGTTTGAAGACAATGATGACATTCAGGGCGTATGGCACAACTGGGAGAATGCAGACGACGCCGAATAATCAGCCGTCACATTAAAAGAAAAACGAGAGATGATTTTACGGAAGCACTCCGGAAATCATCTCTCTTGTTTTATTATGTTGAGTCTAAACTCTGTTTCTGAAAACGCCCGCCTTTTTGATTGCATAATAAAGCGGTATTCCTCCGGCAAGGCAGACAACGGCTTCGCCCAAAGCAACCTGCCCTGCATTTATGAGAAAAGCGGTAAGCCCCGAGCCCGATGACGGCATAAGGAAAGCCAGCTCCGCACCGATAATCACAGCGTTGAAAATAACGGGCATTATTATTGACAAAAGAGGCAATGTGCCTGCTTTTATGTTCCTTGCCTTATATGCGGCAAGCGCCGCGATAAATGTTGCGGCCGAGCCGAAAATTATATCCCATACGCCCATGGGGCTTGCAATGTTGCCGATAATACAGCCTACCGTCAAGCCGGGAACGGCGGCAGGTGAAAGCACAGACAGCACCGTGAGCACTTCGGAAAAACGGAACTGCAAAGGCCCGTAGGCAATACCGAAAGCACTGCTCAAATAAGTGGCGGCGGCATAAAGCGCTCCGATAAGGGCCCCCGTCACAAGATTATTGACTTTTTTCTGCGTTTTTTTCATATCAGATGTACTCCGCAAGAGCTTTAAGGTCTGCAACGGCAACGGAGGCTTTTATCGGCGAAGCCGCATAAGCTTCGGGAGAAGTCACTCCGCTGAAAACCAGTGCGCAGGGAATATTATGATTCATGCCTATGGCAATATCCGTTTCAAGTCTGTCACCGACAAAAGCGATTTCATCTTTTTCACAGCCGAGCAAGTCTGTAATATAATCAACAGTTGCGGTCATGGGCTTGCCCAAAACACGGGGTCTTTTGCCTGTGGATGCGGCAAAAAGCTCAATCATTGAGCCCGTGTCCGGCATAAAGCCGTCTGCTGTGGGACAGTTGAAATCCGGATGCGTGGCAAGGTAAACCGCACCGCCTGCAATATATTTTGCGGCTTTTCTGATTTTTTCGTAGGTAAGAGTGGTATCAAAGCCGAGAAGAACTATATCCGGGTCATCATCAACAAGATTTATCCCCGCCGAAATCATATCCCCCGTCAGCCTTTCGTTGCCGAGAAGATAAACCTTTTTCCCTTTATAAAAGCGGTTAAGATAGTCGGCGGCCACATGAGAAGAAATAATGACCCTTTTTTCGTCAACGGGAAAGCCCATTCCGGCAAGCTTGTTTCTGCAGACCTCCACATTATTGGAGGAATTGTTGGTAAAGAAATAAAAGTCTCTGCCCGTTTCGTAAACACGGTCAATGAAATCCTTTGCACCCTCGATTATGTTTCCGCTCAGGTAAAAGGTACCGTCCATATCAATGATAAAATATTTTGTTTTCGCAAAAACGGTTTTATCCATTATATAACTCCAAAAGAGGCTGTCGGATGACAGCCTTTAAGTGATTGTATATTATTCTGCCTGTGCGGGTTCTTCCTCGGAAATTTCGGGAGGAGCGGAGGGAGCTTCGGCGGTCAATGCTTCCTGCTCAAGCTGAGCAGTCACATTCTTGAAGCTGTTTCGTGCGGCCTGAATGCTGTTAAGACTTACGGAAACGGCTTCGTCGGCCTTTCTCATAATATCATCAACAAAATCGCCTGCCGATGTCCTTATTTCGGCTGACCATTTATTGGCTTTTTCGATTATTTCGGCTGCCCTTGTCTGGGCCTGTCTTTCTCTGAATTCGGCCTGCTCAATGGCTGTGGTGATAATGGCTTCCGATTTTACCTTTGCCTCGGCAATGGCGGCTTCGGATGCGGCGTTTGCGCTGGTTATCATTTCCTCTGCCTTTACTTTTGCTTCCATAACTATGGTGCTGCCGTCAACAAGAGCTTCCGCCTCTGCCTGAGCGGCAGTTCTTGCGTTATTGGCTTCGTCATTGGCGTCGCTGACAATACGGGCGGCCTGTGCCTCTGCCTCGGAGATTTTATCCTTGCAGTAAGCGGTGGTCTTATTTGTAAGGTCTCTTACCTTATCTTCGGCAGCTGAAACAAGAGCTCTTGACTTTTCCTGAGCGTCGGTAACACAGTTTACGGCCTCTGTCTTTGCCTTGTTGAGAAGATTGTTTCTCTCTGCAAGAACCATTTTGGCCTGAGTGATTTCCTTGGGAAGGCTTACGCGAATCTCATCAATAAGGGAACGGATTGACTCCGCGTCAACGGCAACCTTACCGCCTCTGAAGGTCTTGGAGCCGGATTCGATAATATCGTCGATCTGATTCAAAAGCTGGTCTGTATTCATTCGTATATATTCCTTTCTTTGATTCTTTTTACAATGTCTTCATAAACTTCCGCGGGAACAAATGTTTTTATATCTCCGCCGAACTCGCACACCTGCTTGACCATACTTGAGGAAAGGAACATATTTTCCGCATCCGTGGTCATAAACACGGTTTCAAGCTCGGGATTAAGCTTTTTATTTGTCAGCGCCTGCTGAAATTCATACTCAAAATCCGAAACGGCACGCAGGCCCTTGACAACGGCACAGGCCTTTTTCTTTTCGGCGTATTCCGCAAGCAGACCGCCGTACATATCGACCTCAACATTTTCAAGCCCGCCGATGCTTCTTCTGATAAGCTCAACTCTCTCTGAGGCTGTGAAATAGCTGTTGGGTTTGTGATAATTCACCATTACCACGACTATGATTTTGTCAAATATTTTTGCGGCTCTTCTGATAATGTCAAGATGACCGTTTGTAATCGGGTCAAAGGAGCCGGGACAAATGGCAATTTTCATTTCTTCAATCCTTCCGGTATATTGTAACGGCTGTTTTGCCGTATTTATAAGCTCTGTAAACCTTAAGCTCACCGAGAGACTCCGGCAGCTCATCACCGTAAGGGTGCTCACAGATAACGTTGCCGCCGCCGGCAACGAAATCGGCAACCTCTTCAAGGGCTTTTTCAAGAGCTCCCGTTGAATAAGGAGGGTCAAGGAAAACAATATCAAACTTTTTGATATTCATACGCAGGAATGAAAAAGCATCCATCTGAACTATCTGTGCCCTGTCTGTCATTCCCGTTTTTTCAACATTTTCTCTGACAATCTTTATGGCGTTTTTGTCGGCATCAACAAACACGGCATTTTCAGCGCCTCTGCTGAGGGCTTCAATGCCCATCTGACCGGAGCCGGTGAAAAGATCCAGCACTCTGCGGCCTTCGATTTCAAACTGAATTGCACTGAAAACCGCTTCCTTTACCTTTTCGGTTGTCGGCCTTGTGGTTTCGCCCTCAAGAGTTTTCAGAGTCATTCCTCTTGCGGAGCCGGTAATCACTCTCATTTCTTATCCTCCGAAAGAAAATAATATCACATTATAATTCTATGATATTATCTCACCAAAACCGCGGGCTTGTCAAGTTTTTTTCATTAACCGGATTATTGTTTACATTAAATTAAAATAAAATTAAAAAAAGGTTGTTTTTTTGTGTGCTGTTATGATATACTATGATGAATTAGAATGAGATATTATGGGCAGGTGAGATCATGGCGGTCAGAATAAGCTCCGTTACGGAAAAAAGCAAAGCGGAAAAGAAAGGGATAAAACCCGGCGACACTCTTATTTCAATCAACGGAAATGAAATAAATGATGTGCTTGATTACCGCTTTTATCTTGCCGACACAAAGCTTCACCTTATTCTGAAAAGCACCGGCGGTAAGTTCCGTGCCGCAGTCATCAGAAAAGACGAAAGCGATGATATAGGTCTCGAATTTGAAACCTATCTTATGGACAAGCAGCATTCCTGCAAAAACAAATGTATCTTCTGCTTCATAGACCAGCTTCCGGAGGGCCTGCGTGACAGCCTTTATTTCAAGGATGACGATTCCCGCCTCTCCTTCCTTTTCGGAAACTATGTTACACTGACAAACCTTGACGATGCAGAGGTTGACAGAATAATCAGAATGCATATCAGCCCCGTGAACATTTCCGTTCACACCATGAACCCGGAGCTGAGAGTAAAAATGATGGCAAACCCTCACGCCGGAGAATCTCTCAAATATATCCGCCGCTTTGCCGAAGCAGGCATAGGCATCAACGCCCAGCTTGTGCTCTGCCCCGGAATAAATGACGGTAAAGAGCTTGAATTTTCTCTTTCGGAATTATCAAAATTCTACCCGTCACTCAGAAGCATTGCCTGTGTTCCCGTGGGCTTAACCAAGCACAGAAGCGGGCTTTATCCTCTTGAAGCTTACACAAAAGAGCGTGCCGCAAATGTGATTGACATAATCGACCGTATGAACGGCGGATTTCTTAAAGAAAAAGGTGTTAAGCTCGCCTATGCCTCCGATGAATTCTATCTCTGTGCCGAAAGAGAAATGCCGTGCAGTGAATACTATGACGGTTTCCCTCAGCTCGAAAACGGCGTCGGTATGTGGTCACTTCTCAGGGATGAATTTTACGAGGCACTTGACGAATGCACACTTACCTCACTCAAAAGAAAAATAACCGTTGTCACCGGAACGGCGGCATATCCACTGATAAAGGAACTGACCGAAGCGGCGGCAAAGAAAATAAGCGGTCTTGAAATTACCGTTGTACCCGTAATCAATCATCTTTTCGGCGAAAGCATTACCGTTTCCGGCCTTATCACCGGCGGCGATATTCTTTCGGCAATGGAAGGGAAAGAGCCCGGCGACGAGCTGATCATCCCTCCCAACTGTCTGAGAAGCGAAGGCGATATGTTCCTTGACAACATGACCGTTGAGGAGCTGAGCGCGGCTCTCGGCACAAAAATCACTCAGAACGGCCCCGGCGGATATGATCTGCTGGCGGCATTGACAGGAGGTCCTGATTTATGACCGGAAATGTGGTTGCCATTGTCGGCAGACCAAATGTAGGCAAATCCACACTTTTCAATAAGCTTGTGGGAACGAGGATGTCAATTGTTGACGACACCCCCGGAGTCACAAGAGACAGAATATACGGCGAATGCGAATGGCTCGGCAGACATTTCATGCTTGTTGACACCGGCGGAATCGAGCCCACATCCGACGATATTATTCTTAAGCAGATGCGCAGGCAGGCTCAGCTTGCCATTGACAGCGCCGATGTCATCATACTTGTCACCGACATACGCACGGGCGTTGTGGCAACGGATATGGAGGTTGCGGCAATGCTTCAGAAGAGCGGCAAGCCCGTTATTCTGGCCGTAAACAAATGTGACACCGTCGGTGAGCTTCCCCCGGATTTCTATGAATTCTATAATCTCGGTTTAGGTGACCCCATTGCCGTTTCTTCCGTTCACGGTCACGGCACGGGCGATATGCTCGATGAGGTGCTGAAATACCTTCCCGATTATTCTGAAGACGAAAGCGAAGAGGATGACCATATAAAGGTTGCCGTTATCGGCAAGCCGAATGTAGGCAAATCATCACTTGTAAATGCCGTGCTCGGTGAAGACAGAATGATTGTTTCCGACATAGCCGGCACCACCCGTGACGCAACGGATTCCGTTGTTGAAAACAAATTCGGTAAATTCATTTTTATCGACACCGCGGGTCTGCGCAGAAAAAGCAAGGTTTATGACCAGATAGAAAAATACTCCGTTATCCGCGCAAGAATGGCCGTTGAAAGAGCTCAGGTCTGTGTCATTATGATTGACGGCACCGAGGGATTCACGGAGCAGGATTCAAAGGTTGCGGGTATCGCTCACGAGTTGGGCAAGGGCTGCATCATAGCCGTAAACAAATGGGATGCCGTTGAAAAAGACGGCAAGACCATGGACGAAATGCGTAAAAAGCTCATGAATGATTTTTCGTTCATGTCCTATGCCCCCATAATTTTCATTTCCGCAAAGGACGGCACAAGAATAGACCGTCTGTTTGAGCTCATAAAATTCGTTGACACTCAAAACGCCATGCGTATTTCCACCGGAAAGCTCAATGAAGTGCTTGCCGATGCCACCGCAAGGGTTCAGCCCCCAACGGACAAGGGCAAGAGGCTGAAAATTTATTATATGACTCAGGCATCCACAAGACCGCCGACGTTCGTCTGCTTTGTCAACAACGCGGAGCTTTTCCATTACAGCTACCAGCGTTATCTTGATAATCAGATAAGAACGGTTTTCGGCCTTGAAGGAACACCCACAAGAATGGTAATTCGTGAAAGAGAGTCCAAAAAGCAATGACAGTTCTCGGAATTGACCCCGGCTACGCCATTGTCGGCTGCGGAGTCGTGGAATATAAAAACAACAAATTCACAATGCTTGATTACGGTGCGATACTCACCGAGGCGCACACGCCGTTTAACGAACGCCTTGAAAAGATATACAACGAGGCGGAGGAGCTTATTCTGAAATACAGACCCGATGCCGTTTCCATGGAAAAGCTCTTTTTCAACACCAATCAGAAGACGGCCATTGATGTTGCACAGGCAAGAGGTGTTCTTGTGCTGGCGGCTCAGAGGAACAAGGTTCCCGTTTTCGAGTACACTCCCCTGCAGGTAAAACAGAGCGTTGTAGGCTACGGCAGAGCCGAAAAAAAGCAGGTTCAGGAAATGACGAGAATTCTGCTGAATCTCGAAAAAATTCCCAAGCCCGATGATGCCGCCGACGCCCTTGCCATGGCAATCTGCCATTGTCACAGTGCAGGCTCCCTGCTGGGCTCCATAAAAATGAGAGGTTAATTTTATGTTTTACAGTCTTACGGGCAATGTGGTTTTCACAGGTGAAAACGCCGTGGCGCTTGAGTGCGGCGGCGTGGCATTCTATCTTACCACCACCGCAAACACGCTCAGAAAGTGCGCAGACAGCGGTGAAAAGCAAACCCTTTTCACATATCTCAGCGTTCGTGAGGATGCTCTCGACCTTTTCGGCTTTGCAGACAAAAACGAGCTTGACTGCTTCAAAATGCTTATCGGCATTAACGGAGTGGGCCCCAAGGCGGCAATCGCCATTCTTTCGGCTCTGACCCCGGATATGCTTGCCGTTGCCGTTGCCGGTGAGGATTCAAAAGCCATTTCCGCCGCCCAGGGCATCGGAGCAAAAATAGCAAACAGAATAATTCTTGAGCTCAAAGGCAAGCTTGACGGCTTTGCTCTTTCTCAGGAAACAAGAGTCAATGTTGCCGCTGTCAGAAAATCCGGCATCAGCTACGCCGGAGAAGATGCTGTCAACGCACTTGTGGCCCTCGGCTATTCAAAGAGCGAGGCGGGCATTGCCGTAGGCAAGCTTGAAGGCAACCTCACAACCAACGAAATGATAAAGCAGGCACTTGCCATACTGGCAAAGAATATTTAACACTCACGGGAGGCAATCATGGATACAGATTACGAAAGCCGCTTTGTAGGCGCAGAATATTCTTCAACCGAGGACAGCGAAACAGAGCTTTCGCTTCGCCCGAAGGTGCTTGATGAATACATCGGTCAGGAAAAAGTGAAAGAAAATCTTTCCGTATATATTCAGGCGGCAAAGCAGAGAGGCGAGCCCCTTGACCATGTTTTGCTTTACGGCCCTCCGGGTCTCGGCAAAACCACGCTTGCGGGCATTGTCGCCAACGAAATGGGCGTAAACTTCAGGGTTACCAGCGGCCCCGCCATTGAAAAGCCCGGTGACCTTGCCGCACTTCTCACCAACTTAAGCGAAGGCGATGTGCTTTTCATTGATGAAATTCACCGTTTGTCACGCTCCGTTGAAGAGGTGCTTTACCCCGCCATGGAGGACAACGAGCTTGATATTATCATAGGCAAGGGTCCCTCCGCACGCTCCATAAGGCTTGACCTTCCTCATTTTACGCTTATCGGTGCAACCACAAGAGCAGGTCAGCTCTCCGCTCCCCTGCGTGACCGTTTCGGCGTTATTTTCCGTCTTGAGCTTTACACCCCGAAGCAGCTTGCGGAAATAGTTACCCGTTCCGCCGGAATTCTCGGCATAAATATTGAGCCGGAGGGTGCATACGAGCTCGCTTCCCGTTCAAGAGGAACACCGAGAATTGCCAACAGATTTCTCAAGCGTGCCCGTGACTTTGCTCAGGTTGACGGTGACGGCGATATAACAGAAGAGGTTGCTTCCGTTGCTCTTGAAAAAATGGAGGTTGACCCTCTCGGCCTTGACTCCATTGACAAGCTGATACTTACAACAATGATTAAAAATTACAACGGCGGCCCCGTAGGCCTTGAAACCATTGCCGCCGCCATAGGCGAAGAAGCCGTGACCATAGAGGATGTTTATGAGCCGTTCCTCATGCAGATAGGCTTTCTCAGCCGTACCCCCCGCGGCAGATGCGTCACCCCGGCGGGCTATGCACACCTCGGTATGGTAATGCCGGGTCAGCAAAAGCTTGATGTATAATCGGGCTTTATACACATTCAGATGTTTTTCTCTTTGAAACACGAAGAAAGGTAATCCGATATGAGAATTGCAGACAAATGGAAAGATTATGAGCTTATAGACTGCTCCGACGGTGAAAGGCTTGAACGCTGGAAGGATATAATCCTTGTGCGCCCCGACCCGCAGGTTATATGGAAAACACCGAAGGATAATTCCCTCTGGTACACTCCTCACGCAATTTATAACCGTTCCAACACCGGCGGAGGAAGCTGGCAGGTCTGCAAAAAGATGCCCGATGTGTGGCAGATAGGGCTTGATGAGCTGCGCTTCAACATCAAAACCATGGGCTTCAAGCATACCGGACTTTTTCCCGAGCAGGCAGTGAACTGGGAAATGACTGCGGAAATAATCAAAAATGCAGGCCGCCCCGTCAGAGTGCTCAACCTTTTCGCATATACCGGCGGAGCCACCGTTGCGGCTCTCAAAGCAGGCGCGAGCGTTAGCCATGTTGATGCCTCAAAGGGTATGACCCTCTGGGCAAAGGAAAACGCCGCCGCAAGCAAACTTTCCGATGCCCCCGTGCGCTGGCTCGTTGACGACTGCATAAAATTCGTTCAGCGTGAAATCCGCCGCGGCAATAAATATGATATTATCATTATGGACCCGCCCTCATACGGCAGAGGCCCCGGTGGTGAGGTCTGGAAGCTTGAAAACGAGGTTTATGATTTCGTTGAGCTTTGCTCCGGGCTTCTCAGCGAGGATTCCCTCATGGTTCTGATAAATTCCTACACAACGGGTCTTTCACCCAGCGTTATGGAATATATTCTCGGCGAAACCGTTCAGAAGAAATTCGGCGGTTCAACTCAAAGCGATGAAATCGGCATTCCCGTTTCATCAAAACCGGGCAGAGTTCTTCCCTGCGGCGCAAGTGCGATATGGCTCGGAAAAAATCTGTCAGAATAAGTTTCGGAAATACAGGTAAACTTAATGAACGAAAAAATGATTGAATTCAAAAATGTCACTTTCGTTTATGATTCGGAGGAGGAAAATGCCCCGTCGGGCACTCCTGCTCTGAAAAATGTAAACCTTGACATATATAAGGGTGAATTCCTTGCCGTTCTCGGCCACAACGGCTCCGGCAAAAGCACCCTGGCAAAGCTCTGCAACGCCGTCTATGAGCCCACGGAAGGTACCGTGACCGTTGACGGAATTGTTGCGGACACGGAGGAGAAGGGCGATGAAATCCGCCGCAAGGTGGGTATGGTCTTTCAGAATCCCGACAATCAGATAGTTGCAACCATAGTTGAGGATGATGTGGCATTCGGCCCCGAAAATCTCGGCGTTGAGCCCGCGGAAATACGCAGGCGTGTTGATGAAGCACTTAAGAGCGTCAATATGTATGAGCTTCGTGAAAGAGAACCTCATAAGCTCTCGGGCGGTCAGAAGCAGCGCGTTGCCATTGCCGGAGTCATTGCCATGAGAACGCAGTGCATAATCCTTGACGAGCCTACGGCCATGCTTGACCCCATGGGCAGAGCCGAGGTAATGGAAACAATAAACCGTCTTAACAAAGAAATGGGTATAACCATTGTTTTTGTTACTCACTTCATGGATGAAGCCGTCAGGGCAGACAGAGTGGTTGTTATGGACAAGGGTGAAGTTATCATGCAGGGCACTCCCCGTGAAATCTTTTCAAGGGATGAAGAACTGCGTGCCCACGGCCTTGATGTGCCGCAGTCAACACAGCTCGGCAAGCTTCTCGGCATAAAAAACACGCTTCTCAGCACAGACGAATGTGTTGAAGCCATATCTTCGCTTTTGGGAGGTGCCGTAAAATGACCCCTTCCGTCAAAGCAGATAATCTCACATTTTACTATTCCAAGGGCACCGCTCAGCAGGTTGCCGCAATCAAAAACATCAGCATTGATATCAACAAAGGCGAGCTTATCGGAATAATCGGCCACACCGGTTCCGGCAAAAGCACCCTTATTTCTCACTTCAACGGTTTATTGAAGCCCTCCGAGGGCAGAGTTCTCGTTGACGGTGAAGATATATGGAAAGACAAAGCCACCCTGAGAAATTCAAGATTCAAAGTCGGCCTTTGCTTCCAGTACCCCGAATATCAGCTCTTTGAAGAAACCGTTTTCAAGGATATTGCTTTCGGCCCGAAAAACATGAAGCTCTCAGACGAAGAAATCAAAGAAAGAGTTATCAGAGCCGCCCGTTTCCTCGGTATTTCCGATGAAATGCTCGAAAAATCTCCTTTTGACCTTTCCGGCGGAGAAAAAAGAAGAGCCGCTATTGCAGGTGTTATGGCAATGGAGCCCGAAGTGCTTGTGCTTGACGAGCCCGCCGCAGGTCTTGACCCCGCTGGCAGAAAAGAGCTCATAAGCCTTATCCGTACTTACCGCATCCGCACGGATTCAACTGTTTTGCTTGTTTCCCACAGCATGGAAGAAATTGCGGAAATCGCCGACAGAGTTATTGTTATAAACGACGGCACCGTTGCCATGGACGGCACTGTTGACGAGGTTTATTCAAAATGCGACGAGCTGAAATGCATGGGTCTGAATGTTCCGGAAATCACTCAGATTTTTTCACGCCTTGCCGCCATGGGCTATGATGTACCGCCGAATGTTTATTCCGTTGAGGAAGGTGCCCGCATACTTTCCGCCCTCATTGAAAGGGGGAAAAAGTCATGATAAGAGACATCACCTTCGGTCAGTATTACCCCGGCAAGTCCCTGCTTCACCGTATGGACCCGAGAATGAAGCTCATTCTTACCTTCGGTATGATAGTTACGATTTTTGTGTGTAAAAGCTTTCTTTCTCTCGGCCTTATGGCGCTTTTTACATTGATTTCCGTTTTTGCCTCAAGAGTACCGGCAAAAATGATATTCAAAAGCATCAGACCCGTACTTATAATTCTTGTTTTTACCGCCGCCCTCAATATTTTCTATACCAAAGGCGGCACGGAATATTTCAGCTGGTGGAAGCTGTCCGTCACCGAAAAGGGTGTCAACACTGCGGTTTTCACCATGGTCAGAATTGTCTGCCTTGTTGTCATCAGCTCTCTGCTGACCTACACAACGACCCCCACAATGCTGACAGACGCCCTTGAAAGAATACTTTCCCCTCTCAAGGTATTTCATATAAAGGTTCACACTCTCGCCATGATGATGACCCTTGCCCTGCGTTTCATTCCCACACTTATTGAAGAAATAGACAGAATAATGAACGCACAGAAGGCCAGAGGTGCCGACCTTGAATCAGGCGGTCTGATTTCACGAGCCAAGGTTATGATACCCATTTTCATACCTCTCATGGTTTCGTCATTCAGGCGTGCTTACGAGCTGGCATTCGCCATGACCTGCCGCTGTTACACCGGCGGCGAGGGCAGAACGAGAATGAAGCAGATGAAGCTTGCTCCCCGTGATTTTCTCTGCCTTGTTTTCTGCCTGATGATACTTGCGGGTGTCATTGTGCTGAATATATTTTTTGAAGCTGTAATTTAAGGAAAAATTATGCGTAATCTTCTTTTAACAATCAGTTTTGACGGTACGGCATATCACGGCTGGCAGGTTCAGGAAAACGCCGTCACCGTTCAGCAGACTCTTCAGGATGCTCTGGAGCAGATATGCCGTAAGCGTGACAATATCGTAGGCTGTTCAAGAACAGATGCGGGGGTCCACGCAAATATGTATTGCTGCAATCTGCGCACGGAAAGCCCCATTGAGTGCGGCAAGCTCATAAATGCTCTCAATGCCGTTCTTCCCGATGATATTGCGGTTTCGGATTGCCGTGAGGTCGATTATGAATTTCACGCCCGTTATGACTGCAAATCAAAAGAATATATCTATAAAATCTGGAATTCTCCGAACAGAAATCCGTTTCTTAAGGGCTATGCTCTTCACTGGAAATATCCTCTTGATGAAAAGCTTCTCGATTCACTTGCAAAGCAATTCATCGGGACCTATGATTTCAGCGCCTTCTGCGCCGCGGGAAGCAGTGTTGAAGATACGGTAAGAACCGTAAAGAACGCCTGTGTTACCCGTGAGGGCGACCTTGTTACCTTTCGTGTGGAGGCAAACGGATTTCTCTACAATATGGTACGCATAATGGTGGGTACCCTGCTTGACATTTCCGCAGGTAAAATTCCCGCCGACGCCATACCAGGAATAATCAAATCGAAAAACAGAAACCTTGCGGGAATTACGGCCCGCCCCGAAGGGCTGTATCTCAACAGGATTACATATTAAGTAAAGGCGGTGAAAAAGTGGCAAAAAAATCGACCGTTGATTTTCAGAAAGCAAAAAACAAGGCAGCTTTCAGAAAAATACTTAAAAAGCTCAGAATTCCCCTTGCTATAATTGCGGCGGTCTGTGTTATAGTTCTGATTTTTGCCTCCATGGGCGAAACCGGCCGCTCAAATTTCTCCGACAGCATCCGTTCAATTCCGGCTACCATAGGCGAAAGCGAAGGCTTTCCCTACCGCGGTGACAGACTTGACCTCAAAAAAGTAATGCTTATCGGCGATAAGCCCCTGCTTGTCACGACCGACGGAGTTGAAACACTTTCTCAGAATGCGGATTCTCTTTATGACCTTCATCTGAACTGGCCCGACACCAAGGTTATTTCCAATAACGGCAGAGCCTTCGTTTTCAGCAACACAAAGGGCAGGGCCTACCTTATCAGCCGCACCAAAAAGCTTGCCGAATTCAACGAAAGCGGAAATATCGTCACGGGAACCGTCGGCAAAAACGGAAGTGTGGCTCTGAGCTATACCGAAAAAAATATTCAGAGTGTTGTCAAAATATACACTTCACGGCAGAAAAACGAATTCACCTGGAACTGCACGGAGGATTATGTTTCCTCTCTTGCACTTTCCGCAAACGGCAAAAAAGTTCTCATCTCCGCAGTCGGTGTTGACAATGCGGAGCTTTACTCACGAATCGTGCTTTTCAAAAGCAGTAAGACAAAAGCCGAATTTGACATAAAGCTGCCCGGCACAACCGTTCTTAAAGTTGTTTACACCTCTCACGGCAAAATCATTGCCGTTGGTGACAACAAAACGGTTATTATGAACAGAAAAGGCGAAATTCTCAGCGAGATAACCTATTCCGGCGATGCACTTTTCGCCGTCAAATCCGACACAGACGGAAATGTTCTGCTCTGCTACAAGGAATTCGGCGGCTCCGTAATCAAAGTCAGAAGCATAAACACCTTCGGCAATACGAAAAAGGAATTCGACCTTGATTATACCCCCGATTCCGTTGATATGCGCGGAAACAAGCTTGCATTCGCTCTCGGAAACGAAGTAAAATTCTATTCGCCCTCCGGTTCCGAAAAAGGCAGCTATGAATGTGAAAACAATATCAGCACCGTGCTCATTACCAGTGTAGGCATCTACACCCTTGAAAACGGAACGCTGTGCAAATATTAAAGGGGGGACCTTATGGAATATATGCCCCTCATTATTGACGCGGCGATAATCCTTATTATTGTCGCCTGCGTGTTTATCGGCAGATTCAGAGGCTTTGCCGCTTCCGTTCTTTCATTTGCGGCAACAATAGCCTGTATGATAGTTGCAAAGATATACGCTTCCCCGGTCGCCGTGAAAATAACGGAGCTTTTCATTCATGACAGACTTCATGAAAAAATAAGCACCCGTCTTTCCGGAGCGGTTGACGGCGGCACAAACCTTGTTTTTGATGCACTTCCCTCTTATCTCATTCAAGGCGCGGAAAATGCGGGCTTCAATTCACAGAGCGCTCTTGCTTCATCCGCTCTCGGGCAGATAAGCGAAAAGCTTACCGACGGTACGGAAAAAGCAATTGTGATACCTCTTGTGACCTGCGTCATCTTTGTGCTGCTTTACATAATTTCAAAATTCATCAGCAGACTTTGCATCGGTCTTGCAAATGCTGTTACAAAGCTTCCCCTGATAAAACAGATCAACCGCTCAATGGGCGGTGTTATGGGTGCGCTGAAAGGAATTGTTTTCGTATTTCTCGCTGTACTCATTTCAATGACGGTCACAAAATTCATCCCCGGCACTCCCTTTGCCGCGGCGGCGGAAAAAGCGGAGATATATCAATTCATTGTCGGAATAATAAATTCCGTTATATAACAGGAGGATAATAACATGAAAGCAATTTTCAAGGACCTTTTCAGTAATTGGCGCACAGTACCCAATCTTCTCTCTTTTCTCAGAATACTTATGGTACCTGCCTTTGCGGTGCTTTTCAATAAAGGCGAATATCTCTGGGCCGTGGCAGTGCTCGCCCTTTCGGGTCTGAGTGATTTCTTTGACGGCAAAATTGCAAGACGCTTCAACCAGATAAGCTCCCTCGGCAAAATTCTTGACCCCATTGCCGACAAGCTCACACAGATTACCATTGCCGTAATGTTTTATCTTACCTTTGCCAAAGCGCAGGATGAGCTTATACGCAAATTCAGCTTTGTTTTCCTTGTATTCCTTATTAAAGAAGCCGTTATGGTTATAGGCGGCGCCGCTCTCATCGCCATGGGTATAAAGCCCGGTGCTGCGGAAATGCCCGGCAAGGTGGCAACCTTTGCCTTCTATCTCATTATGATTTCAATTATCGGTTTCGGCCCCGAAATCGGTATCATCAGCAATGCATTCAACTGCGGAACTTATCCTCCCGTTGTAATGGTGGTTCTTATCTGCATAAGCGCCGTTCTCTGTCTTGTTGCCTTCTGCAGCTATCTGCCCGCCACTTTCAAGCAGGTCAAGGAGAAAAACGCAAACAAATAAAAAGGAAGTTCAAATATGAAACAGGTTTTATGTTCAAAATGCAAACAGCGCCCTGCGGTGTTTTTCATCTCTAAGGTGGAGGGTGAAAAAACCACTCAGGAGGGTCTTTGCATCAAATGCGCCATGGATCTCAACATCGGCCCCATAAAGCAGATAATTCAGTCCATGGGTATATCCGAGGATGAGCTGGACGAAGTCAGCGAGCAGTTCAGCGAAATGTTTGAAAATGAGAATTTCGAGCCCGGCGGAGCCGGAACGATGCCCTTTATGCAGAATCTCGGTGCAATTATGAACGGTATGAATCCCGAAGCATCAGACAGTGATGTTTCCGAAACGGAATCATCCTCCGGCACCGACGAAAAGAAAAAGAGATTCGGCAAAAAGGAAAGACAGCAGGGCGAGGGCAGAAAGAGAAAATATCTGACCCAGTTCTGCACCGACCTTACGGAAAAGGCAAGAAGCGGAAAAATTGACCGTATAATCGGCCGTGAAAACGAAATCTACCGCTCAATTCAGATTCTTTGCAGAAGAACGAAAAACAACCCCTGCCTTATCGGTGAGCCCGGTGTCGGCAAAACTGCCATTGCGGAAGGCCTTGCCCTTAAAATTGCCGCCGGAGATGTTCCCGCAAAGCTTAAGGATAAGGAAATCCAGATGCTTGACATTGCCGCCCTTGTGGCAGGCACTCAGTTCAGAGGACAGTTTGAAAGCAGAATCAAGGGCCTTATCGAAGAAGTAAAGGCAGAGGGAAACATCATCCTCTTCATTGACGAGGTTCATCAGCTTGTAGGCGCAGGTGAATCCGAAGGCTCAATGAACGCCGCAAATATTCTCAAGCCTTCCCTTTCAAGAGGCGAAATTCAGATTATCGGTGCAACCACCTTCACCGAATACAGAAAATACATTGAAAAAGACGCCGCTCTCGAGCGCAGACTTCAGCCCGTCAAGGTTGAGGAGCCTTCCGTTGAGCAGACCGTTGAAATGCTTAAGGGCGTAAAGGATTATTACGAAAGCTTCCATAAGGTAAGGGTAAACGATTCTCTTGTGGAAAAAGCCGTAGTGCTCAGTGAAAGATATATCAATGACAGATTCCTGCCCGATAAAGCCCTTGACCTTCTTGATGAAGCCTGCACCTGTGCAAACCTCAGAAACAAAAACATCAGCGCTTTTGAAACAGCACAGGAAGAGCTTGAAGAAATCAGAAAATATATGTCGAAGCTCAGCGACCCGTCGGGTGAAATAGACTATGAGGAGCTCGGCAAGACAAAAACCGAAGAAATCGAAAAGCTCAAGGAAGTCGAAGAGCTTGAAAAGCTTGCAATGGATAACCTTGTCACCGAGGAAGACCTGGCAAAGGTAATCCAGCTCTGGACAGGCATCCCCGCCAGCAAGGTCATCGAAAGCGACCTTCGCCGCCTTGCACAGCTTGAAAACAATCTTAAAGCAAACCTCATCGGTCAGGATGAAGCGGTTGACCTCGTCTGCGCCGCCATCCGCAGAGGCAGAGTGAGAATAAATCCCCGCCGCAGACCTTCATCCTTCATTTTTGTCGGCCCCACCGGAGTCGGTAAAACAGAGCTTGTCAAGCTGCTTGCAAAAGAGCTTTTTGACACCCCGGAAACTCTTATCCGTCTTGATATGAGTGAATTTATGGAAAAGCACTCCGTTTCAAGAATAATCGGTTCACCTCCGGGATATGTCGGCTACGACGAAGCGGGTCAGCTCACCGAAAAGGTTCGCCGCAAGCCCTATTCCGTGGTGCTCTTTGACGAAATCGAAAAGGCACACCCCGATGTTATGAACATCCTTCTCCAGATTCTTGACGAAGGAAAAATAACCGATGCTCAGGGAAGAAGCGTAAGCTTTGAAAATACAATTATAATCATGACCTCCAATGCGGGCAGCAACCGTGCCGGCGGAGCTCTCGGCTTCGGCAAGACCAAAAACGAAGCTTCAAAGGAAAAGGCTCTCAAAGCGCTTAACGAATTCCTCAGGCCCGAATTTATCGGCAGAGTTGACGAGGTCGTTGTTTTCAACGATCTTACTCAGGAGAATTATGAAAAAATCGCCGCTCTCCTTCTCGGTGAGCTGGTTGACCCCCTTGCTGACAAGGGAATCACCTTTACACGGGATGAAAAAGCCACAGCCGCCGTTGCCGCTCTTTCCGTTGACGGCGTAAGAGGCGCAAGAGACCTGCGCTCCTGCATCAGAAGGAATGTTGAGGATGCAATAACCGCAAAAATGGTTGAAAGCATCGACAATCCCATCAAATCGGTGTCCGTCACCGCTGAGGATAACAAGATAATTTGTAATTTTACATAAACAGGAGGATTTGACAATGGCACATTTTCTTTTCTCGGCATTTGCCGACGAAGCCTCCAAGGTGATTTCGGAGCAGATAGCCGCCTGCAAGGAAAACGGCATCGACTACATCGAGCTGCGTAACTGCGACGGTAAAAACATCTCCAACCTCACCACAGAGGAAGCAAAGGCACTCAAGAAACAGCTTGACGAAGGCGGAATCAAGGTTTCATCCATCGGCTCTCACTACGGTAAGATTGAGATAACCGATGATTTCGAGCCTCATTTCGAAGCCTTCAAAAACACCGTTGAGGTGGCAAAAATTCTTGAAGCCAAGTACATCAGAATGTTCAGCTTCTATTTCACCAAGGGCGAAAGCTACGACGAATACAAGGACGAAGTCCTTCGCCGTGTCGGTGCCATGGCGGAATACGCCTATGAAAGAGGCGTTCTCTGCTGCCACGAAAACGAAAAGGGCATTTTCGGCGACATTCCCGAACGCTGCCTGATTCTTGCAGAAGCCTTCGGCGAAAAGCTTGGCTGTATCTTTGACCCCGCCAACTACCTCCAGTGCGGAGCAGAGACCCTTTCCGGCTTCAAAATGCTTGAAAAATACATCACCTATATGCACATCAAGGATGTACGCACCGAAAGCGGAACAGTTGTTCCCGCAGGCGAGGGTGACGGCAAAATCGAAGAGCTGCTTAAAATCCTTGACAAGAAAGAAAAGGCTTTCTTCCTCAGCGTTGAGCCTCATCTGAGAGTTTTTGACGGTCTTTCCGACCTTGAAACCGATGATGAAACTGCCGCAAATATGGATAAATTCGTTTATCCCGACAATAAAACATCCTTTGCCGCAGCCTGCTCTGCCATTCACGGCATTGTTGAAAAGAAAATTCAGCCCGTTCGTCTCGGTATAATCGGTGTCGGCAATATGGGTTCATCCCACATCAGAAATCAGGTTGCAGGCAAGCATCACGAAGTAAGAATCACCGCCTGTGCCGACCTTATCCCCGAAAGAACAGCAAAAATGAAGGAGCTCATTCCTTCAATGAAGACATACGACAGTGCAGAGGCACTTATTGACAGCGGTGAGGTTGACGCCGTAATTATCGCAACTCCTCACTACTTCCATCCTCCCATTGCAAAGTATGCTTTTTCAAAGGGCATTCATGTCATGACCGAAAAGCCCGCAGGTGTTTATACAAAGCAGGTTCGTGAAATGAATGAAGCCGCAGCAAAGAGCGGACTTGTCTTCGGCATTATGTATAACCAGAGAACAAACTGCGTTTACAGAAAGTGCCGTGAGCTCGTTCAGGGCGGAGAGCTCGGCGAAATCAGAAGAGTGAGCTGGATAATCACCGACTGGTACCGCACTCAGTCTTATTACAATTCCGGCGGATGGCGTGCCACATGGGCAGGCGAAGGCGGCGGAGTTCTTCTCAACCAGTGTCCTCACAACCTTGACCTGTGGCAGTGGATATGCGGTATGCCCTCAAAGGTAAAGGCAATGTGCCACGAAGGCAAATGGCACAACATCGAGGTTGAAGACGATGTTACCATTTATGTTGAATATCCCAACGGCGCTACCGGCACATTCATCACCACCACCGGTGACTGCCCGGGCAGCAACAGACTTGAAATAACCATGGACGGCGGCAAGCTTATCTGTGAAGACAGCGCAAAGCTCAGACTTTACAGACTCAACGGCAGAATTTCCGACCACTGTGCAAATTCGGAAGACGGCTTTGATAAGCTTGAAGGCAAATGGGAAGATGTTCCCACCGACGGCAGCAACAAGCAGCACAGCGAGGTCGTCAGCAAATTTGCGGCAGCTATCCTCAGAGGTGAGCCCCTTATCGCCAACGGTGAAGAGGGCATCAACGGCCTCACCATTTCAAATGCGGCTCATCTTTCCTCCTGGACGGGCAAGGATGTTGTTCTTCCCATTGACGAAGACCTTTACTATGCGGAGCTTCAGAAGAAGATTGCCGCAGGCAAAGCCGAAAAGGATACTGTTAATGTAAAAGTTCAGGGAGATATGTCATCAACTTACTGATAAAACGGAGATGATAGATATGAAAGTTGCCGTTGTCGGCTGCGGAAATATCTCAAAAAACCATTTTTCGGCTCTCTCTTCCGTTCCCGGTGCGGAAATAGTTGCCACCGTTGATATTAAGGAAGAAAGAGCAATAAAAAAAGCCGCCGAATTCGGCGGAAAAGCTTACACGGATTTTGAAGAAATGCTCAAAGCCGAAAAGCCTGACTGCGTTCATATTGCCACCCCCCATTATCTTCACACGGAAATGGCAATAAAAGCTCTCAGAGCCGGTGCGAATGTTTTCTGTGAAAAGCCCTGTTCCGTTACCTGCGATGAAGTCAAAGCGCTCAGAGAGGCACAGCTTGCCTCCGGCAAACAGTTCGGCGTATGCTTTCAGAACAGATATAACGAAAGCTCTCTGCGTATAAAGGAAGCCATTGATAAAGCCGAAATGGGCGCAATCATCGGCATAAGAGCTTTTCTGACATGGGACAGAGGCGAAAACTATTACAGTGATGACTGGCACGGAACTCTTGACAAGGAGTGCGGAGGTGTTCTTATAAATCAGGCCATTCACACCCTTGACCTTGTTCAGCTTTTCGGCGGCGGCTGCAAAGCTCTCACCGCTCATATTTCAAATGACCATCTTCAGGGCGTAATCGAGGTCGAAGATACCGCATCGGTGCTTATGGAGCTTGAGTGCGGCGCAAAGGCCGTTGTCTATGCCACCACCGCTTACAGTGAAAACAGCGATGTCATCATTGAGGTGAAATTTGAAAAAGGCACTCTTCGTCTTGAGGGCGAAAAGCTTTATGAGCTTTGCCCTGACGGCTCGGTTAAGGTGCTCTGCACAAATTCGGATGCACCCTTAAGCGGAAAAAGCTACTGGGGTCACGGCCATTCGGCAATCATAAACGATTTCTATGATTGTCTTGCCACAGGCAGAAAATTTACCGTTGATGCCTTTGAGGGAGGAAAAGCGGCAAACATAATCGCCGCCTGCTATCTTTCGGCATCTCAAAATATTAAAACAGAACCGGAGAAATAATTATGGTACATGAAAATCTTAAAGGCAGAGTTGCCGTTATTACAGGCGGAGGCGGAGTTCTCTGCAGCGGTTTCGCAAAGGATCTTGCAAAGCTGGGCGTTAAGGTTGCCGTTCTCGATTTAAGAGAAGACGCCGCTCAGAAGGTTGTTGACGAAATCAAGGCCGAGGGCGGCACCGCTCTCGCAGTGGGCTGTAATGTACTTGAGCCCGCAAGCCTTGAAGAAGCAAGAGCTAAAATCACAAAAGAGCTCGGACTGTGTGACATTCTCATTAACGGTGCCGGCGGAAACAATCCCAAGGGAACAACCTCAAAGGAATATTTTGAGGAAGGCGACCTTGACAATAAGGTTGAAGGTGTAAAGACCTTCTTTGACCTTGACGCAAGCGGAATTCAGTTTGTTTTCAATCTCAACATTCTCGGCACTCTGCTTACAACACAGTGCTTTGCCAAGGATATGATAGGCAGAAAGAATGTAAGCATTCTCAACATTTCTTCAATGAATGCATTCTGCCCGCTGACAAAAATTCCCGCTTATTCGGCAGCTAAAGCAGGCGTTTCCAACTTTACACAGTGGCTTGCCGTTCACTTTGCCGACGCAGGTATCAGAGTCAACGCCATTGCCCCCGGCTTCTTTGCCACAAATCAGAATCACGCCCTTCTTTTCAATGAGGACGGCTCTCTTACCGCCCGTTCCGAAAAGATTATCAGCCACACACCCATGCGCCGTTTCGGCGTTCCCGAAGACCTGAGCGGTGCTCTCGCATTCTTCTGCGATGAAACCTATTCCGGCTTCATTACCGGTGTTATTCTGCCTATTGACGGCGGATTCAATGCTTATTCGGGTGTATAACGAAAAAGTAAAATAAAAAAGTGACAATGCAATTCCGGAATTCCGAAAGCGAATCTGAAATTCCGGAATTGCTTGTTTAATAAACATTATTATATTATTCTTTTACGCCCCTGATACAAGTTTACTATTCTGCGGAGAAAACAGGAATGTCCGAAAAACAAAAATTTGACTATAAAAAATTCATAAAAAGCGTTGCGGTTATAGCCGTTCCGGTCGCACTTCAGAATCTGCTGACAACAACCGGTACCATGGTTGACACAATGATGATAGCCCCTCTCGGGCAAAACACCGTTGCCGCGGTAGGCCTCTGCGCTCAGTTTGCCTCGCTGATGTTCTCCTGCTACTGGGGCTTCGTTGGAGGCGGAATGCTTTTCTTTGCCCAGTATTGGGGCAGCAGGGATGACGACGGCATTGACCGTGCCTTCGGAACAACTCTCAGCTTTATGATGATCGTCGCCGCAATTTTCTCTCTGACGGCGTTTTTCTCACCGCAATTCATAATGAGGGTTTACACCGACAAAGCCTCAATTCAGGCTATCGGAATCGAATATCTGCGCATTGCCGCCTTTGCCTATCCGTTTCAGATTATTTCCATGGCTATGAGTGCCATGCTCAGAGCAACTGAAAGGGTTCGCATTCCCCTTGCGGCGTCCATTGCTTCGGTAGCTGCAAATATTTTTCTCAACTGGGTTTTCATCTACGGTAAGCTCGGCGCACCCTCCATGGGTGTCAAAGGTGCCGCCCTCGCAACCTCCATTGCCGCGGCGGTAAACTGCTTTACCATCGTTGTTTATTCAAAAATCAGAAAATATCCTTATCTTTTTCATTACAAAGCTCATTTCCGCTGGTCTGCCGCATGGCTTAAGGAATATCTCGGCAAATGCTTCCCGATTATCTGCAACGAGCTTCTTGTAGGCATAGGGTTCATGGTGACAAATGTCGTTCTCGGCAGGCAGCCGGAGGATGCCATTGCAGCCCTTGCGGTATTCAGAACCTTTGAAGGCTTTGTAATTTCATTCTTCAGCGGGTTTTCAAATGCCGCCTCCATACTTGTGGGCAAAAATGTAGGCGCTGGAAAAATCAGAAGCGCATACGAGCGTGCCAAACGCCTTGTGCCGCTGTGCGGTATCGTAATTGCCGCCGTCTGTGCCATCCTGTTTGCTCTGCACAAGCCTTTGCTTACGGTCATGAGCCTTTCCGGCAATTCCCTTGCCATAGGAACGGGAATGCTCGGCATTTACTGCATTGCCGCCATAATCAGAATGTGCAACTGGGCGCAGAATGACACCTTCCGTTCAGCGGGCGACGCATTTTTCGGCACCGTAATGGAAATCAGCTTTATGTATGCCATGGTACTCCCCTGCGTTTGCCTTTCGGGCCTTGTCTTTAAGCTGCCCACTCTTGTTGTTTTTGCCTGTGCATACATTGACGAGCCCATAAGACTGATAATTATGCAAAAACATCTTCGCTCCGGTAAATGGATCAAACCCGTAACCGAGCAGGGAAAAGCGGCAATGGAAAAATTCAGAATTGAAAAAGAAAGCTGAAAAATATAGGACTGTTCTGAAAGCCAATCAGAACAGTCCCGATTATTTTATTAAAAATTATGATAAAACCTCATTGTCCACGACTGCAAGCGCAGTCTGTCTGATAAATATTTATCCTCAAATTTATCGGAATGACGCCAGGTACCCTTGAATGAGCAATCCCTGACCTGCGGTAAAATGTCAAGGCAGGGCAGTTGATTTTTCGGTCTGACCGTTGATTCATTTGCACCGCACAGAATATCAAGTGCCGCCATAAGCCAATCGGCAGGGCCGAGTTCTTTCTCACCGATTTTTATTTTTTCGGGAAGGAATGTACCGTCTCCGAGAGCCCCGGCACTTTTTGCGATTTCGTCGGCTGTAACGGTAATTTCGCTTTCCGCTGCATAAGGCTGAGATAAAAAGCCGTAAACCTTGCCGCAGATATGCTCGTCTTTTCCTTTAAGCAAATCTGCGCAGGCGCAGAAAATATCACTGAGCGAAAATGAATCCGGGCTGCAAACGGGAAACAGCTTTTCATCAAGCTGTTTTTTTATTTCATACAAGTCTTTCCGGGCTATGACTCTCGGCTTTTCTTCTGCAATTTTCTTTGCAATGTCGGCATAGGTCACAATGTTGAAACGGCTGTCGTTTCTGATGCGTTCAACAAAGTAATCAAGATTTTCGAAAAATTTCTCACTCTTTTCCGCGGGTCGGCGTTTGCAAGCCTTCCATTTTCCGAATTCGCAGAGATTTTCCTTGTCATAATTCAGGATGTCCCACCACTCTTCAAAAAGAGAAGCATTGGGATGAGTATATACAACAGCCCTCTTTCTTGCCGAAAGTCTGTCGATAACGGCATCAATTTCCTTCCTGTCACCGTCAAACAGATTACTTTCAAAGCAATAGGCGTAATCCATATGAAAAATATTGCAGTAATGACTTCCGGAGCCGTCGGCGGGGTCACAGAATGTGTCGGCGTAAACAGGAATACCCATGTCGGCATAAGCATACATCGCAGCATAGGATTTTGAGTTTCCCGGCGGTACGGCAGCATAAACTCTTTCCGTGCCGAAGGTTTCCCCGATTAAGCGCAGAGCCTCCGTTTCCTGACGGATGACCTCTTTGCGTGCCTGCTCAAAATCCTCAACATCGGTATATTCGTTTATCATGGGGTGGAGCGAATGACCGTATGTATGCAAATCAATTTCGTGATGCTTCAGCGCTTCAATAACATCATTACGTCCCCAGGCTTTAAGCTGCTTTGCAAGAAGCCCCACAACGCAGAAGCAGCCTTTCACACCATGCTTTCTGAGGATTTCCGCTTCACGGACAATTGCATCCGCACTTACATTTGAGGTGAAATCCTCCGTATCAAAAGAAAAAACTATATCAGTAATAATACCGCCCCCGAGCTGAATTTACAGCTTTGATTTTCCCCAGGCCGCAAGGTCCTCATAAACCTTTGCTCTGTCTTTTTCATTATGGATTTCATGGCGCATTCCGGGGTAAAGCTTAATTGTGACATCCTTCATGCCATAAGCCTTCATATCGTTGTAAACTTCTTTTACACCCTTGCCGTAAGAACCGACGGGGTCTTCCTCACCGGCAACGAGAAGAACGGGCAGTTCTTTATCAAGGCCGCTGAAACGGTTTTTACCGGAAACGGTATTGAGAATCGTGAAAAGGTCTCTGTAACCGACGGCTGAGAAAAGGAAGCCGCAGTATTTGTCGGCAATATATTTGTCAACGATTTCGTCGTCGGTGGTAAGCCAGTCAAAAGCCGTACGCGGTGAAGCGATTTTCTTGTTATAGGTACCGAATGCAAGATTATTGATGAAATTGCTCTTATGCTTGCTGCCCTTAAGCTTCGCAACCGCACCCGCAAGCAGAATTGCAATGGCCGCCGCAGGGTTTTTGCCGCTTGTGCCGCAGATTACGGCACCCTTGATTGCTTTGTCATTGCCGTAACGGCGGATATATTCCCTGCCGATAAACGAGCCCATGCTGTGGCCGTAATAAATTATCGGAAGGTCGGGGAATTCTTTTTTCGCAAGCTCCGTTACTGCTCTTTCGTCCTCAACAAAGGCATTCCAGCCTCCGCTTTCGCCGAAATAGCCGAGGTCATCATCATTTTTGACAGATTTCCCGTGGCCGATATGGTCGTTTACGATAACGGCAAAGCCCTTTCCGCAGAGGAATTTTGCAAAATCCTCATATCTCTCGCCGTGCTCAGCCATTCCGTGGGTTATCTGAAAAACAGCCTTAAGTCCCTCATCGGGGTACCAGCAGCGAACAAAAACATCGGCAACACCGGAAACGGAGGGTATTGAATATTCTTTTCTTATAACTTCCATAAAAAAGCATTCCTTTCAAGCTGATTTATTTTTTGTATTTTATTTATATTATCATTATTTTCTGTCATTTTCAACATATTATTATGAAAAAGATAATAATTCTTGACATTTTTTCCAATTACTGATACTATGATAATCTGATAAATATGTTTATATCAGGGGTGATATTGTGTTTACCGAAATAATGAAATCGGCGTGGAATGACATCGGCGAAAACGGATTTTTCATTCTCAGAATGTTCATTGCATCCCTGTGCGGTGCTGCCATAGGCATTGAGCGAAGCCGCAGGCAGAAGGACGCAGGTATAAGAACTCATATCATTGTTGCTCTCGGAGCCGCTTTGATGATGCTTGTTTCAAAATACGGTTTTTTTGATGTCGTTGTTTATGACGGTATAAATCTTGATGCCTCCCGAATAGCCGCCAATGTGGTCACGGGCGTAAGCTTCCTGGGCGCAGGCGTAATTTTCGTAAAGGATATTTCAATCAAAGGTCTTACCACCGCCGCCGGAATCTGGGCGACCTCCGCCGTGGGTATGGCAATCGGTGCAGGGCAATACACCATAGGCATTGCCGCCACCGTAATGATGATAATTTTTCAGCTTTTCCTGCACAGATTTCTTTCCGGCCTTGAAAACACCGTAAATGAATTCCGGGTGGTGCTTAAGGATGTGCCCGGTGCATTTTTCAATTTCCGCTCCGAGCTTGATGAAAAGAAAATCGTTTTTGAAAACTGCAAAATGAAACGAAACCTTGACGACGGAACTCTGCTGCTTGACATCACCATACGCAAAAGCCGCTCAATCTCAATGAAAGAGGTTATAGCCGCCGCAAGCGAAGACCCAAACGTTATCTCAATAGACATCTGATTTTTGCATTACAGTTTATTTTTGTACTGGAGTACAAAAATATCTTTACAAACTGAATACTCCGTGATATAATGCAAAATATAAGGAGTAATTCTATGGAACAGACCCGCCGTTCTCGCAAAAGAGACATAACTCACCGTGCAATCATGCACAGCGCAAAGCTTCTTTTTGAAAAAGAAGGAATTTCAAATGTTACCATTGAAAAAATAGCAGAAGGCGCAGATGTTTCACGCTCCACCTTCTTTTCACATTTTGAGTCTCTTGACGATCTGCTTTCGCAGATAGCAGACGAAGAAATCAATGACATTATCAAGGCCGCCGACAAAAACGGCTCGACCGATGTAAGTGCGGTTTTCAAACGCCTTACTGAGGACACTTATCCTTACCCCCTGCTTACCAGCGAGCTTTTCGTCAGAAGCATTCTTTCATCAAAAGAAAGCTCAATTTCAAAAATGCTTTCGCTAATCACCGGGGAAATCGAAAAGGAAAATTATTCCGGCCTGCCCGGCAATTTTTCTTCAAAGGATATTTCCGCATTTATTTTGGGAGCTTATTTCGGTTTGATCTTTCAGAAGCTTATTGACAACGAGGCTTTTGAGGACCCGAACGAAACAAACGATAAAATCCAGCAATTCATAAAATTTCTGAAAAATCAGGAGGAAACGAAACATGAGTAACGGTTACGCAATCCAGAAATGGCAGCCCGCAAAGCCCATTTATGACAAGCTCAAATATCTCACTTCACAGCCCATTTACTGTGTAAGCGACGAAGAGCTTGCAAGAGTTCTTGACCATTTTGAAAAGAACTGTGCAAAATCAAAGGAAATCACCGCTGAAGCAAAGCAGTACATCCCCGGCGGCGTTCAGCACAACCTTGCTTTCAACTATCCGTTCCCCATCTGTGTAACAAAGGCTAACGGTGCTTATCTTTATGACCTTGACGGAAACAAGTACATTGACTTCCTTCAGGCAGGCGGCCCCACAATCCTCGGCAGCAACTATGAGCCCGTTCGTGAAAAGGCAATCGCACTCATCAATGAATGTGGCCCCGTAACCGGACTTTTCCATGAAGGCGAGCTTCTTCTTGCAAAAGAAATCAACAAGCATATGCCCAACGTTGAAATGTTCCGTATGCTCGGCTCAGGTACAGAATCCGTTATGGCTGCAATCCGTGTTGCCCGTAACGCAACCAAGGCCAAGAGAGTAATCAAGGTCGGCGGCGCATATCACGGCTGGTCAGACCAGATGGTTTACGGTCTTAAGATTCCCGGTTCAAGAAGCTTCCTTGAATCTCACGGTATTCCCTCAAGCTGCTACGGCACCACCGACGAGGTCAGACCCAATGACCTTGACATGCTTGAGAAAACTCTTATGATAAACAAAGTTCGCGGTGGTACGGCTGCTGTTATCGTTGAGCCTGTCGGCCCCGAAAGCGGCACAAGACCCATCGATTTCGAATACAACAAGGGCGTTCGTGAGCTCTGCGACAAATACGGCTGTCTCTTCATCATGGATGAAGTTGTTACCGGTTTCCGTATCGGTCTTGGCGGTGCTCAGGGTTACTTCGGCGTTGTTCCCGATCTTACAATCTTCGGCAAAATCGTTGCCGGCGGTTATCCCTCAGCAGGCGGCGTAGGCGGTAAGAAGGAATTTGTCAGCGGTATGGCAGCAGGTGTAGGCACAATGATGAAGCGTGCTTATGTCGGCGGTACTCTTGCAGCAAATCCCCTTTCATCCTTTGCAGGCTACTGCGCAATTCAGGAAATCGCAAAGACCAATGCCTGCGAAAAAGCAGGTCTTGCCGGCGACAAGCTCACCGAAGGTCTTCAGGGTCTTATCGACAAGTACGACCTTCCCTTCGTTGCTTACAACCAGGGCTCAATCTGCCATCTTGAATGCACCGGTGCAATGAGCTACGATTTCAGCTCTCTCAACCTTGTTAAGAGCGTTGTTCCCATGCTTAAGGCAAAGCCCGAAATGCTCCGCAGAAAAGTTGCCATGGAGCAGATGGGTGCAGCTTATATGGCTCACGGTATCGTTACTCTTGCAGGCAGCAGACTTTACACATCCCTTGCCGACACCGACGAAGTTGTTGACGATGCTCTCAATCGCTTTGAGGATGTTTTCAAGACTGTTACCAAGTGCACAAGAAACCTCGACAAATAAGATTATTCAAAAGGCGGCCGCATCATCGGATGCGGTCGTTTTGTCATACAAAAATCAAAAATATCTTGCATTGGCTTTTTCTTTGTGATATTGTTTTTTCGGAAGGGAGTGAACGGGATGTTTAACGAAGAAGAATATAAGGCTTTGAAATCCGGCAAAGAATTCCGCGGATTTGCACGCAACTGCTATATCGGGTTTATGACGGTTTACCTTATCGCTGCTTTGCTTACGGCGGCAGTTTCAATGCTCTGCGGCATTGTAAAGGATGATGCTTCCGGATTTTTCATTATTTTCGTCATCAGCGTTATTATCGTGGGCGCTGTTGTGCTCGCTCTGATTTACCGTTCATTGAATAAAAAAACACCTTATCTCTGCAATGTGGGTACCGTTGTTTCAAAGGAAGGGAATTTCGCCTTCGTTGAGGTGAACGGAAAAAAATTCAGAGGCACATCCTTTGAACATTTTCTCTCAAACAAAAACCTTGATAATTATAATATCGGCGATAAGGTGGTAATTTACTCCTCAGCCGAAAAGAACGGCAGACCGCTGTTCATACACAAATAAAAGCATTTACATTTCAGGTTATAGAAAAAGCAATTCCGGAATAATCAAAACTCCGGAATTGCTTTTTGTATTAAAAATATTCTGCGCTGATTTTTTACTGAGGAATTACCGTTTCTTCAACAAGGTCCACCTCAAGGTCATACTTTGTGCACCATGTTCCCGTGGCAAAGTTTCTTGCTCTGAGCAGAACCTTGTCATTATAAATCTCAAATACATATCCCGTGCCGTTGGTGATACAGCCGCCGCGCTTTACATTGGGGTACATATAGCAGGGAACATTTATAAGGGTGTAGCCGTCAAATCTCTCAATGGAATTGTAGGCATTGTCATCCTCTTCCGTTGAAAGTCCGCCGTGAATGTGACCGCTTATGTAAAATACATTGTTGTATTTCTGAATTATTGCAAGCACAGCATCGGAAGCGTCACCGATACCGCCTCTTTCGGGAGGATCATCCTCATTCATTTCCCATGTGTAGGGAAGACCGTGAGTCTGATTGATTGACTGATGGAAGAAAACAAAAATCGGAAGTCCAGTCTGAGAAGCTTTTTCCATTTCCTGTGCAAACCAGTCAAGCTGAGTCTGTGAAACGGTGGCTGATGTGTTGCAGCCCTCACTGCCGAGAACGATAACGGGATAGCCGTTTATATTAGTGGAATAATAAACATTCTCAATATCTCTGTCGGAAATCTGTTTGCTGTACTTTATGAAGCTCTCTCTTACGGCATCCGGGTCATCAGTGCCGTCCTCACGCTCATGGCCCCAGGTGTCATGGTTGCCGATAACGATGATTTTCTGAGAAGCAACATCATATTTTGACATGGCGTCACCGAAGGTTTCCCACATTTCGTCATAACCGTGGTCGGTAACATCACCGGTAATTACAAAAGCGTCAAGCTTATCCTTTGCATCAGCCATATCCTTAAGACCGAGCTCAAACATACCCTGACGGATAAAGTTCGCCTTAAGATGAGTGTCGGAAATTACGGCAAAACTTGCCTGGCAGTTTTCCTCTGCTCTTGCGATTTTTGCCTCTTTATCACCGGTAAAAATACCGAAAACGCTGTTTACGGTCATAAATAGCGTAAGCAGTATTTTTACGAATTTAACAAGAAATGTAAGCATTATGTTTCCTCCGTTTTTTAATCAAGTATGCCGTGTTCGCCGTCAGCCTTCATGGGCATTTCTCTGCAATAAGGTGAAGCTATCTCAACGGTTCTGCCTTCTTTGCTGCTCTTGTCAAAGGCTTCCATGACCTCAAGCACATGAAGAGTCTGCTTATAAGAAGCTCTCGGTGCTCTGCCTGTTTTGATTGCCTTTGCCATGTCGGCAAGGCCGAGAGCACGGCTGTTTTCTTCATAATCAAAGGCAAGAGGAATTTCCTCGATTTCCTTTGTTTCACCGTTAAAATAGGTTATGGGGCCGCCGAAGCAGTTGGGGTCGGGAACGAAAAGAGTTCCTTTTGAGCCGTAAATTTCAATATTATGACTGTTTGATTTATAAACATCAAAGGTAGTCGTAAGGTTTGCAATGGCTCCGTTTTCAAAGTGCATAATGCCCGTAATATAAGTCGGAGCGGTAACATCAATAACCGTGCCGGCAAGAGGCTGAGAAGTAATTGTACGCTTGGGGAAGGAAATTTTCGTAACACCCGTTACGGCTTTTACTCTGCCGATAAGGTTAACGAGAGCGGTTACATAATACGGGCCCATATCGAGCATGGGGCCTCCGCCGTAGGTGTAATAAAACTCCGGGTCGGGATGCCAGGTTTCGTGTCCTCTGCATATCATTGCTCCGGAAGCACCGACAATATCACCGATAAGGCCTTCGTCGATAAGCTTACGGCAGGTCTGTATTCCCGCGCCGAGGAAGGTGTCGGGAGCACCGCCGAGCATAAGGCCTTTTTCTGCGGCAAGAGCCACAAGTTCCTTGCCTTCTTCAAGAGAAGCACCGAGAGGCTTTTCACTGTAAACATGCTTGCCTGCAAGCAAAGCACCCTTTGAAACATCAAAATGCTCCGCAGGTCTTGTGAGGTTGAGAACGATTTCGATATTCTTGTCCTCAAAAAGCTCATACATTGTATCGTAAACCACGGGAATATTGTATTTTTCCTGTGCTCTCAACGCTCTGTCCTTTTTAAGGTCGCAGACTGCTTTTATTTCAAGCTCCTTGAAGGTTTCGGTTATGTTTTTAAGGTAAATTCCGCTTATGTCACCAATGCCGACTATACCGATAGTAGTCATAACTTTTTACTCCTTACTTTGTATATTTTTCTGCCGAAAGGCCGTGAGCCTTTGCGTATTCTTTGCCCTCGCCTGCCCAGAGCATACCGCGCTCCATAAGAATTTCGGCTTCGGGTGATTTTTCAAAAACATCGTCATGATGGCCGAGAGAATTATAAAATACTCTGCCGCAGCCCCAGTATTTTGTCCAGACAACGGGCATATCAATGGGCTTGTTTGAGCAGTGATAATAATTTACTACCGGGAATCTTGTTGTTGCAAGCACTTCAACAGCAGGGTCGATGTGAAGATAATACTGCTCACTGCTGACCTTGAAGCTGTCAATGCCTTCAACTATGGGGCTTGAGCCGGGTCTGATGTCAACGGTGTATTCAACTCCGTCTCCGCCGGGGTGGCTGACCCACTGACCTCCGGTCATGAACTGCCATTCGGTATCCTGACGGAAGGAATCACACATTCCGCCGTGACACCCTGCAAGTCCTACTCCGGAAGCAACAGCCGTTCTGACATTTTTACTGCAATCGCCGGGGATTGAGCCCATGGTCCAGCAGGGAACGATAAGGTCGAGGTCAAGGAGCTTGTCAAGGTCCAGAAGAGTATCAAGGGTATCGGTTATCTCTACCTCATAACCGTTTTTTCTCAGCAGAGAAGCAAACCTTTCGGAAACCTTTACCGGCTCATGGCCGTCCCAGCCGCCGCGGAAAATAAGTGCCTTTTTACTCATAATATATTCCTCTTTTCAGCCGTCAATACGGCGTATTTCATTTACAACAAATTCAGCCATCAGCTTACAGCCCTCACTTCTGAAATGACAGCCGTCATCAAACTGATAAGAAATCCGGTCGACCGACTCGGAATAAAGGTCGATTACGGGCAATGAATATTTTTCGGCAATCAGGCTGACAGCCCTGTTTCTTGCCTTACATCTTTCGTTTCTCTCTTTATCGGCAAGTGTGGTCGAAAGCATGAGAACAAGCTTGCTTTTGTCAAATTCCTTCAGCAGAAACTCAACGGCTTTTTCATACCAGGCGGCATAATCCGTTTCATCCTCAAGATGCCAGCCGTGAAGCCCGTTATTGAAAAGAACCACATCCGTTTTCGGAAGCTGTCTGCCGAAAAGTGAAATCGTATCATAATAAAAGCTGTTATCGAGTGCCTTTGAGGTTGCACAGCCGTCAAAAACATATTCGCCCCCGGCAGCCGAGGTGCAATGATTTCTGAGCCCTGCGGATATTGAATCACCGATATAATAAACTCTTTTTGCGGTGATGTTGTCGGTCTGCTCTATCCAGGTGCTGTCCCACTCGTATTTTTCCAGCTTATCGGTTCTGTCGCCGTATTCATAAGTGAAATTATCCATAAGCTTTCACTCCTTTTTTGTGATTATATCACTCAAATCAAAATAATACAACAGATTATACAAAATTCCTTGCATATAGCAAGTAAAAGTATTATAATTGTCTAAATTAAAAAATATCGGAGGTCTTTTATGACTGCTGAAAATAAAATGACAAAGGGTCGGAAATTTCTCACCGTTCTTCTCGGCGGAGCTCTTACCGCCCTTATGATGAGGGTCGGCGGCACAGACGGCTTCGGCATTCTTTGGGGTGCGGCCGCCGTCGGAACCATGCTGACTTTGCTTATATTCTCTTTTTACGGAAACAGAGCAAAAATGAAATATGAGCTCATTCCTTTCGGCACTGCCGCCGCCGCGCTGACCGCAAGGTCATTACAGACAATGCTCAACCTCGCGGGAGGGCTTATGTTAAGCGGTGCAAGGTTCCCGGGTGAAGACAATCTGCGTCTTTCGGTAATAAGTCAGTTCCGCGGTATTCCCGCTCTGCTCATTGCAGGCTTTGCGGCTTTTGCGCTTTTCGGAGCTTTTACCGGAACTCTTTTTTCCGAAAAGGAATACAAGCCCGCTGAATATATCGGTCTGACCGCTGCATTTTTCATTCCGGAAATCATTGCAAAGCTTACCTTTGTTCATCCGCTGGTTCGTTTCTTTGTTCCCAAAGCCTCGGATAATTTCGAAAGCGGGCTTAAAGCCTGCGGATATGAGCTGACAGCCCGTCAGGCATATATCCGCAATTTCGGCCTCGCAGACAGACTTAAGGATGTTCCTTTTTCCGATACATATTTCAGCATCGCACAGCACTTTGCTTTTGCTTTCGGAGCAATAATCGTTATTCTCGTTCTTCTCATCGTTTTCCGTGACAAGCTTGCCGCTCTCATTTCTTTTGCGGCGAATATTTTCTCTGCCGCTGCAGTTACCGCTGCGGATTATTTCATAGTCAACCGTTACCCCACAAGCTCTCTTGCCTACATCCGTCTGCCCGGCATTTTCCGCCACTCCGATACAGGTCTGTGGCAGCTCTGTGCAGGCGCAATATTCGGCTGCGGCATAATGTTTATAATCGCCGTTTTGCCTGAGAAATATACAAAAGCCGAGGATTTCAGAAGCGAGCCTTACATTGAAAATAAAGAGCTGCGTTTTGCCGTAAGCCTTATTTTCACTCTTGTTGCTTTTGCCGTTATTCCTTTCAAGGCTCTTTCATTCAGGCTCGGTGCCACCCTTGAAGAACATAAAATCGTCGGCGTAATGCCCTTTGCCTCAATCCTCACCCTTATTCTTTCCGCTGCCGCAGGTGTTGTATTACTGCTCATTTTCAGCAAAAACATTCTGCACCGCGAGCTGCCCGTTCCTTTCGGAGTAAAGCCCGGTGAATTTGCACACAAGGCACTTACGGCGCTTCTCTGCTTTTACTCTGCAATATACCTTTTCATTGATGAAGCTCCGCTTTCAAGAATGATTTACAGAACGGTAAAAGGTGTCGGCTTCATAAAGGTAATCAAGGATGATGTTTTTCTCAGCGCCCTCGGAGCCATAGCCGCCTTGATTTTCTTTGCCGCCGCTTATTTTCCGCTGAAAAAGAAATTAAGAAAATGATATAAAATATTATAAAATATATGGAGGATGAATCATGGATGTTCTTTCCCTTGCAATGAAGGCCGCAAGATCAGCCCTTAAAGCCGGAGGCGCCGTCAAGGCCTCTGCCGACAACTGCACCCCCGACCCCGGCAAATTTGATAAGGTTTCTTACCCCGGTTCAAACAAATTCAGCGCAGGCTTTGCCAAAAGGAGCATACTGCCTCCGGATGCTTACAAAAAGCCCTATTTCATAGCAGGTTATCAGGAAAACAAGAAATCCATAGGTGTTCTTGATGCACCTCAGACCCATGCACTCTGGCTTGACGATATGTCCGGTCACGGCGGCATAGTTATCGTTTCCATTGATGATGTAGGTCTGCTCAACGAGGATGTAAACGAAATCCGCTCAAGACTTAAGGACTTTGCTCTTATTTCCCATTGCCGCAGCATAAATGTTGTCAGCACCCATAACCATGCCGGTATTGACACAATGGGCATTTGGGGTCCCCTGCCCTTCAGCGGCAAGGATAAGGGCTTTATGGAAATCCTTTTCACCGAAACCGTAAACGCCGTTAAAGAAGCATACGAAACAAGAAAAACAGGCGACCTTTTCCTCGGAAGAATTCATGTTCCCGATATGCAGGAGGACATCCGTCTTCCGGTCGTATATTCCGATGTTCTCACAAGGCTCAGATTTGTTCCCGATGACGGAAGCAATGACATCTACTTTATCAATTTTGCTTCTCACTCCGAGTCACTTCAGGGCTGCAACAAGCTCATCAGTGCAGATTTCCCCTGCTATCTTCGCCGCAGAATTGCCGACAAATCAGGAGCCGAAACAATTTACTGCGTAGGCTGTATCGGCGGAATGATAAGCATGGAAATCCCCAACGAACAGGAAATCAGAGATAACGGCAGCGACTTTTCCGAAAACACAAAGGCCATCGGCTTCAAGCTTGCCGACTATGCTCTTGCAATAAAGCCGGAGGATGAAATCAAGCTTACTCCGAAAATCAGCTTTATGAAAAAAGAATTTTTCTTTGAGGCTGACAACACCGTGCTTATGCTTGCCGCAAAGATAGGCCTGCTCAGCGTTAAAGAACATCATGTCAAAGGAACCAGACTCAACCACGCTCTCAAGAGCGAAATGACCTATATAGAAATTGACTCCCTTAAAATCGTTCTTCTGCCCGGTGAGCTCTTCCCCGAGCTTGCTTACGGCGGCTATCTTACCGCAGAGGAAAGCGGAACGGGCAAGGGTGCCGAAGTCAACCCCACTCCTCTTACCGAGATTACGGGTGACAAAGACACCATGTTCATCGGTCTTGCAAACGATGAGGTCGGTTACATTCTGCCTCCCAATGACTTTGTGCTTCATCCCGATGCACCCTATGCCGATGATGCAAGAGACCGCCTCGGAAGACGCCACTATGAAGAAACAAATTCCCTCGGCCCCAATACGGCAGTAAAAATCGCCGAAATACTTGAAGAAATCATAAAGAGCAAATAAGCAGATTTACGGGATTGCCTCATTCAGTGCAAAGCTGATGAATGGGACAATCCCGTTCCTTTTTTCCGATTTTTCAATTTATGTCATAATTATAATATAGTATATATCACTACACTATACTTAAGGAGAAATAATTATGACAGTTTACGGTTACATACGTGTATCCTCCACAGACCAGAATGATGACAGGCAATTCCTTTCAATGTATGAAAAAGGTGTTGCGCCCGAAAATATTTACACCGACAAGCAGTCCGGTAAGGATTTCAACAGACCGAACTACAAGCGGCTGATAAAAACGCTCCGCGAGGGTGATTTGCTCTACATTCACAGTATTGACCGTCTCGGCAGAAACTATGAGGAAATCCAGAAGCAATGGCGTATGCTCACAAAAGAAATCGGCGTTGATATATGCGTTGTGGATATGCCGCTTCTTGACACAAGGCAGGGCAAGGACCTGATGGGCACCTTCATTGCCGACCTTGTTTTGCAGATACTCTCATTTGTGGCTCAGAACGAGCGTGAAAACATAAAAAAGCGGCAAGCCGAAGGCATTGCCGCCGCAAAAAAGAGAGGTGTCCGTTTCGGGAGGCCGCCTCTGGAGGCTAATCCCGATCTTGGAAAAATAATACTTGAATACAAGCATAATATGATTTCGGCAAAGGAGGCCATAAGGCGTTCTTCGCTGAGCAAAACAACATTTTACCGCAGGGTCAGAGCCTCGGAAGCGGCAAAATACAAAAGATGATTACCAGTTAAAGGTATCCTGAAAAGCATATATCTCATATTCGGCAATTTCGGAAGCCTTTACGCTTGAAAGGCTCGTTGCCTTGAAGCTTTTGGAAGCACCGGGTGCAAGCTCATCCGTAACATACTCCGTAAGCCTGCCGATCATCTTGCCCGAGCCGTCAAACAGATTAACGGTCACATGAGCGCCGGTCAGTGTTATATCCGTCGAGTTTGTTATTCTGCCCAGAGCAGCGGCTCCGAGGAAATCTTCATCCTTGATGCTTACATCGGAAACGGCAAGGCGGACACAATCCGCTTTGGCTTTGACGGGCTTGATATTCGGTACGACCTTAACGCCTGTATCCCCGTCATAGGTTCTTGTTTCAAAATACCATCCTGTTTCACCCGGCTTGATTATTGTGGGGTAGGCCGAAACAAGACTTACCGTATCAACGAGCGAACCGCTTTCCGTTTCAAGGTCCATGTCTGCCGACGGAAGATAGATATTGATTTTCCCGGTGTTCTTTACGGGAACGGCAATTCTCATCCAGGTCGTGTTTATACTGCTCTGATAAAATGAAATATCGCTCTTACCGATTTCATATTTGATTTCCTGCGCAGCGGGCTTTGCGGTCGTATTTTTGTTTTCGGTTCTTTCTTTTTCGTTTTTGCCGTTATTGTTTTCAACATTTTCGCTGTCGGCAACGGTATCCTCCCCGATGTTTTTACTCTCGCTTTCATCACCGAAGGATGCGGCAATACCGATAATCAGAAGAATTGCGACGACCCACAGCCACGGTCTGAGATATATCGGCTTTTTATTCTTTGCTCCGCAGTTCGGACAGGTCTTTGCTTTTTTTGAAATGGGTGCTCCGCAGGACTTGCAGCTTTTCATTCCTTTGTTTTCGGCGGCAAATGCCGATTGATTGTTTTCCATAAATTACCTCCTGAATAAAACCTTATGAATTAAGCAGTACTGTCTGCCCGCGAATTATTATACTTCATAAAAAAGTTTAAGTGGTGTGCTGTCAGCACACCACTTATTTGATATATTGTTCTACAATCATCAATATGCAGGAGATAAAAACGGGCACGGCAGCGCAGCAACCAAGAAAGATATTTTTGGAGGCTCTGCTTTCAAATTTATTGTCTGTCAGCCTTTCGACCCATTCAGTCCAGTCTGCTGCAATCGGTACGGGCAGCACAAACATAAATGCGATTTCAAAAATATTGAAAAGTATGTGAATCCATCCGTTAATATCCGGAAGTATCGCAAGATAAATTATCAGAACAAAAAACGCATAGCTGACGGCGATAACCTCATGCCACCAGATTTTTTTCCTGAAGCCGGGCAGCGTCAGATTCAAATCCTTTAATTTCGGCTTTCTACCCAAAGCGGCCATTACCGCTTCCACATCCTGATACCTTTCGTCACTGTCTATTTCTATACACCGCTGAATGATTTTTTTGTAATATCCGTTCTCAAGCTTTTCATTTGGCATCATTCCGGTTTTCAGGTAATTCATCAGCACACCGACGGCATAAATATCCGCTCTGTTATCGGTCTGTGTGAAACCGTATTGCTCCGGGGCAGCGTAACCGTGGGTGCCGAGTATCTGCGTGTCACGGCTCATACCTTCCTTCTCAATACGGCTTATGCCGAAATCAATAATAACTGCCTTACCGTCGCCGTCAATAATTATATTTGACGGATTTATATCACGGTGAACTATTCCGAGGCCGTGAACGGCACGAAGTCCGTTGCAGACATCAAGAATGACATTTTTCACCATTTTATCATCCATAAGGCCGTTAAGCTCAATATATCTGTCAAGGGTGACGCCCTGAATGAAATCTCTGATAACATAAAATCTGCCGTCAATACAGGTTATTTCTTTTACGGAAACTATGTTTTTGTTCTTTATTCCGGCAATTTTCCGGTAAACGGGCAAGTCATCCGGTGTTATTTCCTTTGCGATAAACACCATACCGTCGGAAAAAGCCAGTTTAACATTGTCATTTATATCCTTGATGAATTCGTACACCTTTTTATCACCTTGATTTCCGCAAAAAAATATAGTAATATAGAAACACGCAAAAGGAGTATTGCCATGAAAAAATCCACTGAAGAACTCTTGGAAATTATGCAGACAAAAAAATCATATACCGATTTTTTCAATGAAGAGGTTTCAGAGCTGAATTTCAAATCTCTGTCTGAATATCTCAATTTCCTTCTTGATGAAAAGAAGCTGAAAAAGAACGATGTTATTTCCGAAAGTAATCTTGACAAGAACTATGCCTATCAGATTTTCAGCGGCACAAAGAAGAACCCTTCCCGTGACAAGCTTCTGATGATTGCCTTCGGCATGAAGCTCTCGCTGAATGAAACGAGCAAGCTGCTGAAGATTGCAAACCTTGCCGACCTTTATGTCAGAGACCCGAGGGACAGCATAATCATATTCTGCCTGCAAAAGCACAGAACACTTATGGAAACGAATATTGACCTTGTAACATACGGCGTGGACGCGCTTGAATGAGTCCGCGCCGTCTTTTTTATTTGAGTTTATTGCCGTCAGAGAAGGCGTTCCCGACCTTTTCACCGATAGTATAATAGCCGTGGTGAACAGGCTCGTAGGTTATGGGTGTGAATTTTGAAATGTCGGGCAGGCCGTCTTCACCGAGATATTTTTCATCCGCACTGACATTTACTATCTTTGCAAGGTATTTGCCGCCGTCGATTATTTTTGTCAGACGGCACTCAAGGGTAACGGGAAGCTCGTTTATGACGGGAGCATTTACAAATTCACCTTTTACGGTGGTAAATCCCGCCTTCTTCATTTTTTCGGCTTCGTTTCTTGCGGAAACAACACCTACATAATCGCAGGCAACCACATTTTCAATGTCGGCAATACCCACGGTAAAATCACCGTTAAGTGCAAGATTATCCGTGGTCTTATGACTGCCGAGGTCTATGATTATTTCATCCGCTCCGCAGATACCGCCCCAGGCGGCATTCATCGCGTCGGGATTGCCCTGTGCATCATAGGTTCCGATTATCATTACGGGCTGAGGATAAAGCCATGTTTTTGCTCCGAAATTTTTTCTCATTTTTATTGCTCCTTATCTGATTTTTTGAGAATTCTGATAGTGTGAATAAATACGGCAAGTATAAATACGAAACAGAGAACATACGAAACAGAAAGCGAAAGGTCATTTGCACGCCCATCATACATCCATACATTGATTATCAATATCGGCAATTCATAAAGTGCGTAGAAAATTACGCCCTCGATAATGCTGAAAATCAATGTCTTTGATTTTGAGCCCGTTCTTATCTGATTCTTTGCAACAACCGCAAAGCCGATAATCAGGAAGAAAAGCACAAGGGTTACGGCATACTGGTCAAGGTCTTTCCAGGCAAGGAAAGCTCTTCTGCTCCAGAGAAGCACTTCAATAAATGCGGCAAACAGCGGCAGATGAACACAGAAACGGTATTTCTTCTGCTTTATGCCAAGCGCAAACAAAACTGCCGCAGCAGCAATGGCAAGGGCATAAATCACGATTGAAACAATATACAGCGGGGAAACAAATCCGTCATTGTTCTGCCAGTTTTCGGCGGGAAGAAAAGAAAATGAGCCGACAACCTGTGTGTCACCGTTTCCTTCACTGAATTTCTTTATGCCCGAAGCAATAAGGTCATTATAAAGCCCGATTCTCGCCTCTCTGCCGCCAAGCATTCCTTTGAATTCGCAAAGGCCGAGAGAAGCCTTGACATATCGCCAGGAAAGCTCACTTCTTTCAATGTTTTTAAGCTGTGCTTCATCCTTCGTGAGCTTCTTTGCTTCTTCCCAGAGCTTATCGAGATTCTGAGCCTCATAATCCGAGAATTTAAGAGATTCGGACATTTTTGAATAAATTTCCACATGGCGGCCTGCGGCATTTTCGATTGTCGCATCAATAAATTCCTTTATTTTTTCTCCGCCCTCTCCGTAATATGCCTTACAGAAAGCGAGCATCTCCGCACCGAAATCACAATCGGGGTCCTGAAGCAGCTTTGAAATGAGATAAGCTCTCAGCTCACCGAACTCCGTGTTGCATTCATCAACATAATATGCGCCCTCTTCGTAAACACCCTTTACGCCGTGGTCACGGAAGAACTGCATATTTGCCTGAAGCACACCGAAATCAGGGAATATACCGACAGTATAAGCATAGTTTGTAGTGTAATCCCACACATAAATACGCTTGCAGATTTCGTACCAGTTTTCAAGGTCCGATTTAAGCTCTTTGTTGCGGTCGCATGACGGGTCACTCAGAGGATGAGAGAAGCAGCATTCTATGGTGCACAGGCGAACGATTACATTATCCGCAGGTTTCACATTTTTGGGTGCCTTGCGGGTGTACTGATAAGCAAAAGTGTCAATGGCCGTGTTTTCGTAGCCCTCTGCCTTAACGGCATCGGCAATTCTGTTTACAAAGGTTATCATAGTGCCGGACTGGGAGCCGTTTTCCTCATCAAGAGCACGGCATTTGTCGCACTGGCAGTAATTACGGTTATCATTCTGCGTCAGCGAAACTATCTGAACTGCCGCTTCGGGGTCATGTTTTTCTTTAAGCAGGTCAAGAACTTCACCGAGAACCACTTTGTAAACCTCATCGTTGGTAAGACAAAGCTGGTCGAGCATTCTTTTGCCGTCCCTGAGTGCAAAATACTCGGGGTGTTCGTCAAAATATTTCTCTGCGGAGCAGAATTCCGTTGTCAGAGTGTGACAGAAATTGCTGATATAGCTCACATTTCCGCCCTGCTCTGCCGAAAGAGTTCTGTAAGGGCTGCCGTTGAGGCCGTTGGCAAGGGAATAAATATCGTTTTTGGGGCTGTGCCAGTCGGTATCCGTATATTCAAAGCACGGAGTGTATGAAATATCGGCATCATCGGGGATTTCAAGAGATGTTTTGTCGGTCTGCATTCCCGTTTCGGCAGTGAAAACATTATATCCGCCGAATTCATGCAAAAATCTGTAAACGCCGTAAATATTGCCGCGGTTGCCCGCACCGGCTATTTCAATATTGTTTTTTCCGCTCTTTATAAAATAGCTGCCGTCGGCAAGGCCTTCCGTTTTACTCTGAGTTCTCGAAGTGTTGCCGACAAGGATTTCAAAGGCTTCGGGTGCGGATAAATCATCCTTGATTTTTATTTCTTTGCCCGTAAGCTTTCCGATATATTCCGCAAGAGTATCTGCGGCATATTTTTCGGTTTCCTTTGCCCCTGCGGGAATAACAATGACAGCTTTTTCCGGCAGAGAAGCCGCTCCGGCACAAACAGCGAAAGCACCGAATGCAAAAATCAGCGAAATGATGACACTCAGAATCTTTTTCATGCTCATAATCTCTCCTTGATAAAGGGTTGTAAATAAATTATAACACAGACCTTTTAATTCTTCAATAAGAAACGATATTATGCCTAAGCAGTTGACTTGAACGGTAAAAAATAATATAATTGGCAAAAGCGAGGTAAAAAGATGCTGAATATAACCTTATCACAAATTCTCGGTGCCGATTTTCGTCTTCGGCCCGAGCCCGTGCTGAAGCCCTTTGACGGCTCATTTGTTGTGGCTGACCCGTCTTTGCTCACACCGGAGACAAGCCCCGACGGTAAATTCCATATGTTTTTTCATACGAATTTTGCCGTTTATGATTTTGTTTCATCCGACGGCATCACTTTCTCAAAAAACGCAAAAATCGTTTCAGATGCCATGAGGCCGAATATCAACAAAACGGATGACGGCTACTGCCTTTTTTATGAAAAGACCCGCAGTGTTTTTGCAAATCTCATGAATTTCATCGGCATTGCAAAGTGGCACTCCGAAATATTCGCCTTAAAAAGCAAAGACCTTGTTCACTGGTCCGGGCCGCAGAGAGTTTTAAGCTCTGCCGCAGGGTATGAAAAATTCAACAAAGGTTCCTCAATATCAAACCCGTTCCTGCTCAGCGAAAACGGTAAAAACCGCCTTTATTTTTCCTGCGGTCTTACCTACATTGATGATTGTAAATTCTGTGAACCCACTTATATTTTTGCCGCAGAAAGTGACAAGCTGACTCAAGGGTATGAGGTCATGCCGAAACCTGTCATTTCACCCGACAAAAACGACCCTTATCTTAATCTTTGCAGCGGATGTCTTAAGGTTTACCGTCTTAAAGACGGCTATCTCGGCATTCAGAACGGGATTTATTCAAAAGACGGCAAAAGCCACTCCGCCATTCTCATGCTTTCTTCCGCCGACGGGCTTGATTTCAAGTTTGAAAAACTCCTTCTTGAGCCCGGCGGAGCCCCCTGGCTTGCACAGTTTGTTTACGCAAGCCACCTTATTGAATACGGTAACAAGCTTCGTCTGTATTTCAATGCAAGAGATACATCAAACCCCGTCAGGGGCAGAGAATGTATCGGCTTCATTGAGGCTGATATAACCGAAGCACAATAAATAATAAAAAAGGAGATTCGCTTATGTTTACAGCTATCAAATCCGCATTTCTCGCATTTCTTACCTTCTTTATGATGATTTACGGTACCTTTGCAGGCACCAACAATTCCGACACGATTTCCGCTTACAAAAAGAATGTGAAAAGCGTAAAGGTTTTTGAAAACACCATGGAAGATGCAAGACCCCAGACAGATATTTACAAAATCATCAGTGACCATGTCAACGCTCCCCTGCCCGAAGGCAAAACGGAAAAGAAGGTCATTGTTCTCGGTTATGACGGCTGCCGCGCCGACACCTTCACTCTTTTTGATGCACAGAAGCCCAGCGCAATAAGCACCGTTCTCAATGACGGCGGCAAAGCCTATCTTTCTTATTGCGGCGGCAAGAACTATCCCGATTTCAACACTCAGGCAACCTCCACCGCCCCCGGCTGGTGCTCAATGCTCACAGGCGAATGGGCAAATGTCACCGGTGTAACAGACAACAGTATTCCCAAGTCAAACGACCACCTCTCTCTGCTTACCACTCTTGTTGAAAGTGAAAAAATCAATTCCTCCGCTTTCTATGTTTCCTGGGGCGGCCATTTCTCCGGCGAGGATGCAACATATATCAACGAGAAAAATTACATTGAAGAAAAAGGCATCAACTCAACCTTCCTCAAAGCAAATGACGATAACGGTACCTACGCCAATGTCATGAACGATGTTCAGAAAGATGATTGCTCCGATTTCATTTTCTCAATCTTTGAATACTGTGACCACACAGGCCACGATAACGGCTTCGGCGTCGGCAACGAAGATTATGTAAAAGCATTTTATGATGCCGAAGAGCATTGCAATAATATTATCTCAGCCATTAAAGCAAGAGCTGATTACGAAACCGAAGACTGGCTCATAATCGTTACCTCCGACCACGGCGGATATAACACCGGCCACGGCGCATTCACAATGCAGGAAAGATATACATTCATCGTTGCAAACAAAGATATATAATTTCAATAACACAAAGTAAAAAGCAGGTCCAGACCGGACCTGCTTTTTTATTGATTTTGCTTTTTATTTATTCCACATGAGCTTATAAAGGAATACGCTTATGTTCTTGAGTATGACTGTCGCAACATCGGAAGCGCCCTTTTCGATCTTGTCACCGAAGGTTTCCTTCTGAGGCTGAGGCTCCTTACCGTAAAGAATTCTGTCGCGTCTTACATAGAAATCGGATTTATAGGCTTCAAGCTCATCCGGATTCATGGTGGTGTTGTTGGCAGTCTTTGCGCCTTCCTTATAAAGAGCGGTGAGGGCTTCTCTGTCATAAGTTACTTCTTTATCCTTATCGGCAGCAAGAATATTATTGATATTCATGATTGCTGCGGTAAAGCCCTTAGCGTCACGGGATTCGTTGAACTGAGGATATTTGTCGGGGTAAGAATTAACGCTTGTGAAATTATTGTCTATAAGCAGAGAAATGGCAAGCTTCATTATAACATCGTTTCTTGCCGTTGATTCATGATCCTGATTGTGGAAATAGAAGGTCTGGTCGGGAAGAAGGCCCGTGCCTGCATCAATAAGGTTATACTTATCAACATATTTGCCGCCTTCAACGGGCTGATAATCAGCGGGAAGCTGAACATCAACGGCAACGCTTGTTGCGCCCATAGAGGTGGAGGAAACATTGATAATACCGTCTGCATTTACGGATTTCCAGGAATCAACAAGGGGATAAAGTGTGTAGTTATAGTCAACAATATCAAAAACTTCAACGCCGTATTCGTCAATCTGCTTCTGAATGTTCTTGAATCTGTTAAGCTGTGCCTGATAATGTGTGTCGGCCTGAGCTCTCAGATACTTGTCTTCGGGAGCGGAAAGATATTTTTCGGCGGCAGCCGGATAATCATCGGAGCTGATAAGGCCCCAGATACAGGTTGAGTTTTTAAGGCAGCCGACAAGGCCGTCAACGCCCTTGTCAAGTACGGAATTGACCGTCTTGGGGGAAAGAAGATGAAGAGCGACATTTACAAGATAGCCGAGCCAAGGTGTATCTTCATCATCAATGAGAACGGGGAAAATCTCATCATAAAGAGATTTGTTATCGTCAATAAAGCCCTTGCTGTAAAGCTCGCCCATGAGAACGGTGCCGTCAAGAGCGGGGATGATATAGATGATTCTGTCAAGATACTGACCTACATCGGCGTGTCTTTCAAGAAGGTTTGCGGCAATGGAACCGCCCTGGCTGATGGGAACGATATTGACCTTGCCCGTGGGTGATTCGGAAGCGGCCTTGATAATGAAATCATAAAGCTCGTCAACGGTTTCCTCAAGATTGCCGTATGAGCAATATGAATAGAAATAAAGATGATCTTCACCGACAATATCCGCGTAATCGCTGAGCGGAATCTGGTCGTAAATATAATCCTTTTCTTCCGGTGTCAGCTTTGCAACACATTCGTTGTATTTGTCGGCCTTGATATTTTTGAGAAGCTTGCCCTGAGAATCACTCATTATTTTTCCGCCGATAATTTCGCTGAGAGCCTCGGCAAGATTATTTGCAAGCAGATCAAAGAAATCATATCTTGTGATGATTGCGAGAAGCAGAGGGAAAAGAACCTTTTTAAGAGCAAGCATTACGATGTCGCCCGTAGGATCAAGGAAGAAGGGAGCCTCATATTCCTCACCGTTTTTGTTGAGGGCAACTGTTCCGTCATCGTTGTAAAGTCTTACTCTTGACTGGAAAAGACCGGGAATAACGATTGAATTACTGATGTTTTCGGGGTCAATGTCTTTGGTGGTAAGGTAGCCGTAAAGGCCGTCTTCCTCAAAGTCCTCTGCGACTACTTCTCTCTGGTTGCTTTCATAGGATGCCGCAGCGGGAACGGCAAGCGAAAGAAGCAGAGCAAGAGTGAGAATGACAGCAGTCAGCTTTTTGAAATTCTTTTTCATGTCACGCGCCTCATTTCTTTTATTTTCTATTGATTATACCCTTTATTTTCCGAAATATCAAGAAGCAAAAACAGCAACATATTATTTTTTCTGTGGACTTTTTAATTTTATTTTGATAAAATCGGATATAAGTAAAGAAGCAGGAGGAATTGATATGAGCAAGGCGTTACCGACAAAGCAGCAGATTCAATGGGCCGATATGGAAATCGGCGTAATAATTCACTACATTATGGAGATATATGACCCGGATTTCAAGGAATATAAAACCTCTGCCGTAAGAACAAGGCTTTCACCCGATAAATTCAAGCCCGCCCGGCTTGATCCGGAGCAATGGGTCAGAAGTGCCGCGGAGCTCGGTGCGAAATACGCGGTTCTCGTTCTTAATCACTGCACCGGCTTTTCTCTCTGGCCCACAAAGGTCAATGATTATTCCTGCGCCTCAATGGAATGGAAAGATGGCAAGGGCGATATTTTCCGTGAATTTCTTGATGCCTGCAAAAAATACGGCATAAAGCCCGGCGCTTATTATTCAACCGGCTGTAACGGCTATTATAATATCAACGACGAATGGAAATGGGATTACAAATCCGAGGAATATCAGGCCTATGTTCGCTGTGTTGAAGAGCAGATCAAAGAAATCTGGAGCGAATACGGTGAGCTTTTTGAAATATGGTTCGACGGCGGTATCATTCCGAAAGAAGAAGGCGGCCCGGATGTACTGCCGATTCTGCAAAAATATCAGCCCGACGCCATAACTTTTCAGGGCCCGGTCGAGGCACTTCACAATATAAGGTGGGTCGGAAACGAGCTGGGATTTGCACCCGAATGCTGCCGTGCCTCAGTAAAAAGCGATGACAGAATCAGCTTTGACGGAGATTTGCACGGTGAGCTGTGGATTCCCGCCGAAACCGATTTCCCCAACCGCTCAGCGAAAGCCTTCGGCGGCGGATGGGGCTGGAAAGAGGGAGAAGAAAATTATGTTCTTACCCCCGAACAGCTTCTTGACTGTTATGTAAAATCCGTCGGAAGAAACACCAACATGATGGTTGGCATGGCAATTTCCACCGACGGCGATTTTCAGGATGAAGAGCAGTTTATCAATTTCGGAAAACTTTTCAAAAAGACCTTTGCCAAAGCAGTTGACACAATCGAAAATCCCGCTGCCGATAATATCATTCTCCGCTCCGACGGAAAGACAAAGCTTAATTATTTTGTTATTAGCGAAGATATTTCAAAGGGCGAAAACGCCGACAGCTTAAAGCTTTTCGCCGATGGTAAGGAAATATATGCCGGCGAATGCATCGGCCATAAAAGAATAGTTCCACTTAACGGAATTACCGCAAAGGAAATAAAAGCCGAGGTTAAATCCTCCGAAAAAGAAGAAATATTCATCAAAAAAGCAGAATTGTACTGAGCTTTGAAAGTGTTAAGTGTGAAGTTTTAAGTTATATCACTTGATAATTTTTCGTTTAAGTGCTATTATTGTAAAAATTGAAACGGAGGTAATATATATGGCAATCATAAAACTCATTCTCGTATTCTTTCTTACTATCGGTCAGTTCTTTGCCCCTTATTTCACAATGCTGTCTGAGGGCGGAATTGACAAGCTCTATGAAAATTGGTCCGCC
>JAZUJJ010000031.1:0-2672 GCA_045642725.1 Acutalibacteraceae bacterium
GAATACAAAAATCTTTTTCATGGTTTATCTCCCGGTCACTTGATTGTTTGTTCGCTGTTGATTTTACAGCATTACATTGTGGTCTTCTGCAGCAACGATTTTCGGTGAATCGTATGTCGCTGCTTGTCCGATGAATCTTAAACCGTTCTTTTTGTCATTTTCGAAGTAACTGTCGTCGCTCCATCTGTCGCCCCATGGACTTCTCAAAATGTTTTGATTATTTTCTCCGCCGCTTACTGCAAGAAGTTCTGTATCGCTTAATGTATTTACTGTCTTATTCATGATCATATCTCCATTTTTTGTTTTTGTTTTGTGATTTTGATTTCAGATTAAAGGAATAAAAGAATTGCACAAAGCCACATTTTGCTCGCCCCTTTCACTTCGTTTTTGTGTTTGTTTTTCGTCTTACACTCTCTTATACGCAGCTTCGGATGAAAGGGCTACAAATTATTTGAAAATTTTCTGAATTGAGTTTGGTAACAGTGCAAAACAAGAGTAGCTTTTTATACTCATTACGGATAAAAGACAAAACCTGATGTCTTTCCTCAAAAAAGCCGACAAAAACATTTTATTTTTGTTGTCCGGTAATAATTTTAGGTGAAAGTGTATTGAATTTTTTTACCTGTTTGGTGTAAAATAAATATAATTTCGAAAAATATATAATACGGAGTTGATGTACTTGATTTCAAACATTCTTGTCATCCTGATGTTCCTCGTTGTTCCGGCGTTGCTCATTTTCCTTTGCGTGAAATTCAAAGCTCTCAACAAGCTCGGTGTAGTTCTGCTTTGTTACCTGCTGGGTATGCTCATCGGTAACATCGGCATTTTGCCCCATTCCTTCATTACACCGCCAAGCACAAAAATAACGGTCACCTCCGGTGAAATGAAAGATTCAACCGTTGAAATCTATTCATCGGACAAAAAAGGTGAAACGCTTTTTCAGACCGTTGAGCTGAATGCCGAAAACAATTATTCGGTAACCGTTACCGCTCCCTATGAAAACAGTGAAAAGGAAACGCTTACCTACTCCTGCAAGGATGACGGAATTACCGTTACTTCAAGTGCAGGCGACAGCCCGCTTTCGCTTCTTCAAAGCGTCACCATATGCTTCGGGTTGCCCCTTGTTTTGTTTTCGCTTGACATAAAGAATTTTGTTAAGATAGCCAAAAAGGGCTTACTGTGTATGCTTTTGGCCTGCGTATCAATAGTTATTGTCACTTTTGTTCTTCATCTTATTTTCAGAGGCTCCGACCCCAATTCCGCAAAATATGCCGCAGGAGCGACAGCGGTTTACACGGGCGGTACGGTCAACTTTGCGGCAATCAGAACCGCAATCGGAATTTCCAATGATGACTTCATTGTATTCAACACGTACGATTCCGTTGTTTCCGTGCTCTACATTTTCTTCCTTTCAACAATCGGAACCAAATTCTTCACCAAAATATTCAAGCTGAAGGAATTCAAGGCAAGCGGTGATTCCGTCGCTAAAATTGACAGCTCCGCAATGGATGAATCCGTTCATGCGTATAAGGAAATCCTCAAAAAAGAAAACATTCCCGGCTTACTTGCCGCCTTGGGAATTTCCGCCGTTATATTCGGCATTTCATACGGACTGAATATGCTTGTTTCAAAATTCAATCCCAGCCTCGGAATGACTGTGATGATGCTTTCAATCACCACCATCAGCATCCTGCTCAGCTTCATAAAACGCATAAGAGAGATCAGGCGTACATTCCAGCTCGGTATGTATATAATCTACGCCTTCTGTTTCTCCGTTGCTGCAAGTGCGGATTTCAAGGCTCTTCTGAATTTCAGTCTTCCCATTTTCTGCTATGTATTTGTTTCAATAGTTGCAAGCCTTATCATTCATTCTCTGCTTTGCAAGCTTGCAAAGATTGATGCTCATACCATGATTATCACATCTGTTTCGGCCATTTGCTCGCCTCCGTTTGTTCCTGCAATGGCCGCCGCTCTCAACAACAATGCAATTCTTGTTTCCGGCCTTGTTACCGGCGTTGTCGGTTACGCAGTCGGTAACTATCTCGGTAATGCAGTTTATTTCCTTTACAATTTAATATAATCGGAGGAGTACAAATATGAAAACGATACCTGAATACGGAAGAAATTTTGATGAAGTTCTCAGCGACCTTGACGGTTTCAAGTGCGAAGACCCCAATTACAAAGAAGCAAAAACATGGAGCCTTGTCTATTATAAGAACGAGGAATACACCCATTTTCTTGCCGAAGCCTATGAAAAATTCATTTCCGCCAACGGCCTTAATCCCACAGCTTTCAAGAGTCTGAAAAAATTTGAAAATGACATCGTTGCCTTTACTGCCGAGCTGCTTCACGCCGATGGTGAGCCTGCAGGCTGTGTAACAAGCTGTGGCACAGAGAGCTGTATGCTGGCAGTCAAAACTTACAGAGATTACGGCAGACTCAAAAAGCATATCCGTCACCCCGAAATGATAGTTGCAGAAACCGCTCATGTAGCGTGGTTCAAGGGCGCCGAATATTTCGGTGTAAAAATCCATGTTGTTCCCGTTGACGAAAATTATCAGATAGATATTTCCAAGGTCAAAAAGCTCATAAATCACAACACCATCATGCTTCTCGGCGGAGCACCTGAATATCCTCACGGCATAATCGACCCCATCACCGAGCTCGGTCAG
>JAZUJJ010000032.1:0-4465 GCA_045642725.1 Acutalibacteraceae bacterium
CGGGAACGGAAGCACTCGCTTCATCAGCCGCAGATGCAGTTGTGAATGCCATAATAAAAATGGACGAAATGGCAAGTAAAATTGCCGTTAATCTTTTGGTTTTCAAATTTTCTTGCCTCCTTTGAAAGTTCGGAGACGGGCGAACCCGCCTCCGATTTGAATTGTATTACCTGGTATTAACTCAGGCGGCCTTGTCCCATTCAACAACGAACTCGACATTAGCAACTGTCTTTGCGGTTACAGGTTCAGATACGGGAGTAACGATACCATCATAATCAACGGGGATGCTGTTATTTTCGGTATCACCTACACCTGACATGTGGCAGCCTGTTCCGGGGAACTTGATAAGCTGCTGAGAATCGGCGTTTGAAGAATCGGTCTTAACCTGATCGCCGTTACCGAGTTTCATTGCAAAACCGAGTTTATTGCTGTCAACCTTTTCGTTTGCAAGTGTTGACTTGTCACCGAAAGCGGTAAGAGTCCAGTCATTGGCACCGTAGATTGTTGCAGTCTTTACATTAACGGGACCGTAGGAGTAATTGGTGATCTTGCAATTGTCGGCAGTTGTTACCGTGCCGTCAGTGCCCATTGCAAGAGGGAAAGCTGTGGGAATAGTAACTGAAAGAGCTGTGGGAGCGGGATCACCGTCGAGAGTACCGTCATCGGTGGAAGAAAGGTTTACGGGAGTGGCACCATTACCACCGTTGGTAGTGATGTCGGCTGCGAATGAGGGAATAGCCATGCAGAATAATATGCAGAGTGTGAGTGTTGCTGCGAACACCTTGTAGAATAAACTGTTTTTCATAAATAAAAATCTCCTTTGAATAAAAAATATTATGTTGATACTTGAACTGTTATCCGGTCAGTTCTTAACCGTAATAGTAATGATTGCACCGGCACATCCGAGTGATTCGCCCGTATCGGGGTTCATATTGTGGAACATTGCCGTGCATTCGTAAGTGCCGGCAGGCAGATTTACATTGAGCTTCGCTCTTTCAATTTTGCTGCCAACCGGGATACCCGCTGACTCGTAAACAATTTCATCCGTATCATTTCGGGATATAACGACCTTCTGCGGGTAATTGTTGATGGTTTCATTGACGATCATAAAATTGCCTTCTGAACTTCCGTTTTCAAATACAGGCGAGGTATTCATCGAGATATTTATCATTCCCGCCTCAACCTTTTCATTCAGACCTTTCTTGATTTCATCAATATCGGCTTCATTCCAACCGCCTTCAACGGCATTGTCATCCATAGTGAGCTTGCCGGAAGGATTGGCATCAGGAGTGCAGCCTTTGAAACACAGTAAGCAGATAATTGCAATGAGTGCGACAGCCGCAAGAACAGCGGCAATAATTCTGCTTTTCTTTTTGTTTGAGCCGTTGGCTCTTTTTTCAGCCTTAGATGAGCTGTAAATGTCATTGTTATTCATAAGATAACCTCCGTAAAAATGTTTTGATTTGATTACTGCGTAACCAAATCACTAAGTTGGTGCCATAAGCAGAATATGCTTATTCATTAGTTAGTCACTTCCTTTCGTTTAATATTTCTGCCCAATCAGAGAATATGACTGATGAGCTGGCCTGCAATGTTGATAACAGCTGTTGCACCAATAAGTACATACAGACCACCAATTGCCATAATGCCGTGAATCATAGTTTGTCACCTCCGTTTTTTGGACATAAAAAAACCGAACTTTGTATTTCTACTAAGTTCGGTAATTTACAGTGAGTGTTCAGTTTTCTTCTTGGACGGCTGTGACGGAGAAGACGGCTGCTGTTGCTGCATTGCCTGCTTTTTCTCCATAACACGCTTATACCAACCTTCAAGAAGTTTCAAAATTATTGTTTCAACTTGTTCCGTCGTATAGTTTCTGGGAAAGAATTTGCTTATCTTTGCCGGAGTTAAGATGATGTTCTGCTGTTCCGGCTTTTTCTGCTCACTCATTAAATCGAGCATAGTATCTTCATTGAGGGTGCCTTCCTTGCTCATTTTTCGCATACGCTGTGCCTGAGAAAGTGAAGGGGTACAGTCTTCGGAATCCATTGTTTCAATAAGCAATTCCTGCTCATGCGGAGTAAGGTAGGAAATTTCAACTGCCGGAGTGATGCCCATATCTTTGTTATCGACCATCTTTTGAATATCCGGGTGAAGTTCCGTAAGACGGATATATCGCTGTATTTGAGTAGAACTATCATTTGAATTTTCCGCCAATAGATCCCTTGTGGTTTTATGTTCTAACTTCTGTCCAACTTGGACAGAAGTTGCAGAACCTTGAATATCAACGGTTTCAATGTCGGTTCTTTTGCCTTGCCGCTTCAAAGCCTCAAGTTTCATCTTGTAGGCTTTGGCTTTTTCGCTGGGCAGAATCGTTTCCCTTTGAAGGTTACTGTCAACCATCATTATGATTGCTTCATCACGGGAGCAGTTACGGATCATAGCCGGAATTTCTGTTATACCTGCAAGTTCACAGGCGTGAGCTCTGCGGTGTCCGGAAATAATCTCATATCCGCCTTCTTCTCTCGGTCTGACTGTAATCGGTGTCAGAATGCCGGATTCTTTAATACTCTCGACCATATCTCTCATTGCATCGTCATCCCTTACTTCAAAGGGATGATCCACAAACGGATGCAGATCGGCGGAAGCCAGTGTAACCACCGCTTCCTTTTTTTGAATTGCCATTAACTCAGTCCTTTCTTTTTTATCTCTGTTTGATTCCAGAAATAGAAAAAGCCATACTCAAATTCATTGCTGAATGAGTACGGCTAATAATTTATTTATTTTGTGGATACAAAGAAAAATCGGTTGATTATCTACACCTGCAGGTTGGAAATCAGTGATTTCTATCTTTTAATTACCCATTTGCCTTTTTGACTTGTTCCTTCACGCTTTAAAGTTCCGTTTTCTTTCATCTTATCAATTGCATACCTAATCGCCGATTTGTTAAACCCGGTGATGTCTGAAAGCTTTGAAAGAGAAAGCGTTGGATTGGCTCTTAAAGCTTCTAAAACCGCAACTTGTGCTGTAGCTTGTGCTGTAGCTTGTGCTGTTACTTTTGCTGTAAATGTAACGGATATTTCTGCAGGATGTATTTCGTATTCCGGTGCTTTGATTCCATAATCAACACACGCACTTCGTATTTTTTCAATACCTCTTCCCCAGCTTTCAATCAAGCCGGCACGATAAAAAGTGTTTGCAATAAGTGGATTATACGGAACAGATCTATGTTGCCCGAGCAAAGTTTCAGCTGTCCAGCCATCTGGAAGCACACAATCATTGCTGATAATAATTTTATCATCAAACACCTTGATTTGAATAGGAATAAGTGACAAATAGTTCTTATGTGCAATTGCATTCAACACTGCTTCCCTTATTGCTTCGCGAGGATATGGATAATTTTCAATTCTTGTTATACCCTCATAAGAAATAATACCTTTGAGATATTTTGTAAAAATTAAATCAATTACTGAATCTGCTTGTTTTAATAACGAACCGTGAACCTCGTCTTGATATATTATATCAGCATCTGATGAAAAATAACCTATCTTTGTATAACAACCAGGAACCCATTTTTCTGGATTATGGTGAAAAAGCAAGATCCCGGCACGTTTTATGACTTTTTCATCCAATAAATTCAGACTATCAAGTAATTGAATATTATTCATGCCGAGGCTTTCGCTTGACATACGATGACTGCGAACTGCTTTTTCTCTAAATATATCAAAAGAGTCGATTCTTAGCTGATCCGGTGATATTCCCGTGACAGGCATACTATCCCACGAAACCCCTGTCTTTTTAATTAGGAATTGAGTTAATTGCTGACCGGTTAATTGTTGCTTTGTACTTCCAGATCTATAGTGATACTCACCATAATATGAAATAGGGTACGGCTGTGGTTCAACAACTATCTCTATATAATTACCCTGATCAGTTTCTTTAAGGTTAACATCAGTAACAATGCCAAGTGACTGCTTGATTTTGTTTGGAATGTCTTCAAGTAGCTTTTTGCTGTTTTTCAGAGGTGTAATTTTACCTCTATCATCAATTCCAATATAAATGGTTCCACCTTGTGCGTTAGCAAAACCACATATCCACTTAAGATAATCATCATGCCATGATGTTTTCCACTCTATATTCTGTTTCTCTTGCATAGCAATCGCTCCTTAAGCCGCAAATATGACGACACCAACCTTAAAATACAGTTTATTGTATCACATGATTTGTTATTTTTCAATAATTACAACTTCCTTTTCTGGTAGGCATTGAACAATGCCGTGTAATAATTGTCCATTGTTGCGGGTGCGTTATATAAAGCAGTCATAAGATAAGCCCTGATGTTTCTTATTTCCGACTTGCTCTTTTCCATTGCATCAATAACATATCTGATATGTTCCTCGTTAAGCTGAGAGAAACGGTAAACAACATCTTCCTTGCGGGTATATGTTCCGTTCACCTTGATAGC
>JAZUJJ010000033.1:0-22473 GCA_045642725.1 Acutalibacteraceae bacterium
TGTAACGCCGTAAGCTTCAAGATGATAAGGGTCAATCATATTAACATCGTTTAGGTCTGCGGTGGCGGCTTCATAAGCAAGATTTACGGGGTGCTTAAGAGGAAGGTTCCAGATCGGGAAGGTCTCAAACTTTGCATAGCCTGCCTTGACTCCCCTTTTATTCTCATGATAAAGCTGAGAAAGACAGGTTGCCATTTTTCCGCTGCCGGGGCCCGGAGCCGTGATAACGACAAGGGGTCTTTCGGTTTCGATATATTCATTTTTGCCGAAGCCCTCATCGCTTACGATGTGAGCAACATTATAAGGATAGCCCTCTATTGTGTAATGCTGAAATACCTTTACACCGAGAGCCTCAAGCTTTGCCTTGAAAGCGGCTGCCGCAGGCTGGCCGTTATACTGAGCGAGAACAACGCTGCCCACAAAAAGGCCTGCACCTCTGTAAGCGTCAATAAGTCTGAGAACATCTATATCATAAGTGATACCGAGGTCACGGCGAATCTTATTGCTTTCAATGTCGCCGGAATTGATGACAATTACAACCTCAACATCATCGGAGAGCTTTTTAAGCATCTGAAGCTTACTGTCGGGAGCGAAGCCGGGCAGAACTCTTGACGCATGGTAATCGTCAAAAAGCTTTCCGCCGAATTCAAGATAAAGCTTACCTCCGAATTCACCTATTCTTTTGCTTATCATTTCGGATTGCTTTGCAAGATAAGCGTCATTGTCAAAACCGATTTTTTTCATAAGAGTATGCTCCTAAGACAAAAATTAAATCAATTTATTATATCTCACATTTACTGTCAATTCAAGTAAAAGAATAAAAAAAATCCGGCGGAATAATCAAATATAAACCGCACAAAGCATTGTAAAAAATCCATATTATGTGATATAATTCTTTCGGAGGCGATAATATGAAGCTGAGAAACCCCGACAAAATCAAAATAAGCACGGCAAACCTGAGCACGGAAAAAACTCAGGTCTGTTTTGAAACCCTCAAGGACTGTGCAGAGGTTTATGTTTCCTCCCGTGACGAGCTGAGATTTGTGACCCTCAGGTGGAATTTCACAGAAGATGAAAAAAGGAAGGATATATTCAAAATTCTCGGTGATGTGTGGGAAAGAAGCTACGGTGACCTTGCCTGGCGCACCATGGAGCCCGAAAGAGCCATGCCCTGGTATTTTGCCGTTTCAAACGGCAGTGACTCCGTAAGAGATTTCAGCGGAAGATTCACGGAATGCTTCGGCGTTGGTGTCAGACCCGGTGCCATGTGCTGCTGGCAATATGACCCCATGGGCGTTACATTGATTCTCGACCTGAGAAACGGCGGTCTGCCCGTTCAGCTCGGTGAAAGAAGGCTGCTTGCGGCAACGGTATATTTCAGAGAATACAGAGATATTTCCGCTTTTGATTCTCTCTGCGATTTCTGCCGTGTACTCTGCCCCGAAACCCTTACTTACGATAAAGTGATTTACGGCTCAAACAACTGGTATTATGCCTACGGAAAAAGCAGTGCCGAAGAAATCACAGCCGATACGGAGCTTATTGCTTCGCTTTGCAAAGCAAACAAAAACAAGCCGTTTATGGTTATTGACGACGGCTGGCAGCCCAACCCCACCAATCCGCCGTGGCAGGGCAGCGAAAAATTCGGCGATATGAAAAAGCTTGCCGAAAGCATAGCCGAAAAGGGTGCAATACCCGGAATCTGGGTAAGATACCTTTCCGATGAAAACAAGGTGCTTTCCTTACCCGATGAGGCATACAGAGGCAAAGACAAGCTTTATCTCGACCCGACTCACCCCGCCGTCAGGGAGCATATAATCAACACTACAAAAGATCTTGTTAAATGGGGCTACAAGCTCATAAAGCATGATTACTCCACATATGACATCACGGGGACCTGGGGTAAATCCATGAACGAAAAGGTGACGGGTGACGGCGAAGGCTTTTACGACCGCACCAAAACGACAGCGGAAATCTTTGTTGACTTTTATAAGCTCATTCTTGAAAACGCAGGTGACGCCGCCATACTCGGCTGCAATACCGTCAGTCACCTTTGTGCCGGTCTTGTTCACGCCAACAGAACGGGAGATGATACAAGCGGAAGAGCCTGGAGACCCACAAGGAAGAACGGCATCAACACGCTTGCTTTCAGACTTTGCCAGAACAACATCTTTTATGTTGTTGATGCGGATTGCGTAGGCATTCTCGGCAGATACGACTGGAAGCTCAACAGGCAGTGGCTTGACCTTGCGGCAAAAAGCGGAACATCCCTTTTCGTTTCCTGCAAGCCCTCGGAGGCAAAGGAAAAAGAAGAAATCCGCCGTGACCTTGAGGCCGGATATATTCCCGCCTCGGTTCAGGAGGACAGCCTCATTCCCCTTGACTGGATGGAAAACTGTTTCCCCTGCGAATATCTTGTAAACGGAGAAAAGAAAACCTTTAACTGGTACACCGACACGGGAGCTGATCTTGTTTAATATGAAAATACCGGATTGTGTGGCAAAGCACACGGAGGAATACGGCAAAAGGATTGCCGCATACAGCCCGAAGCTTGCCGAAATGTATAAAAAATGTTATGTGAACACCATAGAGACCGCCGCAGTTCCCATGGATGACGGCTCATATTTCATACTTACGGGCGACATACCCGCCATGTGGCTGAGAGACTCGACGGCCGAGGTTTCGCATTACATTCCCCTTGCAAAAGAAAATGAAGAAATCAAAGCTCTTATCAAAGGCGTAATAAAAAGGCAGAGATATTATATCGGTCTCGACTCCTACGCCAACGCCTTTAAGAAAGAGCCCGATGATCACAGAGAGTTTGACGACCATCCGCTGAACATTCCAATCGTCTGGGAAAGAAAATACGAAATTGATTCTCTCTGCTATCCCCTGCGCCTTACTTACCTTTACTGGAAAGCAACGGGCGACGATTCCGTACTTGACAAAAGCTTTGTTGAAGCATCGGAAATCACCGTCAATCAATGGCTCTGCGAGCAGGAGCATACGGCTCATTCCCCCTACCGTTTTACCCGCAGCAACTGCCCGCCAAAGGATACGCTGACAAACGGCGGTCTCGGTAACGAGGTGGCATATACGGGCATGACCTGGTCGGGCTTCAGACCCAGTGACGACAGCTGCCGTTACGGCTATCTTGTGGCTTCAAATATGTTTGCCGCGGTCGTTCTCGGTTACCTTGAAGAAATGCTGACTCATATCGGATATGAAAGCGATTTCATTGACGTGTGCAGAAAGCTTAAAGAGGAAATAACCGAAGGAATCGAAAAATATGCGGTGGTCGAAACAGAAGAAGGCAAAAAGATTTACGCCTGTGAGGTTGACGGAAAAGGAAACGATTTCCGCTTTGATGACGCCAATGTACCGTCTTTACTTTCGGCGCCGTATCTCGGCTACTGTGCCTCGGATAACGAAATTTATCTCAGCACAAGAAAATACATACTCAGCAAAAACAATCCTTACTATTATGAGGGCAAATTTGCCAAAGGAATCGGCAGCCCCCACACCCCGGAGGGATACATCTGGCACATAGCACTTTCAATGCAGGGCTTGACATCCGAAGACCCCGATGAAATCAGAGAACTGCTGTCTATGCTTGAAAATACGGATGCGGGAACTCTGCTCATGCACGAGGGCTTTGATGCTGACGATCCGGAGAAATTCACAAGGAAATGGTTCAGCTGGAGCTGTGCTCTTTTTGCCGAGCTTTGCGAAAAAGCGGTTGATAAAGGTATTATATAAAAAAATAAAAAATTGCAAAAAAAAGCTTGCAAAATGCCGGACATTATGGTAATATAATCTGCGTTCGGTAACGAATGCAGTTTTGCTGCTATGGCTCAGGTGGTAGAGCGCATCCTTGGTAAGGATGAGGTCGGCAGTTCGAGTCTGCCTAGCAGCTCCAATTCCGGGGAACAAAAGTTCCCCGGTTTTCTTTTTTGTGAGGTAATATGAAAATAATTGCAAAAATCAGAAATGATTACGATTCAAAATTCGGCGTTCCCCGTCAGGCCGGCCTTGTCAGCAATGACAGAAGCACCGTGATTTTTGAAAAAGAATACAGAATTGCCGAAGCCCTGCGCGGAATTGAAAACTACACACATCTCTGGCTATTATGGGAATTTTCCGAATGCACGGAAAAAGAATGGTCGCCCACGGTAAGGCCTCCGAGGCTCGGCGGAAACAAAAGAATGGGTGTCTTTGCCACACGCTCCCCTTTCAGACCTAATTCAATAGGCCTTTCCTGCGTTAAGCTGATTTCCGTTGACAAGACGGAGGAATACGGCACCGTTCTGACAGTTGAGGGTGCAGACCTGATGAACGGCACTCCGATAATCGACATAAAGCCTTATCTGCCTTATACAGACGCTCACCCGGAAGCCTCAAACGGCTTTGCACTCACGGAAAAAGCCGTACTGAAAACCGTTATCCCCGATGAGCTGAAAAAGCTGATTCCGGAAGAAAAGCTTTCCTCTCTCATTTCCGTTCTCAGTCAGGACCCGAGGCCTCAGTATATTGATGACCCGGAAAGAATATACGGGATGACTTACGCCGGGATGAATATTAAATTCAAAGTGATAAACGATACGGCAGAGGTTATCGGAATTGAAAAATAAATATGAAAAGCGTTTTCTTTACCTTTTACGGTTTAAGAAAACGCTTTTTTGTTTTATATATTTTCTCTGTATTTCTTTCTTGCGTATCTGAATATGATATAAGCAAGGCAGAGGAAAAGGAAAATGCCGATATAAATACCGTATTTTCTGGTTTCCGAGGTCATGGCCTCACCGTTATCAGTATTCTTTTCTTCTTCACCGCCGAAGAAAAGCGCTCTGTTTGAAATACCGGAGGGGATATAATTCTTGACATCATCCCAGAGTGTGCTCATGAGAGCAAGGGTTTCCGGAGAAAGGTTGCAGTAAAGCTGGGTTTTGAAAGCACCGTCTTCGGGATAGAGAAATTCATTCTGATAATATTCATAATCAGGATTTTCAAAAACAGCATTGACGGGGCTGCCGTAGCAGATATATTCGGCATTGGCAAGAGCAATTTCGGGGTCAAGAAGGAAGTTAATGTAAAGCTCTGCCGCAAGCTTATTCTTTGCGCCCTTGAGAACACAGGCAGCGTCAACAAAATAGTTTACGCCTTCCTTGGGGTAAACAAGGTCAAGGTCGGGATTGTTTTCCTGCATATTGAGGAAATCGCCGACAAAATAAGGTGCCAATGCAGCTTCGCCTGACTCCATTTTAAGGAAAACCTCATCGTTTACATAAACGGGAGAAACGGATTTCTGCTCTTTGAGAAGAGCCGCCGCCGTTCTCCATGCCGCCGCGGATTCCATATTATAATCCATACCGAGAATGCTCTGGGCAATGGCAAAGGCATCACGGGGATTATTGAACATCAGAATATTGTTTGTGTATTTTTCATCCCAGAGAACAGTCCAGCTGTCGGGCTTTTCATCAACCATTTTAGTGTTATAAATAAGGCCGACATAGGAAACCGTATAAGGAACGGAATATTCATTGGTCGGGTCAAAGGCAAGGTTACGGTACTTGGGGTCAATATTTCCGATATTGGGAACATTGTCAAAGTCAATCTTTTCGAGCATATCCTCTTTTATCATTCTCTCGATCATATAGTCCGAGGGAATGACAACATCATAGGAAACGCCGCCGCTCTTGAGCTTCGAGTACATGGATTCGTTATTTTCAAAAGTATCGTAAACAACCTCTATGCCGTATTTTTCTTCAAAAGCGGCATTTACATCAAGTGTATCGTCTTCACCGTCTGAGATATATTCACCCCAGTTATATACATAGAGCTTTGTGCCCCTGAGAGCCTCGATCTCGCTGTCACTTGCCGCAAAGGCAGGGGTGAGCAGAGAAAAGACTCCTATTGCCGCCATAAGCAGCGATAAAACTTTTTTCACAGCCGTCACTCCATAAAAATCAATTATTTTTCTTTGTTTTTTCTTCACTCTTCTGCTGAGCAATATTGTAGAAAATAAGCAGAACAAGTATGCTGACGAATATCAGTGCGGAAAGAGCGTACATATCCGGCTTGACTCTCTTCTTTGTCATTGAGAAAATGGCTATGGGAAGGGTCTGGAAGCCGGGGCCGCCTGAGAAATAACTGATAATGAAATCGTCAAGGGAAAGAGTGAATGCCATTATCATACCGGTAATGATGCCGGGCATAATTGCAGGCAAAACCACCTTAAAAAAGGCGCTTACGGGTCTGCATCCTAAATCCTGAGCCGCCTCCGCAAGGTTCTTGTCGGTCTGACGAAGCTTCGGGAGAACGGTAAGAATAACATAGGGCAGATTAAAAGTGACATGGGCAATAAGCAGAGTTCCGAAACCGAGAACGGATTCGCTTCTGACTATTCTGCCGATAAAGACAAACAGAAGCATCATTGAAATACCGGTTACTATCTCGGGGTTCATCATGGGTATGTTTGTCACAGCCATAACGGAAGAACGCAGAGGGCCTTTTTTGTATTTTTCAATGCCGACTGCCGCCGCCGTTCCGAGAACGGTAGCCGTAACGGAAGAGGATACGGCAAGAATCAGTGTGTTATAAAAAGCACGCAGAGTTGCTTTGTCCTCAAGAAGTGAAGCATACCATTTAAGAGAAAAGCCGGACATTACGATGGTACTGCTTGAAGAATTGAAAGAAAAGATAATAAGAACGACTATGGGCGCATAAAGGAAGAGGAAAACAAGAAAGGTATAAACTCTTGAAAGCGTTTTCATATAACCATTCCCTCCTCGTCACCTGAAAAATGATTCATAACAGCCATACAGACAAGTATGAGAATCATGAGAACAAGGGAAAGTGAAGCGCCGAGATTATAATTGTAGGACTGCTGGAACTGGCGTTCGATAACATCACCGATAAGGTCAAAGGAACCGCCGCCGAGCTTCTGGGAAATATAAAACGTACTTACAGAGGGAACGAAAACCATGGTTATTCCGCTTACTACACCCGGCATACTCATGGGAATGATACAGCGGCGGATAATCGTAATTCTGTTTCCCCCGAGGTCCTGACAGGCCTCGACCATGGAATAGTCAAGCTTTGCCATAACGGAATAAATAGGCATTATCATATACGGCAGGAAATTATAAACCATACCAAGTATTACGGCTCCGCCCGTGTTTATCATATGAACGGGGTCAACACCGATTTTTACCAAAAAAGAATTTATAATACCCGTATCCTGCAAAAGAGCCATCCAGGAATAAGTTCTGATAAGGAAGCTCATCCACATGGGAAGCATGACAAGCATAACAAGAGTACGCTGAATCTTGTCGGATTTCTGCGAAATGATATATGCCATGGGAAAAGCAATCAGAAGGCAGATAACCGTGGCAACGATACCGAACCAGATCGAGCGCAGGAAAGTCGGCAGATATTTGCCGAGCATACGGATGTTTTCAAGGGTAAAATCCCCTGCTCCGTTTGTAAAGGAATAATAAATTACGAAAAACATGGGGGCAATAATAAACAAGGCCGCCCACACAAGGTAAGGAGAAGAAATGAGCTTCGCTCTCAGTGAGGTCTTTTTGTTCATTCCTCTTCCTCCTCTTCGGCGTTGGAAAGCTCATCAAATTCATCGCTGAATGAGCTGTAATCGCCGAACATACCGGAGTATTCGGATTTCTTCATAATATGAATGGCATCAGGGTCAATGCTCAGGCCGATTTTTGCGCCCTCGGGCTGGAAATCGGTTGTCTGAATCATCCATTTGAAGCCGCCGATGTCAACGATAATTTCAAAATGAACTCCGCGGAAGGTAACAGAAGTAACAACGCCGCAAAGCATTCCCTGCTCAACGGGAACAACATCAACATCCTCGGGGCGTACAACAACATCAACAGCTTCGTTTTTCTCAAAGCCCTTGTCAAGACATTTGAAGCGCTGACCCGAAAAATCAACAACGAAATCGTCACGCATAATGCCGTCAACGATATTGCTTTCACCGATGAAATCGGCAACAAAGGCGTTGTTGGGCTCATTGTAAATATCCTGAGGAGAGCCTATCTGCTGAATAACGCCGCCGTCCATGACAACTATGGTGTCTGACATTGAAAGGGCTTCCTCCTGGTCGTGGGTAACATATATAAAAGTAATGCCCAATCTCTGCTGAATGTTTTTAAGCTCAATCTGCATATCCTTACGCAGCTTGAGGTCAAGGGCACCGAGAGGCTCATCAAGCAAAAGAACCTTGGGGTCAACGGCAAGGGCGCGGGCAATGGCAACTCTTTGCTGCTGTCCGCCGGAAAGAGAAGAAATGTTTCTCTTATTGAAGCCTTTAAGGTTGACAAGCTCAAGCATTTCTTCAACCTTAGCCTTTATCTGCTTTTCGGGAGTCTTTTTGACTCTGAGACCGAAAGCAATATTTTCATAAACATTCAGATGCGGAAACAGGGCATAACGCTGAAAAACGGTATTTACCTGCCTTTTATAAGGAGGAACACCGTTTACTTTTTTATCTCCGAAGTAAATTTCTCCGCTGTCGGGCTCAATAAAACCGCCGATTATTCTCAGCGTGGTTGTTTTGCCGCAGCCGGAAGGTCCGAGCAATGTAATAAATTCTTTATCACGGATGTAAAGATTCAGGTCTTTAAGTACCTGAGTGTCTCCGTATGAAACGGAGATGTTTTTTAAATCAATGATAATGTTGTTTTCCAATTATCCGTCCCCTCTCTTTTCTGAGCAAGCCGACATCTGCCGTAAGCACTTACCCATTGAAATTTTTACATTTTAATATAATGGATTTAATATAAAACAAATCAAAAAAATTGTCAATAAATTTCAGAAAAAAATGAATAAAATTTCATCCCGCCGGCTCAGTAAAACCGACAGGATGAATTTTTATTACTTGTAATCAGAAAATACGGAATATTTTAATGAAATATCTGAAGAAAAGGCTGATGTAAAGCGCAAGCTTTTCGAAGAAGCCCGTCACATTGGAGCGGATGTTCTGAGAATTGTTGTTTACGGCATAGCCTTCAATACTTCCGTTATTGTCGTCAACTCCGTCACGGTCATAAGCAAGGCCGTAAAGCAGCGGTGAAGCAATGGCAACGATAAAGTATTCGCCTGCGGTAAAGGGACCGAAAACCTTTGTGCCGAGCTTTGTAAGCTCTTTGCAGATTGAATCCGTACCGATTAAGGAAAGCAGATAATTTGCGGCACCGAGGAAATATTTGTCATTGATATTTGAAAGGTCATCGTAAAGGATAAGACCCGCGACCTTAAGAACCAGCGTTACCTCGGGGGAATCAATGGCAAAAGGTTCATTTCCGGCGTAGTGATAACTGACAACCTCTGTGGCAACATCCCAGCCGTTTTTATAATTGCTTTCGGGAAGGTCTATATTATATTCCTTTGCAAGTTCGGAAACACTGCCTTCACCGTAAAGGGGCATTTCAAGCAGACTTGTCAGGCCATCAACGGCATCAAAAACAAGGCCGGCATAAAAAGCATCCTCATCAATACCGAGCTTTTCGCGGCTCATGCCCAAAGCAAGTCTGTACTGGATACTGACTTTGAAAAACTGCTTTGAATATTCTCTCAGGTCAGAATTCATAAAGTCGATATGTTCCTGAGTATAGCCATTTACAACGCTTGTAAGTGCGTCGGTATCTATCTTGTCAATGCTTCTTGCTTCATAGGAAATTTCATCATCCGTAAAGGTAACATATCTGTATTCGAGGGGATACATTGTAAGTGAGGTCGTTGAAAAATCCGTGACCGTGTTGCCCGAAGCACTTGTGTAGGTCATTACATCGCTGCCGTGCTCGTGGCCTGTGAAAACAGTTTTGATACCTGCATTTGCTATTTTTTCGGCAGAAAGGCTGTGATTGCGGACAATGAAATCATGAGAAAGAATTCTCTGAACGGGCATATGGGAAAGCAGATTGTGGTGCATCATAAGCACGGGGTATCTGCCGTCGGCATAGGCTGCCTTTGCCTGCTCAACAATCCAGTCAACTCTCTTTGCGGTAAGTCCGTCCTCGGTGGAAACGGTGGGGTCACAGCTGTCGGCAACGATAAGACGGTATTTTTCGCCCATATCGGCTGTGTAGGAAAGAGTATCATCATCCATCACAAGAGCATCGCCGTAGCCGAAATCATTATATATTCTCTTGAAGTCTTCATTTTTTGTGTCGGTTTCCGCAACGCCGGTATCGTGGTTTCCGTTAGTGACAAACACCTGCTTGCCCGTCTTTTCCTCAAAGGCCTTGAGCTTTGCGGCAACTGTTTCGTGCTCCTCGATTATTGTTCTGCCGTTATCGGCAAGGTCACCGCAGATAAGCACATATTCAACGGTTTCATCCTCGGCACACTGTCTGAGAAATTCGTCGATTATAAATCCGCTTTCATCCTCCATGGCAGAGCGTCTGTTTGCATAGAAAAACATTTCATCATCAATAGTGTATTCCAGCTCTTCTCTGGGAAGATTGAAATGTAGGTCGGAACCTACGGCTACTGAGAGAGAATCATCCTGTGCAAAGGCGGTAAAAGAAAGAGAAACGGCGGTAACGACAAGAACAAGGGAAAGAAACAGAGAAACAAGTTTTTTCATTTCAAGCACCTCGATTTAATATGTATCAATGCCGCAAAGGGCACAGTTTTCCTTATGCTCCGACCAGGTTTCGGCATAGTAGTAATTGTTGTCGGAATCGGTCACGAAGAAATAGTAGTCGGTGTCATCGGGATAAAGAGCGGCCTTCACGGCCTCAATGCCGGAGTTGGTTATCGGCCCTGCGGGAAGACCGTTGCATTTATATGTACTGTAAAGCTCTTTAAGCTCTTCAAGTCTTTCTTCACTTACATAGGGTGCAACGCTGTCACGCAGATAAAAAATCGTACAGTCACACTGTAATTTCGGGTAAGAAGAGCTGTCAAGTCTGTTATGAAGTACGGAGGAAACCTTATTCATTTCAGCCGGATTTCCCGCCTCCTCCTGAATAACGGAAGCAAGGCGAAGAATTTCATCCATTGAATAGCCGAGCTCGGTACATCTTGCATACATTTCATCCGTCAGCTTTGAATCCGTATTTTTCAGAAATTTCCTTACCACGGAGCCGATATTTTCACCAAGGTAAAAATCATAGGTGTCCGGGAAAAGATAGCCCTCAAGCAGAAAGCTTCTCTCCTGAGGGTTGTCAATAACAAAATCAAAGCCGTCAAGATAAGCGGGGTCATTGACTGCCGTCAGAAATTCATCTGCGGAGCAGACACCGTTCTCTTCAAGTTTTTTTGCCATATCTGCGGCCGTAAAGCCCTCGGGAAAAGTCACCCTCACCGTATTTGAAACACTTTGAGATGATGTTTCCTCCGGGATATTTCTTTCATCACCGCAGGAGCAAAACAGAACTAGCATGAGAACAGCCGCAAAGACAGTCGGCAGAATAAATTTAATGTAATTTTTCATATTATTATTTATATCATAATACAACCGCAAAATCAAGAATAAAAAGGGACTGTCTCCGTAAACGGAAACAGTCCCGAAAGCTGTTTTACTTTGCTTCCTTCTCTTCCTTTTTCTTGTGGAACAGAATCTTGTCCACGGGGAAATAAAGGAAGAACTGTACTGCGGAGCAAATCATTGTTGCTGCATTGGCGGCAAGGTCATCACCCATCCAGCCTTTACCTACGAAAAGGTCTTTGAGTGTGGGGTTAAGCCATGCCGAGAAGCAGATAAGGAAAATAGTAAAAGCAATGTAAATGGGGAGCGTAATGGCAATATTAGCACCGGAATTAAAGGTCTTTTCTCTGTTGACAAAGAAGGAAACTATCTGAGCGGTAATGTTTGCAACATTACTTGCGATGAAATAGCCGAGACCTCCGGCGGCAACGGTGTATTCAAAAACCCACCATTTGAAATAATCGTCATACAGCTCTTTGATTGCGGGAACATGAGCGAGGATGTTAAGAAGGGCAAACTGAACGATCATTGCGATAAGGCTGACAAAAATGAATTTTACAAACTGCCAGATTGTGGTTACAGCAGAGCCTTTGCTGTCTGCGGCTTTGTCGATCTGATTTAACTTACCCATAACTAACCCTCCGTCAATTATTCGTCAAATGTATCGTCTTTATTCTTTTTGGTTTTCTTTCTCTTGGCTTTTCCGGCCTCGGCAGCGTCTTTCATCTTCTGCTCTTTTTCAGCCTGAGCAGCTTCTTTGGCGGCCTGTCTTTCAGCCTCAAGCTTTTCATTTGCGGTGTTGTTGGTGGAGATGGCCCAGCGGGCAATCTTCATCTTGTTTCTGTCTGCGCCGGTTTCGATAATAAGGGAATCTTCCTTAACGGTAACGACTCTGCCCATAATACCGCCGATGGTGGTGATTTCATCACCGACCTGGATATTATCACGCATGGTCTGTTCTTCCTTCTGCTTCTTCTTCTGAGGACGAATCATAATGAAGTACATGAAAGCAAAAAGAGCAACCATAAGGATAATCATGGTAGTGGGATTACTCTGTGTACCTGAAGTTGCAGCTGTTCCTCCTGCTGCGGGGGCTGCCAGAAGTGAAATAAAATTCATGGATAAACCTCCAAAACAAAATTCGTATTATTATATAATATATTTCGGCAATATTCAATACTTTTCCGAAATTTATATTCGGTTATCGAGAACATCAACATATTTATCGTGAAATTCCTTATATCTGTCCTCGTCAATGGCCTCTCTTATCTCTTTCATAAGATTATTGTAGAACCAGAGATTATGAGTGACGCAGAGCCTTAAAGCAAGAACCTCTTTGCATTTGAAAAGATGTCTGATGTAAGCTCTTGAGAATTTACGGCAGGTCGGGCAGCCGCACTCCGGGTCAATGGGCAGAGGGTCACGCTCATATTTATTGTTATTGAGATTGATTATGCCCTGCTTTGTGAAAAGATGTCCGTGGCGGGCGTTGCGGCTCGGCATTACACAGTCAAAAAGGTCAACGCCTCTGTAAACAGCCTCGATTATGTTGCCGGGTGTACCCACACCCATAAGGTAGCGTATTTTGTTTTCGGGCATATAGGGCTCAACAGCGGTAATGATACGGTACATATCCTCTTTCGGCTCACCTACGGCAAGACCGCCTATGGCGTAGCCGTCAAGGTCAAGAGCGGCTATCTGCTTCATATTTTCAACTCTTAAATCATCATATGTACAGCCCTGATTTATGCCGAAAAGAAGCTGATTCGGGTTTACCGTACCAGGCAGAGAATTAAGCCTGTTCATTTCCGCCTTACAGCGTTCAAGCCATCTGACAGTTCTTTCGCAGGAGGCTTTTGCGTATTTATATTCGGCGGGGTTTTCAACACATTCGTCAAAAGCCATGGCAATGGTTGAGCCGAGATTGGACTGAATTCTCATGCTCTCCTCGGGGCCCATGAAAATGTGTCTGCCGTCAACATGAGATTGAAAGTAAACGCCCTCTTCCTTTATCTTGCGCAGTGAGGCAAGGGAAAAAACCTGAAATCCGCCGCTGTCCGTAAGTATGGGGCCGCTCCAGCCCGTGAATTTATGCAGGCCGCCCATTTCGCGCACAAGCTCGTCACCGGGACGCACATGAAGATGATAGGTATTTGAAAGCATGACCTGGCAATTGATATTTTCGAGGTCGGTTGAGGAAAGTCCGCCCTTGATTGCTCCGCAGGTCGCCACATTCATAAATGCGGGGGTCTGAACGGTACCGTGAACGGTCTCAAACTCCGCACGGCGGGCAAGACCGTCTTTTTTAATAAGCTTATACATATATAATCACCGTGATGATTTTAACCCAAAACCGCTTTTATGTCAATAATGCCTTGACTGTTTCTTTTATTTAAGTTATCATCTCATATATTAAACATAAACGGAGATTACCATGAAACATATAGCATATATTACAAAAAAGCCCGTAAGGAGCGGCAAAGAATCCACCCCCGACGGAGCAATCACCGGCAACGGAGATTTGGCGATAACTCTCGGCAACAGCGAAAACGGTATGCGTCTTCACATTGCCAAGGCTGATATCTGGTGCGGAAAAGAGCATCACGGCAAGGGCGGCATAAAGCCGCTGGGATATATCGACATTCCCGTTGACGAAAAACTATATGATAATTATTATGTTGAACAGAATGCCGATGAATGCTATCTCCACTGCCGCTTTGCCGACGGTGAGAAATTCATTGAAATTGATATTACCGTTTTAAGAAGCGCAAACATTCTGCTCCTTGAAGCAAAGGGTACCGAGGACTTCTCCCCCGTTCTCTGCCCCATAACCGAAAACGCCGAGGGCAAATCGGGAATAACCGATGACGGTATGATTTACCGTATTTTTGATGACAGCGAATGTGTTTACAAAACAGAAGCATACGGCAAAATGAAAAAGCTCGGCGAAAACCTTTGGTGTTTTTACGCCGTCACAAATCACGACACCGACGCCCCTCAGGCAAACTGTACCGAAACCGTCAGCGCTCTTTCGCAGAAAAAAATCAGAGAATACAAAGAAGAGCATAAAAAGGCCTGGGCTGAATTCTGGGCAAAATCATCGGTAAAGCTTTCCGATAAAGAGCTTGAAAACGGCTGGTATATGTCAACCTATCTGCTTGCCGTATGTGCAGGCAACAAAAAATTTCCTCCGGGGCTTTTCGGCAACTTTATAACCGTCGAAAACATTGCCTGGAAGGGTGACTATCATCTCAACTATAATTATCAGGCTCCGTTTTACGCCGCCTGCTCTTCAAATCACCCGGAGCTTACGGACTGCTATGCCGCTCCGCTTGAAGAATTCATGAGCAAAGGCCGTGAATTTGCGGCTGAATTCGGCTGCCGCGGAATAATTCTGCCCGTGGGAATTTCTCCCAAAGGCGTGCTGACAGAATACACCACGAATATTAAATACCCGTTCCTTCGTCTTTTCCTCGGGCAGAAAAACAATCAGATTCACCCGGCGGATATAATGGTATTCCGCTGGCGGGCAACAAGAGATACAGACTACGCAAGGGAGCACGCTTATCCTTATCTTAAAGCCTGCCTTGAATTCTTTGAGGATTATGCGGTCTTTGAGAACGGAAAATACAGCATAAAAAAGGATGCGGCGCACGAGGTTCCTTATTACAAATCGGATTTCAGCGAAAGAAAATATAAAAAGGTAGTAAACGATACCAACAGCACCGTAACTCTCGGTATGCTTCGCCTGTGCATTCCCGCCGCCATTGATATGGCAAAGGAGCTTGGCGTTGACGAAGAAAAGCAGAAAAAATGGCGTGAAATGCTCGACAAGCTGGCACCGTTTACCGTTTACACGAGAAAATTCAGAAAGGTTTTTCGTTATACAGAAAAAGGTCAGGCATGGAACGACTCAAACACTATCGGAATACAGCACATTTACCCCGGCGGCTGTATCTGCCTTGACAGCGATAAAAAGACACTTGAAATTGCAGAAAACTCCGTTACGCTCAATAACAGGTGGTATGATGATAACGGCACAAATTCCCTTTTCCCCGCCGCAATCAGAATCGGGCTTGACCCCGGAATGATCATTGACCGTCTGAAAGAAAACATTGACAGATTCATGATGCAGAATATGCTTTTCCTGCGTCACGGCGGCTGTCTTGAAAATGTTTCGCTGATACCCAATGTCATAAACGAAATGGCCCTGCAGAGCTGCGGCAAAGCTCTTCGGTTTTTCCCCGTGTGGGACAGGCGTATCGACTGTGAATTCACCAATCTCCGTGCAGATGGTGCTTTTCTTGTCAGCGGCAGCATAAAAGGCGGAAAAATCGGAAAAATAACCGTGCTTTCCAAAAAGGGCGGCAGGCTCTCTTACATTCATCCGGCAAGCGGAAAATTGCTCTCAAAAGAGACAAAGCCCGGTGAAACCGTGGTCATAGAATGACCCCACTTGACCCGCAGGCAAAAAAATGATATAATACCGACGATTTCTTAATGAAATATGTTAGGGTGAATTGTATGGAAAAGAAATTTCAGGCGGAAATGGGGATGCTGAAAAGCGCCATTCTTTTCGTCATATTTCTGATTTACACCGACCTTGTATGCGTTTTTGATGTCAAGCCAATAGGCCCCACGGGCACAAAGGTCGGCTTTGCGGCAGTCAATCAGTTCTTTGTAAAACACATCGGAGTTCATGCCGTGTTTTACACCGTTACCGATTTGTTTGCATTGCTTACATTTCTGGTTATTCTGACTTTTGCCGTTATCGGTTTTATTCAGCTTGTCAAAAGAAAAAACTTCTTCCGCGTTGATCCGGGAATAATAATGATGGCTGTTTTTTATGTGCTGATTGCAGCTTTCTATTTCTTATTTGAGAAAATAGTTATCAATTACAGACCCGTTCTCATTGACGGTGTGCTTGAAGCCTCCTACCCCTCATCACACACCATGCTTGTGGTTGCGGTTATATGGGCGGCACTTATAGAAGCAAAAAGCCTTCTCGGCAATAACAAAAAAGCACTCACTGCCGTAACGGTTATCGGTGCGGTCATTATAGCCGCCGCGGTCATCGGCAGGATTCTTGCGGGTGTTCACTGGTTCTCCGACATCATCGGAAGTCTTATCCTTTCCGCTTTTCTTGTTTATTTCTACTGCACACTCGTAAAAGTATATGACATAATAATATGTAAAAAGCTGAAAAAATAAAATATAATCCGCAATAAATAAGAGGTTGCCGTTATGACAACCTCTTATATTTTTATTCTTCAAACGATGAAACAGTTTCTGTCTCTGCTTCTGCTTCGGCATTTTCGCCGTTCATTATCGCCTTAAACTCGTCGCCCTCAATCTTATCCTTTTCAAGCAGAGCTTTTGCAACTGCATGGAGCTTATCAATATGCTCGGTAAGAATGGAATTGGTTCTCGAATAGGCATCGGTGATGATTCTTTCGACCTCTTCGTCAATTTGTGCGGCAACATTCTCGGAGTAATTTCTGACATGGCTGAAATCCTTGCCGAGGAACACTTCGTCGCTTTCGCCTCCGAAAGCAATGGGGCCGAGCTTTTCACTCATGCCGTATTTCGTTACCATATCACGGGCAACCTGTGTTGCACGCTGAATATCGTTTGATGCGCCGGTTGAAATATCACCGAGAATGATTTGCTCGGCAACTCTGCCGCCCAATGCGCTTACAAGGGAATCGAGCATTTCATTCTTTGATGTATAGTTCTTATCCTCTGTCGGTCTGTAAAGGGTGTAACCGCCGGCAAGACCTCTGGGAATAATTGAAATCTGATGAACGGGGTCAACATTTTCAAGATAAAATGCGGCAACGGCATGACCCGCTTCATGATAAGCGGTAAGCTTTTTGGCCTTATCATTCATCTTATGCGATTTCTTTTCGGCACCGACTTCAACCTTGAGAGCCGCTTCATCAATCTCCGCCATGGTTATGGCTTTCTTGCTTCCCCTTGCGGCGAGCAATGCAGCTTCATTAAGAAGATTTTCAAGGTCGGCACCGGTAAAGCCCACGGTCGCACGGGCTACGCTTTCAAGGTCAACATCGGGGGCAATGGGCTTACCCTTTGCATGAACCTTAAGAATTGCGACTCTGCCCTTTTGGTCGGGATAATTAACGGTGACCTGTCTGTCAAAACGACCGGGTCTGAGAAGAGCCGGGTCAAGTATGTCGGGTCTGTTTGTTGCGGCAATGACTATTACGCCTTCGTTGGCAACAAAGCCGTCCATTTCAACAAGCATCTGGTTAAGGGTCTGCTCTCTTTCGTCATGTCCGCCGCCCATACCTGCACCTCTGTGACGGCCTACGGCATCAATTTCATCAATGAAAATGATTGCGGGAGCGGCTTTCTTTGCTTTATCAAAAAGGTCACGGACTCTTGAAGCACCGACGCCTACATACATTTCAAGGAAATCGGAGCCGGAAATCGAGAAGAACGGAACACCCGCTTCACCTGCAACGGCACGGGCAAGAAGAGTTTTACCTGTGCCCGGAGGGCCCACAAGGAGAACGCCTTTGGGTATTCTTGCACCCAGAGCGTCAAACTTATGAGAATCCTTAAGAAATTCAACGACCTCGGCAAGCTCTTCTTTTTCTTCGTCTGCACCAGCCACATCGGCAAAGGTGGTCTTGCGCTGGTCATCCTTAAGCTCTTTTACTCTTGCTTTTCCGAAAGAAAGAGTACGGTTGTTTTCGCTTCCCAGAGTCTGATTCATCTTGCGCATCATCAGAATGAAGAGCGCCGCCATCAGAACGACCATTATGAGAGTGGGAAGAATATTGAAAAGCATGGTGCCGGATGAGCCGGAAATATACTTTGCCTCAATGGGCTTGTCGGGATGCTCGTGGTTATATTTGATGATATTTTCGTGAATATCATCAAGGAAAAGTGAAACGCTGGGTACCGTATAATCGTGAACAACACCCTTGGCGTCACCCTGCAGAGTGTATGTAAGGGCACCGCTGCTTAAATTGAGGGTATAGGATGTGACCTTCATATCCTCAAACTGAGCAACGACCTGATAATACTCTGGCTTCGACTTATTGCTTGTGCCGGCAAAATATGAAATACAGGCTATGGCAATAAGAGGAATAAGAATATAAGGCAGAATCGTTACCAGCTTCTGGAGCGGAGTTTTTTTGTTTGTTTTTTTGTTATTATTGTTATTTTCCACCGTTCAGATAATCTCCTGTCAGTTTGTGTAAATTTCTTCCTTAAGAACGCCGATATAGGGAAGATTCCTGTATTTCTGAGCATAGTCAAGACCGTAGCCCACAACAAAAGCATCGGGAACCGCCGTTCCGGAATAGTCGGCATAAAGGTCAACAACCCTGCGCTCGGGTTTATCAAGAAGAGTACAGATTTTAAGGCTTGAAGGATGTCTGCCCAGAAGAATCGAGCAAACATAATTAAGGGTTCTGCCGGAGTCAAGAATATCCTCCACAAGAAGCACATCATAGCCTTCAAGATTAATGTCAAGGTCTTTTACGATTTTGACAACACCGCTGTTGTTGTCTGTCTTGTCTTCATAGGAAGATACGCACATAAAGTCAATCTTGCAGGGCACGGTAATCTCTCTCATAAGGTCTGCCATAAAGATGACGGAACCCTTAAGAATACTGACAAGAAGAAGATTTTTGTCTTTATAATCTTCGCTTATCTGCTTACCGAGTCTTTTTACTATTGCCGCAAGCTCTTCCTCGCTGTAATAGACTTTTTCAATATCGTTTTTCATTTCATACCTCTCCTTTATACTCAATCCTCAATATAACCGCATTTTCTGTTTTTTTGTCAGCCTTAACTCTTGAATCAACGCCGCATCCGAAGCAGGCAATGATTCCTTCGGCATCAACGATAACCGGAGATGCCGTTCTCAGCTCGGGAGAAATCCCGGCTTCGTTCTGAAGCTTGCGCAGAGGCTTTGTGACATTTCTCGGGAACGGGCGCATAACATCGCCTTCGTTCCTTACTCTTACGCTTATTCTTCCCTGTATTTTATCACGGTCGAGCACATAATTTGCTGACATATTTGAAAAGGTTTGTGAATAATCTGTAACATTTCGGCTCTCGGTGAGAGTTATCAGAAAGGAGCCGAAAAAATTTTCGCCCGAAACAAGGGACTTTTCATTTTCCGCCGATGCTTTTCCGCAAGGAAATTCAAGCTTGCCCGCCCTTGCTCTGACACTTGTTTCGCCGCTGAGCTGAACGCTGCCGCCGTGACCGGAAACGGAATAATTTCTGACGAGCGCCAGCATTTCGTTTATCATTCTGCTGTCCGGCTGAATGTTTTTTTCTTTCTCGGTGATTATTGACAATGCCCGTTTCAGCACGGGAAGTGCAAGGGATGAAAGCTCCGAGATTTCATACCCTCCCCCGCATTCTGCCTTCGTTACCGCAGAACAGGCAAGAGAATAAAGATATTTTCCATCCTCATTGATAAGGTCAATGCACCTGCCCGCACATTCTTCAAAAGCCGGATTTATCCGCTTTAACTCCGGAATTACATTGTGGCGGATACGGTTTCTCGAATAAGTCACATCACTGTTTGTTCTGTCCGTAACATATTCCACTGAATTTTCGGCACAGTACTGCTCAATTTCCTGCTTGGAGCATTCAATAAGCGGTCTGATTATGTTTCCCCTTACGGGAGGAATGGAGCAAAGCCCTTTAAGCCCGGAGCCTCTTGTAAAATTGAAAAGAAAGGTTTCCGTTCTGTCGCTGAGGTTATGCGCCGTGGCAATCAAAGCATCATCACCGAGGGAGGCAAAGAAATCATATCTTATTCTTCTGCCTGCCTCTTCAAGAGATTCTCCGTTTTCTTCGGCTCTGCCCGACACATCTGCTCTCAGCCTGTGAAGCCTGATTTTTCTCTTTTCACACTCTGCCGCAACAAAAGCCTCATCGGAATCGGAATCTTTACCCCTCAGGCAATGGTTCACATGAGCCGCTTCGAGAGTTATGCCCAGCTCCTCCTTCAGAGAGGAAAGAACATCAAGAAGACTCATTGAATCACTGCCGCCGGAAAGGGCTACAATGACCCGCCCGCCGTTTGGTATCATATTATATTTTTTAATTGCTGTGAGAACTTTAGTTTTCATCATGTATTTTTTCAATGGGCAGGAAGAGCGTATGCTCGCCGTCCCAGGCAAATTCAACATCACCCGTTGAGCCGTGTCTGTTTTTGGCAACAATAACGGAAACGGTATTTACATCTCCTCCGCCCTCGGGAGCACCGGGCTCATCATCCTTTTCGCCTTTATAATAATCCTCACGGTAAAGCATGAGAACAATATCGGCATCCTGCTCAATGGAGCCGGATTCACGCAAATCCGAAAGCTGAGGTCTGTGGGATTTTCCTCTGACCTCGGTGCCTCTGGAAAGCTGAGCAAGACACATGACCGGGATATTCAGATCCTTTGCCATGGATTTAAGGCTCTTTGTGATTTCGGTAACCTCATTAACTCTGTTTTCTGCTCTTGAACTTGAACGGATAAGACCGAGATAGTCGATAATTACACAGTCAACTCCGCCGAGACGCCTTATCTTTGCTTTCATTTCCGGTACGGTAATAGCGGAAGTATCGTCAAAATAAAGCTCTGCGCTGCTGAGAACCGAAGTTGCCGTTCCGAGATGCTTCCATTCATCCTGAGTGATATTTCCGCTTCTCATCTTCATACTTGAAACTCTTGCTTCGGTACCGAGCACACGCATGGCAAGCTGTTCCTTTGTCATTTCAAGAGAGAAGAACAGAACCTTTTTCTTACCGATAACCGAAACATTTCTTGCTATATTAAGGCCGAAGCTGGTTTTACCCATGGCAGGTCTTGCACCGACAATTATAAGGTCGGAACGGTTAAGACCCGTAAGAATATTGTCAAGATCTTTGAAGCCCGTTGTATAGCCCTTGTATTTTTCTTTGTCTTCACCTGTTATTTTCTGAAGTCTGTCATAAACCTCATTGACAATAACATCGCTGAGCTTTGATGGGGCATTTGAAACCTTGCCTCTGCGGATGTCATAAATTTTCTGCTCCGCTATATCAAGAAGCGTATCTGCCGTTTCCTTTTGCTCAACGGCATTTTCAATGGTTTCGGAAGATATGGTTATCAAAGTGCGCATATAGTATTTTTCTCTGACTATCTGCGCATAGGTTTCAACATTCTGGGTTGACGGCACCATCTGTGCAATATCGTAAAGATATTTTCTGCCGCTTTCGTTATCAAAATCGCCCTGAGCCACAAGCTGGTTGAGAACAACAAGGGGGTCGATTTTCTGACCCACGGTGTCAAGAGCCACCATTACGGAAAAAATCGCCTTGTGCTGCGGCTGAAAGAAGCTGTCGGCATTGACATAGACAGACACCTGATGAAGGCAGGCGGGGTCAACAAGACAGCTTCCGAGAACTGCCTGCTCCGCTTCAAGGCTCCACGGCATCTGAATGCCGTCAATAGGAACATAATTATTATCAGCCATAGTGCTTTTACCTTTCCTGTTATTCGCCTACGGAAACAAAAAGAGAGGCGGTAATACCGTTGTAAAGCTTAACCTCAACGGGATAGGTGCCGAAGGATTTTATATCCTCAACAACAACCTTTTTCTTGTCTATTTCAAAATCAAATTCCTTGCAAACAGCCGTTGCCACATCCTTTGAGGTAACGGAGCCGAAGAGCTTGCCGTTGGCACCTGCTTTTGCGGAAAGCTTTACGGTTTTACCGCCTATTTTTTCGGCAATGGCCTTTGCGGCGGCAATTTCGGTTTCAATGCGGTGCTTTTCGGCTGATTCCCTGTTTTTAAGCTCTGTCATTGCCTGTGAATTAGCCTCCATGGCAAGCTTACGGGGAAAGAGGAAATTTCTTACATATCCGTCGGAAGCGTTAACGAGCTCGCCCTTTTTTCCGAGGCCCTTAACATCCTGTAAAAGTACAACTTTCATCTATTATATCTCCTTTTCGGGTAATTTATATATTTCTGCATAGAGCAGTTCTTTT
>JAZUJJ010000034.1:0-60613 GCA_045642725.1 Acutalibacteraceae bacterium
CTGAGCTACACCAGCACAACGCTCATATAATATAGCACACAGATGCAAAATAGTCAAGAACTTTTTTCAAAAAATATTATTTTTTTATATATGTTCCGGGAACCTCAATTACTATATCCGAAGTGGGGAATGATGCGCAGGGATGAATGTATCCGTGCTCCTTGTCTGCCCAGCGTCTGCCGTCGGTTTCAGCGGGAGTATAAACGGAGCCGGAGAGAAGTTTTGACCTGCACCAGCCGCATTCTCCGCTTCTGCATCTTGACGGAGCGGCAATGCCGGCTCTTTCTATGGCAACGAGAACGGGCTCATCTGCTCTTGCTTCAAATTCATATTTTTCTTCTCCGCGAAGAAGCGTTGCTTTGAAGATTTTGCCTGCACATCCGGCGGGATAGCCGGGCTGTGATGCAACATCCTTGGTGACACCGAGAAGCTCACGGTGAACAAATTTCTTTTCAAGCCCGAGTTTTTCAATTTCTTTTTCGGCAAAGCGATACATTGCTTCGGGTCCGCACATGAATACGGAGTAATTTTCGCTTTCGGGAGCATATTTCTTAATAAGTTCCGCGGTGATAAATCCGTGCTCATAGCCGTCTTTTTCTTCTTCGGAAAGAATGTGAATAACCTTGACCTTATCGCATTCCGAGGCGATGGCGTCAAGCTCGGCTTTGAAAAGAATTGTATCTTCCGTGCGGGAACCGAAAAGAACGGTAAGGTTAAAATCCTCAAGTCCGTCACGGATCGCATAAGCCATTGAGAGGAAGGGTGTGATTCCGCTGCCGCCGGCAAGAGCAATCACGGTTCCGGCGTCACGCAGGCTTTCGTAATAGAAATTGCCCTGAGGGTCGGAGGCAGTCACGGCGTCGCCGACCTTAAGAGTGTTAAGTATCTTCTCGGCGGCAAAGCCGGCGGGATTTCTGCGCACTGTGACGGCATATTTGCCTTTAAGCGCCCAATCGGGTGAGGAGCTTATGGAATAAGGCCTTGTGAAAACAGAGCCGTCAAATTCGAATTGAAGGCTGAGATACTGACCTGCTCTGAAAAATGCGGCGGGAGAGCCGTCTTTGGTTGAAAGGATATATGTTTTTGCGTCTGCATGGTCGATTATTTCGGAAACAACAAGATTCTGACAATCGGGATGAAGCTCTTTTGCTTTTTCGTTAATGATGAATTTTCCGCTTACCTCTTTTGCAGGTGCGGCGTTGATAACTGCATTGCGCCTTTTCGGAAGGTCGGCAAAATCCTTTGCATCCTTCATTGAAAAACCGTTTAATTTAACTCCGTAGGGCATCAGTTTTTACCTCCGTTTCCGTATTTTTTAAGTGCGGTTTGGGCAAGAAGCTGACCGCAGATATATGATGATGAATAACCGTCGCCTCTTATGCCGGATGTGCCGATGGGGATAAGTCCGTCAATGACATAATCCTGCTCCATTGACATTGTGCGTGAGAAAATGTCATCCCAGCCGGCGGTTTCATAACCGTAAACGCTTCCTTCGGGTACACCGAGATAGCGTGCAAAAGTCATGGGGGAGGCTATGGAGATTTCTTCAATATAGGGTGCCAGGTCAAGGCCTGTCTTTTCTTTGAGAATGTCAAGGAATTTCTCGGCAAGCTTTGTCTTGACCCTGTAATAATCTTTTTCGTCAACATTGTTCCAGTCCTCGGCAGAGGTGAACATTGTCGTGAAAGAGCACATACAGGTTCCTTCCGGGGAAGCCTCGGGATTTGCTATGTTGTAGCAAAGGAAAATCGAGTAATTGTTGGTGTCGATTTTTTTAAGGCTTTCGTATTCCTTAACCGAATCGCAGGTGCCGGGGAGGAATATGCTGTAATCCTTGATGCCGAGCTCTTCGGCAGTCTTATTCAGGCCGAGATAGCAGGTAAACATTCTTGCGCCAAGCTTTCTGTCTCTGGCGGCGCTGAGCTTCTTTTCTCTTTCGGGTATGAGCTTCTTGTCCATCATATTGCCGTAAATAAGGTCGGGGTTGATGTTGGCAAGAACACAGTCAGCCGAAAAGTCGCCGAGAGTTGTTTTCACTCCGGTGCATTTTGTGCCGCTGAAAATGAATTCCTCGGCACGGCAGTTAAAGAGTACATCTCCGCCCATTTCTCTGAAACGCTCAACCATGGCAACGCTTATTTCGTGAGATGTGTGGGTGGGAATGTAAGCCGCAAGCTCAATATAACTCTTTACCATGCTTGTGTAATGCAGGAAAGAAAGATTTTCCATATCTACGCCGAGATATGACCAGTAGGTTGACAGAATATCAATAACCTTCTGCGGCAGATTGAGGTTTTTGAAAACCGACATGCTGTCGTAAGCACCGACCTTAAGCATATCCGTATATTTAAGCATAAGCTTAACAAGGCTGTATTTGGGGCCGCTGACATAGTCTATGCCGTCGGAAACCTCATCAAAAAGGCGAAACATATTTTCAACGGATTCTCTGCAGCCGGGTACATAGTATTCAAGCTTGTCAATAAAAGCCTGTCTGCCTGTGGGCATGGTAACATCCATAGGTGTGCCGTCGCTGTAGGTCGAGATGATGCGGAAGCAGTCGTCAACCTTGTTCCACTTTACTTTGACACCGTAACGGTTCATAAGCTCTCTGACATTGCCGGGCTTTTCTTCGGAGCCGAGAGAGCAAAGCTCATGAAGTGAGGGCTCAAACTCAAATCTTCCCCTTACGAAGCCTGTGGCACATCCGCCGGGAATATTATGCTGCTCAATGAGAAGTGTTTTTTTGCCGTTGTAGGCCAATTCAAGCGCAGCGGCAAGACCGGCACAGCCGGAGCCCACAACGATGTAATCATATTTTTTCATTATGTTTCTCCTTTAAGGGAAAAGTTCCCTGAATTTACTTAAAGATGCAAGAGAAAGCAGGTCGCCGCTGCCGTAAATAAGGTGATCTGTAAGCCTTATGCCCGTTTCGGCAAGAAGGCGTGCGGCTTCGGCGGTCAGCTCTATATCGGAAGCGGAGGGTGCGGCATCACCGTTCGGGTGATTGTGAGCAAATATGACGGAATCCGCCTCGCACTCAAAAGCAAGCTTCAGAATTGATTTTTTGTCAACGGTTACGCTTGCTTTATCACCCTGCGCAAGAATATTGCTGCAAAGCAATCGGCCTGCCGGGTCGAAGCAGAGCATAATAAAGCATTCTGCTTCTTTTTCTTCAAAAATTTGTGAAACAAGAGAAAATATATCCTCTTTGCTCAGGTATGAAGGGCTTTGCGCTGATTTGCCGCCGTATCGTCTGCTGAAGGCCGGCATACTTGTCAGCAGAAGTGCACTGCTTTCGCCGAGACCGTCAAATGCGAGAAGCTCATCATAAGATGCGTTGAAAACGCCCTCAAGGGAGCCGTATTTTCCGAGAAGCTCCCCGGCAAGTGAATTTGTGTCACGGCGCGGGATTGAATAAAACAGCAGCATTTCAAGCAAGGCTCTGTCGGGCAGCTCGTCAATATTGCTTTTTCTGAAAATATCCCTTACACGCTGTCTGTGACAGGCGTGAGGGTAAGTTTTTTTGTCCGGCATATATATCACCTTACTGATTATACACAAAATACTCCGCAGTTTCAATAGTTTTGAACTGCGGAGCATCTTTTTATTTTGATTATGTCAGACCGCCGTCGGCAGTTATGACTTGCGCGGTGATGTAGGATGAATCATCTCCGGCAAGAAAAGCGACTATTCCCGCAATTTCTTCGGGTCTGCCGAATCTGCCCATGGGTATTTCTTCGGCGAATGCGGCTTTTTCTTCATCGGAAAGATTGTTGTTCATTTTTGTGTCAATGGCACCGGGGGCAATACAGTTGACTCTCACATTGCTCGGCGCAAGCTCACGGGCAAGTGCTTTTGTCAGACCTATTACGGCCGCTTTTGATGCGGAGTAAACCGCCTCGCAGGAGGCACCGCTGACACCCCACATTGAAGAAATATTGATTATACTGCCTTTTTGATTTCTTACCATATCGGGTACGGCAAGGCGGCAGATTTCATAAACGCTTTTGTAGTTAATGCTGTTTACAAGGTCAAATTCTGTTTCGCTTGTGTCGGTCATAAGCTTTACGAGGGAAACCCCCGCACAGTTTACGACAACATCAAAGCCGCCGAAATCCTTTTTTGCCAGGTTGAAAACAGTGCTTATTTCTTCGGAATCCGTAAGGTCAAGCTTGTAAATACGGATTTTTCCGCCGGAAGCCTTTGCCTGCGCTTCAAGCTTATTGGCTCCGTCAAGGTCGGAGTGATAGCAGGCGGCAACGGAAAAGCCTTCACGGGCAAGCCTCAGAGCACAGGCCTTGCCTATGCCGCCGGAGGCACCTGTAATAAATACGGATTTATTCATATCAGAACAGACCTTCAAAGTTTTCTGCACCCATGAGATCCGTCATATTCATGTAATATGAGGGAATGTTGAATTTGGATTTATCTGCTGTCTTTGTGAATTCTGTATATTCAATGATTGAGCAGGAGCCGTCAGAGCTCTTGGTTTCAACTCTCTTGAGCTGACCGTTGAGGTAATAATAAAGGATATCAACGCCGTCGGCTGTATATTTGTCAACCTTATATGTTTTTCCGCCGCTCTTATAATCGAAGGACTCAACATAAACAGAACCGTCTTCCTGGGTTGTGGCCATATCCATTTCGGATGAGAATTCATCCATATAATCGGCGGGAACCTCCATATAAGCGAGCATCTTGGGGATGCAGAGATAGCATTTGCCGTCTTTTACAATCATGTTAAGGGCGATGGTGCCGCCGGTGGTTTCATCCATGGGCATCTTGGTGGCAAGGTACATATTTTTGCCGGAGCGGACAAGGGTGAAGGGAGTGGTGAATTCACTGCCGTCGGAGTTGATTATCTTTGATGTGATTTTAAGGGTGAAGGTGTCGGAATTCTTAAGGTCAGCGTAGAAATCACCGTAGCCTGAGCCGCCTTCGTGAATGGGGGCGCCTTTGGAGTCGGTCTCAACAACAACATTGTTGACGAATTTTTCTTCGTCGATTATTTCTTCGGCAAGCTCAAGAGAAATGGGAGGAGCTTCTTCAATAATGTTTTCAACGGCATTGGGGTCCTGCCATTTTTCAATGAATTCCTGCTGAGCGGGTGTAAGATCAATGTCATCGGCAACATCAAATGCGGGTGCGGTGGTTTCGGTACCGGAAGCATTTGCCGCCGTAGTTGATGTGGTTACCTTTTTGGTTTCGACCTGAACCTTATTCTGAGCAACGGTAACGACCTCACCCATGGAGTCAATATAGAAATATTCGGTAACACCTTCCTGGTTGACGCCGGACTGAACTACGCGGGAATAGCCCTCGTCATCAACAAAGTATGCCTGAGATTCAATGGTGTAGTCTCCGTTTTTGTCAAGCTTTCTGCAGGCGCAAAAAGCAAAACACATGGAAAACACAAGCAGAAGTGAAATAACAGATCTTAATTTCATAGAATAAACTCCTTCTCATTGGTATGCTAATAGAATACAATCTTTTTTGCCTAAAATCAAGAGCGTTTTCTTAATTAACGGTTAGTAATTTGTAAAGTATTTGTTTCCGATTTGTTACAGGCGATAAAAAAAGAAAAAAAGACTTGAAAAATTTTATATAATCAAGTATAATGCCATTTGTAATTGCTGGTATGGCTCAGTTGGTAGAGCAGCGCATTCGTAATGCGCAGGCCGTCGGTTCGAGTCCGACTACCAGCTCCACAAAAAAAGCACGCTTCGGCGTGCTTTTTTTGAATGATGTTTGACCCAAAGGTCAAATGATGCTGCCTGCGGCAATGAAGTGTGCTTCACACATGATGTTTTCAACGATTGTAACGGAGAAATTTAATGAACAGATTCTATAAAGTTATATCCTTGATATTATGCCTTATGCTTGCTTTTACGGGCTGTTCGGTCAGGGGCGAAATATCATCATCCGATAAAACGGAAGCTTCGCTGACGCAGCTTATTTCGTCTGTGACAGAAGCAGAAATTCAGACCACGGAGGAGCCGGAAAGCACAGCCGAAAAAACAAGCGCTTCGGAAAAGGATAAAAACGGCAATACAATCACTTTATCGGTGTTCGGAAACAGCAAGGTGCTTACGGATACGGTGGCACTTGCCGTCGGTTATTTTAATGCAGCCGGATATGAAACTCACACAGACACAAATAACGAAAATGCGGATGTTGTGTTGAAACCGGTTTCCGGGCTCGGCGAAGAGGGTTACACTCTTGATTATGACAGAGAACGCTTTGAAGTCTGCTATACCGAAAGTGAAAGCTGTAACGGTGCTTTATACGGCCTTAATGCAGTGCTGAAAATGCTTCTCAGCGGTAAAAAAGCGGAACTGCCGCCGACAAAAACCAGGGTTATACCCGACACAAAGGAACGCACGCTCATGCTTGACTGTGCCAGAAAATACTGGTCGGTGGATTTCGTCAAAAAGCTTATAGATGAAATGTGCTGGATGGGCTATAACACCATTGAATTTCATTTCACCGAGGAGCAGGGCATACGCTTTAATATCTGGGAAAAGAAAAACGGTACAAAGGTCAGGGATTGCAACGGCAATGATTTCTCTTTTATCTGCGGCGGTTCAAAGGTAAGCTGGAATAAAGATTATTCCGAAAAAACCGGAGTTTATTACGACCGTGATGAGATTGAAGAAATACTGGATTATGCCATTTCAAGACATCTCGAAATAATACCTGCCGTTGACCTGCCCGGGCACAGCTATAATCTGATAAGACGGTGCCGCGACTGTGCCGACGGCTGTGAATTCACTTATAACGGAAAGACATATTCTCTCGGAGAGGATTTTTCCGCCTCCGGCTCAAATTCGCAGTGCGTTGATATTTCATCCGAAAGAGCAAGGGCTCTTACTTATGCGATAACGGAAGCCTATGCGGAGTATTTCAGAGATTACGGCTGTAAAAAAATAAATATCGGTGCGGATGAGGTAAAGGTCGATGACAGTGCCTGGAGAGGATATGCCATCGTAAACGGCGGCAGCACTCAGTTTGACGCTTTCATAATTTATATAAATTCCCTTTGCCGTATTCTGAAGGATAAGGGTTACACCGTAAGAGCATTCAATGATTATCTGTTTTCCGCCGAAAGCAATGTGAAGCTTGACCCGGAGCTTGAAATCTGCTGGTGGAACGGCAGCTCCGCTTCGTTTCCGAAAAACAGAGTGCTGTATAACTGCATACAGAATAACTGCTATTATGTGCTGCGCAAAACCTCAAACGGTGTTGATGCCAGAGATAAGGGCTGTACTCATTGGGATTTTAACCATTCAAACGCACGCAGAATTTACTGCGGCTGCGGTAATGCCGATTGTTCCTGCCGCGGGGGCTGGAATACCACTCGGTTCTGGAAAAATGATTTTTCGTCACCTGCGGGCGGATATTTTCTTATCTGGGGTGACTGGGCGGCATCGGACACGGAAAGCAATATCTTTTACAGAACGGATGACTACGGGCTTGTTGACAGAATGTGGGCAAATATCACAAAAATGATTGACCGGGATGCGGATGAAAGTATGAGCTTCGGGGATTTTCAGAAGTCCGTTGAGCCTTACCGTATTTATCCCGGCGGAAACAAGGATTGACAAAGCCTGTTTTTGATTATACTATATAGTTAAATTTACCCGGAGGTGTTCTTTATGAAAACCGCAACAATAATAATTCTTTGCCTGGCGGCACTGATTGTGCTTTTGCTTCTTATTGCCGTAATAAATGCCGTAAGAATCAAAGCCAAGCCGAATGACAGAAAATCGGCGGCTCCTTACACAAAAGAGGATGAGGCGAAATATGCCCGCATACTTTCCGATATGATAAAGGTGCCGACTGTTTCGGCTGCCGAGGGTGATGACCTGACGGAGTTTTACAAGCTTCACGGCGTAATGGCAGAGCATTTTCCTCTGATTTTTTCAAGACTTGAAAAAATTGATATAGACGGCAATCTTCTTTTCAAATGGAAAGGAAAGAACAGTGACCTTGAAGGCGTACTGCTTATGGGTCATCAGGATGTTGTGCCTGCCGCAGAGCTTAACTGGGAGCATGACCCGTTTTCCGGCGATATTGAAAACGGAAAGGTACACGGCAGGGGAGCCATGGACTGCAAATGTACGGTTATGGCTGAGTTCGCTGCCGTTGAGGAACTTCTTGCCGAGGGCTTTGAGCCCGAAAGAGATGTTTATCTTGCCTGCTCCGTCAATGAGGAAATTTCAGGCGGCGGTGCGGAAAAGACAATAAAATATCTTAAGGATAACGGTATTCACCTTGCCTGCGTCATGGATGAAGGCGGTGCCATAGTCGGCGGAATCCTGCCCGGAATGAGCTCACTCTGTGCCGCTGTGGGTGTTGTTGAGAAAGGCTCGACAAATATTAAATTCAAGGCTCACGGCAAGGGCGGTCATTCATCAACCCCGCCCAAAAAGACACCTATTGCACGCCTTTCAGCTTTTGTTTCAAAGGTTGAGAAGAAAAATCCGTTTGACCTTAAATTTACTCCCGTTGTTGAAGAAATGTTCAGATATGTTGCACCTTATCTTACCTTCCCACTCAGACTTGTTCTCGGCAACGTCTGGCTTTTCAAGCCCCTTATTCTGTTCGTTGTTCCCAAGGTTTCCGCACAGGCAGAGGCATTTTTCAGAACTACCGTTGTTTTCACCATGAGCGGCGGCTCAAAGGCACCGAATGTTATTCCCGACGAAGCTTATGTTATTGCCAATATCAGGCCGTCAATTCAACAGAGCAGCGAGGAATGTGTTGAAATCCTGAGAAAAATGGCTGCCAAATACGATATTGAAACAGAGGTTCTTATCGGTACAAGTGCTTCAAAGGTCAGCAGCATCGAGAGTGAAGAGTTCCTTTATCTCAAAAAGTGTGTTGAGGAATGCTGCCCTCAGGTCTGCTTTACTCCCTACTATATGACCGGCGGCACGGATTGCAGAAAATACTATGAGGTCTGTGATAACTGCCTCCGCTTCTGCCCCATCAGAATGAATGACCAGCAGATGTCGGCAATGCACGCCGCCAATGAAAACATTGATACCGATGCCGTTGCCGAGGGCGTAAAATTCTATAAGTATTTTATTAAGAACCACAGGTAAAAAGGGGAAAACAGATGAAAAAGGTATTATCTTTAATAAGTCTTGTTCTTGTTTTTTCAATGCTTTTGTCATTTTCCGCCTTTGCCGCGCAGGGCGAAAAGCTGAATTATGTTGTAATCGGTGATTCCATTGCAAGAGGTGCAGGCGTGCTTAATCCCGACGAGGCCTGCTACGGTCTTATGGTTGCAAATACCAACGGATATAATTATGCAAATCACGGCATTGACGGCTATACAAGCGCCACTCTGCTCAGACTTCTTGATGAAAAAGAAGTGCTTGACGATATTACCTCTGCCGATATAATCAGCATTTCGATCGGCGGCAATGATTTTCTCACCTCTAATATTCTCGCTCTGCTCTGGGCAGATAAGGTGACAAAAAATTATGATGTTTTTTACGGTATAAGAGACCGGTTCTATGAAAATTTCTGTCAGATAATCGGAAAAATAAAAGCGGCAAATCCCGATGCTCTCATTCTTATGCAGACGGTTTATAATATGCGCCACGATTTTCTGCAGGGAGTAAATCAGGTTGGCTCGGACCTGCTTAATGAATGTTATCGCCGTTATCTTGACGAAAATCCGGAGGCTTATGTGATTATAGATGTGGCATCCGTTCTTGACGGGCGAAGGGATTGCCTTGCCATTGACACGATTCATCCCAACGGAACGGGCAACATTGAAATAGCAAGGCTGATTCTTGCGGCTCTTAAAGAAAAAGGCCTCGGCGAAGTAACGGAGCCCGTTATACTCATTGAGCCTCTTGAAAGCTCCGGCTTCGGCATAGCATATCTTATCAGAGTTATAAAGTATTATATCAATTATTTCAAAACCCATTGAGGTGAATTGAAAAATGCGGATTAAGGTCGCTTCATACAATATTCTTCACTGCGAGGATTATCTGAAAAAGAAAATAGATTATGATGCCTTTGCCCGTGTCATAAAGGGCTTTGATGCGGATGTTATCGGCCTCAATGAGGTCAGGGGAAAAGGTGTATATGACGGCTATGACCCTCAGGCACGGCTCCTTTCGGAAAAAACGGGCTATGATTATTATTTTGCAAAGGCCATTGATGTTGACGGAAAGAATCCCTACGGAAATGCGGTGCTTACGAGGCTGCCTGTCAAATCATTTGAAACTATTGGTATCCCGGACCCGACGGATAAAAAATACAAGGATTCGTACGAAACAAGATGTGTATTGCGTATGGTTCTCGAAAACCCGGAAATCACATTTCTGATTACTCATTTCGGGCTTAATCCCGATGAGCAGATGAATGCGGTGAAGACGCTTCTGCCTTATCTTGAAAAAGAAAAATGCGTGCTTATGGGCGATTTCAACACAAAACCGCAGGCGGAAATCCTTAACCCGATAAGAACGCTTATGAAAGACACGGCAGAGCTTTCCGAAAAAGAATTGCTGACCTTTCCGTCGGACAAACCGAACCGCAAAATCGATTATATTTTCGTTTCACCCTCGGTTGACATTCTTTCGGTCGATGTGCCGGGAATCATACTTTCCGACCACAGAGCGGTTACGGCGGAAATAGAAATATAAAAAAGGGCTGTTCTGAAAACCCTACAAGAACGACCTAAAAAAGGGCATAGGAAAACAGCAGGTCTGTAAGAGCAGACTTGCAAAGCGAAAAATATAATACAAAACTTTAAGACAGGGAAACAGAAAATCCTAATTTTTCAAGGGATTTGATGTTTCTCTGTTTAATTTTATCAGCATAAATTGTATTGAAATATTCAGAGCCAAGATCACAAAAATGTTCTTTATTTAAAAGAATATGGTAAATTGCGAGGATCATACTGTGAGCAATGGCAACCATAGCTCTTTTGCCGCCACGTCGGGCAGCTATTTTGGAATATTTTGCAAAAAAGTAACTGTCTTTATGACGAATAGCAGACTGTGCACACTCAACAAGAGTTGATTTGAGAAATGTATCACCTTTACGAGTTCGACAGTTTTTCTTTTTTCCGGCACTCTCATTACATCCCGGGACAAGTCCTGCCCATGAAGCAAAATGATCAGCATTTCTGAATTGTGTCATAACAACACCTGTTTCTGCAATTATTCTTTCTGCACTTCGTCTGCCTATACCCGGAATTTCATCAAGCAATTCTATATATTCTTCGATTTGTTCTGTTTTTTTTTAATATCTTCATCCATTTCTGCAATAGAACATGAAAGGAAATCTATATGATTGAGTTGTAATTTAAGCATTTGCATCTGATGAGTTCCAACACTTCCTTTTAATGATCGTTGCAGTTGCTCAACTTTTTCTGTAAGTTTACCTTTGGCTAAAGCAGACAAATACTCAGGATCAGTTTTTCCTTCTACCAACGCATGGAGAATAGCCATTCCGGTCTTTCCGGATATATCACTGATTACACTTCCGAGTTTGATATTGGCACCCTCAAGAACCGCCTGAATCCGGTTGAGTTCCCGTGCCCTTTCATTTATGATCTCGTTACGGTATCTCACCATTTCTCTCAATTCTCGTTGTTCACGGCTTGGAACAAAACTCGGCTTTACCAACCCGTGTCTTACTAAATCAGCAATCCATTCTGCATCTTTAACATCTGTTTTTCTTCCCGGGACAGCCTTTATATGCTGAGCATTAACAATAATTGTTTCTATTCCTTCCTGCTCTAAAATATTGTACACCGGTTTCCAATATACTCCTGTGCTTTCCATTGCTGCTATTTGACAATCTGTCTCTTTCAACCATTTTACAATTTCCATGATATCATCCGTCATTGTTCCAAATTCACGAATCTCTTTTTTTCTGACGCCTGTAAAAACACATACCATGAGCATATTTTTATGCACGTCAATCCCACAACACCGCTCATACAATAGTTCCATTCTTTTTTCCTCCCGAACTTTTTATTCTGAGCCGATGGGCTCCTTTCTATTTACAGTTGACTGTTCTGCGTGCTCATATTTCTATGGCAACAATATGTGGTACACAAAAGGAGCCTTGATCAGTCTGTCGCACGGACTTTTTATGTTCCAAGCCCCTTCGACCTTCTCGGCTCCTTTATTATAGCATATTCTATTGTGCTTAGCTAATTGGTTTTCATTCATGTGGCGTTATGCTATCATGTTGGTCTGTCGCATTATAGCGCAGACCGAAAAAAGTAAAATAAAAAAGACAGAAAACAATTCCGGGATAGCAGAGAAAAACATCTGAAATCCCGGAATTTTCTTCTGTAAAACAGTTTTTTGATTATGTTATTTTACTTTTTCTAACCGTTTTTTCGCCCTCGCTGTATATATACTATCTTCGGGCGAAGAAAACGGTTTCTGCATCTGAATGCGACAGCCCCATTACATTTCGCTTTATTTATTCATGCTTTCTTCTTTTGCAAATTCTTCATCGGTTTTAACAATGATGTTTGCCTTGTTTTTCTTATAGAAGAGGTAAGCGGCGCTGATAAAGATGAGGCAGACAACAACATAGAGAATGAATATTGTCTTGACAACAGAGCCGGAGAAAATAATGAGTGAGCCGATGATTGCAAGAACGGGGGCAACAACACCGAGGAACCTGCTCTTGATTTCACCCTTCTTGTAAAGACGGATTACGGATACATAAAGGATTATGTAAAGCAGATAGAGAACGCAGATTGAGATTTCCGAGATGTCAAGGTTGCTGAAAAACTCGCTCTGGCGGGTGCAGAAGAAGCAGTGAAGGCAGATATAAATGATTGAAAGAGCAAAAACAAGAAGTGAGGAGTTGAAAGGCATACCGCCGAGCTTTTTGCTTTCCTTTTTGAATACCTTTGAAGCAGGCATCATGTTGCGCAGGGCAAGAGAATAGGGAAGTCTGATAAGGCCGAGGCAAACGCCGTTTACGGTGCCGAGAATTGAAATTACAACGGCAATGAGAACGAGCTTTGCACCCATGGTGCCGAAAAGCTGTGATGCGGCAAGGGAAACGGCACTGTCGCCGACCTCAAGTACCTTGTCTGCACCGAGGTAAGATGTAATACCGAGGAAATAGGCAAGATATACAACGAGAACTCCGATGGGAGCAATGGTGAGGGCAAGGGGAAGATTACGCTTGCTGTTCTTTATTTCGTGGCAAACGGAGGTGGAAACTATCCAGCCGTCGTATGAAAAAGCGATGGGGCCGAAGGCACCGAGCCAGCCGAGAGTTTTCATGCTTGAAGCAAAGGCTTCACCGCCTGCGGCACTCATTTCGGTACCGGGCTTGCCCAGAACAAGGCCGAGAACGGCAATGAGGATAAGGGGAATGAGCTTTATGAACATTGAAAAATTCTGAAAGAAGCCGCCGAGCTTTGCGGAAAGAGTGTTGATTGTGTAGAAGAAAACAATGGCAATGATACCGATAACGGTATTTCTTACTACGCTGAAATCCTCAAAGCCGAGAAGCTGACTTACATAAATACCGGATGCCCAGGCAACAACGGCACAAAGAGTGGGCAGGTAAAGGAAGCTTTCAAACCAGCCGAAAACCGTAGCGGCACCGACACCGACAAAATCCTCGGCGTAGGAAACAAGTCCGCCGGGCTTGTCCGTTCTTATGGCAAGCTGTGAAATTGAGAGTGAGCCGAAAATAACGGCAATGGCGGCAACGGTAAAGATGATGACACCGAGCCAGATGTTTCCGTTGGCATAGGTAAGAATGTCGTCAGCCTTGAAGAAAATACCCGAGCCGATAACGATACCCGCAATCATGGTGATTGCAGTAATAAGACCGTAATTTCTTTTTTGCATAATTCTACCTCTTTAATTCAGTTTTCTGTATCTTATCATATTTATGCGTATATGTAAATAAAAAGATGCAGCTTTGACCGAAATCAACGCTGCATCTTGATTTTTGTGGGTTTATCAGATGAGACCCTGAGCCATCATAGCGTCTGCAACCTTGATGAAGCCTGCAATGTTTGCACCGGCAACAAGGTCATAACCGAAACCGTATTTCTCGGCAGCGGCGGCAGATGAATCATGAATGTTGACCATAATCTGATGAAGCTTTGCGTCAACTTCTTCTGCTGTCCAACTGTATCTCATGGAGTTCTGGCTCATTTCAAGAGCTGAGGTGGCAACGCCGCCGGCATTAACAGCCTTTGAAGGAGCAACAGCCTTGCAGTTAGCCTTGAGATATGCAAGAGCATCATTGGTGGTGGGCATATTTGCAACCTCGATATAGTAAGGAACATTGTTTGCTACGAGCATTTCAGCTTCCTTCATACCGATTTCGTTCTGAGTTGCGCAGGGCATTGCAACATCAACCTTAACGCCCCAGGGCTTCTGACCGGCAAAGAATTCAACACCGAATTTGTCAGCGTAATCCTGAACCTTGTCACGGCCGCTTGCACGCATTTCAAGCATATAGCTGATTTTTTCTTCTGTGCTGATGCCGTCTTTATCGTATACATAACCGTCGGGACCTGAAATTGTGAGAACCTTGCCGCCGAGCTCGGTGATCTTCTTTACTGCACCCCAGGCAACATTGCCGAAGCCGGAGATAGCGAAGGTCTTACCCTTGATGTCCTCACCGAAATGCTTGAGAACCTCAACTGCATAGTAGGTTGCGCCGAAGCCTGTTGCTTCGGGTCTGATGAGAGAACCGCCGTAGGAAAGGCCCTTGCCGGTAAGAACGCCGTTCTCAAAGCAGCCCTTGATGCGCTTGTACTGACCGTAAAGGTAACCGATTTCTCTTGCACCTACACCTATATCACCTGCGGGAACATCAACATCGGGGCCGATGTGTCTGTAAAGCTCGGTCATGAAGGCCTGGCAGAAACGCATGATTTCAGCGTCACTCTTACCTCTGGGGTCAAAGTCTGAGCCGCCCTTGCCACCGCCGATGGGAAGACCGGTGAGGCTGTTTTTGAAGGTCTGCTCAAAAGCAAGGAATTTCATAATTCCGGAATAAACTGAGGGATGGAATCTGAGACCGCCTTTGTAGGGGCCGATTGCACCGTTGAACTGAATTCTGTAACCGCGGTTAACATTGACCTTGCCGTTATCGTCAACCCATGTTACTCTGAAAGAAATCTGTCTTTCGGGCTCAACCATTCTTTCAAGAAGGCCGGCCTTTTCGTATTCGGGGTGCTGTGCAACAACGGGCTCAAGAGAAGAAAGAACTTCTTCAACGGTCTGAACGAATTCGGGCTCTGTTGCGTTTTTTGCTGCAACGGCAGCGATAACATCTTTTACATAGCTCATAATTAACACATCCTATCGTGTAAAATAAACAAAATTTTATGGATTAATATTATACTAAAAGCGCTCAAAATGCAAGATTATTTTCTTCATGTTTCATATTTTGTGAATAATTATAAAATCCTCCGCACATAGCGAAGGATTTTTGCAAGTTTTACATATCGGAATTTCACATTTACTCTGCGTATTTTCTCAGATTGTCGGCTCCGATGCGTATTCCGGTCAGACAGTCTTCCATTCCTTCGAATTCAACGCTGATAAATCCGTCATATCCGCTGTTCTTGATGTTGCGGACACACTGATAAACGGGAACGTCTCCGTGACCGATAATTGCACCGCGAAGATAATTTCCGCCTCTTGTTCTGAAAAAGCCCTGACCGGGGTCTGCGGCATTTCCGCTCTTGATGTGGAAATCCTTGGCGTGAACGTGTTTGATATATGGGAGAAGCTTGCCTGTGGCAATAAGGCTGTTTTCGTCGGCACAGTTGAAGTTGCCTATGTCAAGCAGAACGCCGAAATTCGGGTCACACACGCCGTTGACAATGCGCTCAACTCTGTCACTGTCCTGGCAGAAATAGCCGTGGTTTTCAATCATGGTGACTATGCCGAGAGATTTGGCATAATGAGTGATTTTTCTGCTGCCCTCAACAAGCCAGGGGAGTATATTCTCAAAGCCCGTAAAGCTTCTGTCTTTTTCGGGAACACCCCAGGCGGCATCGTGTCTGAGCGTAGGGGCACCGAGAATTTTTGCAACATCAAGCTTTCTGCAAACTCTTTCCACTTCGCAGTCGTTTCTGCCTTCCTCAAAGGTGAGCAGATTTGCGCCGATGGTGTAGCTGATGACGGGAAGACCGATTTTGTCGCATTCGTTTCTGATTTTCTGGGCATACTGCTCTTCGGTCATGCCTTCGGGAACCTTGAGGTCGGTAAATTCAATGCCGTCAAAGCCCATATCCTTAGCAAGCTTAACAATGCTGAGCTGAGTTTCTTTACCGGACGAAATAAGCTGTGAAAAACTGTAACTGCTGACACCTATTTTCATTTCATTGCCCTCTTTCAGATGCGTTCTTTAAGAAATTCAACAGCGGCTCTGATGTCTCTTTCGGGGTCGTCGCCGACTTCTCTTTCAATGGTGAGGAAGCCTTTGAAGCCGATTTCTTCAAGAGCGTCAAGATAGCCGTTCCAGGGCACACTGCCTTCACCGAGAGGAACCTCAATGAAGCTGGGTCCTGTTACAAGGGCATCCTTGATAACGCCGTAGACGATTTCGGGGTCTTTATAGAAAAGCTGCTTGCCGTCCTTTGCATGGGTGTGAACGATATACTTTTTGAGATTGTGAACGGCCTGAACGGGGTCATCGCCCGTGACCATTACAAGGTTTGCCGGGTCAAGGTTGACGGCAACGCCTGTTGAATCAAGAGAATCAAGAAAGTTTTTAAGTACGGCAGAGGTTTCGGGGCCTGTTTCAATTGCAAAATGAGCATCTATGCTGTCGGCATAGCGTGCAAGCTCAAAGCAGGCCTCCTGCATGATTTTATATCTGTCAACCGAAGGGTCGGTGGGAACAACGCCGATATGGGTGGTAACGATGTCTGTACCGATTTCCTTTGCAAGGTCAATGATTTTCTTTGAACGCTCGATTTTTGCGGGGTTGTCTTCTTTATTTCCGAAGCCGCCGCCGAGGTCACCGCAGAGAGCGGAAACGACAAGGCCGTTATCGGCAACAAGCTTTTTGAAATCGGCAATCTTTGCCGGAGTCATATTTTCGGGGGCCATTTCGCCTCTCGTTGCATATACCTGAATGCCCTGGGCACCTACGGAGGCTGCTTTTTTAACTGCCGTAACCGTATCGGTGCGGAAACTGTCAATAATTACACCAATGGGAAATCTTGCCATAACAGAATTCTCCTTTTTCTTTTGGATTTGAGTTTATCTTACCAAACATCGGCACAATAATCAAGGATTTTCACAAGTTTTTTCGATTTTACTTTACATTTCGGGCTAATTGGTATATTATTGGAATAATTATAATAGGGGAGGATGTCTTATGTCCAAAGTAAAAGTTGCAGTTATCGGCTGCGGAACCATTGCAAACAGTGCTCACATTCCCGCATATATGAAAAATGAGGATGTTGAGATAAAATATTTCTGTGACCTTATTCCCGAAAAGGCACAGGCTTGTGTTGAAAAATACGGCTGCGGCAAGGCCGTTGTCGATTATCACGATTTTCTCAATGACCCCGAGCTTGATTCCGTTTCCGTATGCACTCACAATGATTTTCATTCAATAATCGCCATTGATTTTCTCAGAGCTGGTAAGCACGTTTTCTGCGAAAAGCCTGCCGCAAGAGTTCTTTCCGAGGCACTTGAAATGCAGAAGGTGGCACACGAAACCGGAAAAATGCTCAATATCGGTGTCTGCAACCGCTTCAACACTTATGTAAATAAAATCAAGGAAATCATTGATTCCGGCGAGCTCGGTGAGGTCTATCATGTTTATGCGTCATTCCGTGCCCACCGTTCTATTCCGGGTCTTGGCGGAGATTTCACCACAAAGGCCTGCTCCGGCGGCGGCTCACTTATTGACTGGGGCGTTCATTACATTGACCTCATTATGTATTGCTGCGGTGACCCCGCACCTCTTACCGCTTCCGGTGAAGCTTTCTGCAAGCTCGGTAAAAACATGAAGGATTATGTTTATACCGGAATGTGGGCAGAGGAAACAAAGAATGTCAACGGCACTTATGATGTTGACGATTCCGTTACGGGTCTTGTCCGCACAAGCGGCCCCGTTATTTCCTTCACGGGCGCCTGGGCTCAGAACATCGGTGTAGGCGAAACCTACATTGACTTTATGGGCGACAAGGCAGGCATACGCCTCAAATACTGCGGTGACTTCACTCTTTACGGCGTGAAGAACGGTATGCTCACCGAAACAAAGGTTGCCTGTGAAACCACAAATATGTATGAAAACGAGCTTAACGATTTCGTAAAGCTTATTCAGCAGGGCGGCGGTCAGAACAGACAGTATATCGACAAAGCTGTTCTCACCTCAAAGATTATGCAGGCAATATATGATTCTTCGGATTCACATAAAGAAATTGAAATCAAATAAGAACAGGAGATAAAAATATGGATATCAGAATTCTTAAAAACGAAGCAGAAATAGGTGCAGCGGCAGGTCAGCTTTATGTTGATTTCATCAACGCAAATCCCGATTGTGTTCTCGGCTTTGCAACCGGAGCATCACCCGTTCCCACCTACAACTATATTGCCGGAAAGTACGCCGAGGGTAAAGTATCTTTCAAAAACGTAAAGACCTTCAACCTTGACGAATACTGCGACCTTCCCAAAAATCACAAAAACAGCTACTATACATTCATGTGCGAAAACCTTTTCTCAAAGGTTGACCTTGATATGGCAAATGTTGATTTCCTTGACGGCAACGCCGACCCCGAAAAGGAGAGCGCACGCTATGCCGCATCAATAAAAGCAAAGGGCGGTATTGACATTCAGCTTCTCGGTATCGGCAGAAACGGCCACATCGCTTTCAATGAGCCCTCCGATGAATTTACCGACGAGGCCTGGAAGGTAACACTTACCCAGTCAACCATTGACGCAAACTCAATTTATTTTGATGACATTCCCATGCCTCACTATGCAATGACCATGGGCATCGGCTCAATAATGAGATCAAAGAAAATCATTCTCATTGCCACAGGTGCTTCAAAGGCCGAGGCTGTCAAAGCCATGATAAAAGGCCCCGTTACCCCTCAGTGCCCCGCATCCGTTCTTCAGCAGCATGATGATGTTATCATCTATCTTGACGAGGCTGCCGCAGCCTTACTTTAATCCCCGGAGGTGTTTCCGAAAATGGAAAACAAAAAGAAATTTTATATAAGCACACCCATTTATTATCCCTCGGCAAAGCTCCATATCGGCCATACTTATTCCACCGTTCAGGCCGATACAATGGCAAGATATAAGAGATTTCAGGGCTTTGATACCTTTTTCCTCACCGGTACCGACGAGCACGGTCAGAAGATAGAGGATATCGCCAAGGAAGCCGGTGTCACTCCCAAGGAGTATGTTGACAATGTGGTTTCTGGCATCAAAGACCTTTGGAAGCTGATGAATATCAGCAACGATAAATTCATCAGAACCACCGATGAATATCACGAAAAAGCCGTTCAGAAGATTTTTCAGAAGATGTATGACAAGGGCGATATTTACAAGGGAAGTTATGAAGGCCTCTACTGCAAGCCTTGTGAATCCTTCTGGACAGACACTCAGGCAGCCGACGGCCTCTGCCCCGATTGCGGCAGACCCGTTGTAAAGGCCAGCGAAGAGGCTTATTTCTTCAAGCTTTCAAAGTATGCCGACAAGCTGCTTGAATACTACGAGGCACATCCCGATTTCATTGCTCCCGAAAGCCGTAAAAATGAAATGGTCAATAATTTCATAAAGCCCGGTCTTCAGGATCTCTGCATTTCCCGTTCCTCCTTCAAGTGGGGCATTCAGGTTCCCGTAAATCCGGAGCACGTAATTTATGTCTGGCTTGATGCTCTTACCAATTACATCACCGCTCTCGGCTACGGCTCCGAGGACGAAAGCCTTTATGAAAAGTTCTGGCCCTGTGATGTTCACCTTATCGGTAAAGATATAACGAGATTCCACACCATTTACTGGCCTGCTTTCCTTATGTCGCTTGACCTGCCTCTGCCCGAAAAGGTTTACTGCCACGGCTGGGTGCTGCTTGAAGGCGGCAAAATGAGCAAATCCAAGGGCAATGTTGTTGACCCCGTTATTCTTGCGGAAAGATACGGCGTAGACACGCTCAGATATTACCTTCTCCGTGAGGTTGCTTACGGCTCCGACGGTATTTTCTCAAACGAAAATCTCATAAACAGAATAAATAACGACCTTGCCAATGACCTGGGCAACCTTGTTTCAAGAACGGTTGCCATGGTTCAGAAGTATTTTGCGGGCACAATTCCCTCTGAGCGTGAAGCCGATGAAATCGACTCCGAGCTCAAGGTACTTGCAGCCGAAACAAAGGCAAAGGCTGAGGAAAACCTTGACGCACTCAGATTTTCCGATTCCCTTACCGCTATCTGGAAATTTGTTTCAAGAACCAACAAATATATTGATGAAACAGCACCCTGGGCTCTTGCCAAGGATGAGAGTAAAAAAGCCCGCCTTGCTCAGGTTATGTATAACCTCTGCGAGAGTATAAGAATCATATCCGTCTTTATCGCTCCCTTTATGCCCGACACAAGTGCCGAAATACGCAGACAGCTCGGTATCGGTGAGCTTAAGGAATGGGATGAATGCGGAATTTTCGGTAAGGAAGAAACCTATACCGTAGTTAAGGGCGAAATCATTTTTCCGAGAATTGACCTTGAAAAAGAGCTTGCCGAGCTTGAGGCTGCCAAGGCACCCAAAGAGCCCGAAAATCCTCTTAAGGAAGAAATCCTCGGCGTCGCAAAAATCGGCATTGACGATTTTGCAAAGGTTGACCTCAGAGTGGCAAAGATAGTTGATTGCTTCCCCGTAAAGAAAGCAAAGAAGCTGCTTCAGCTCACTCTTGATGACGGAACCGGTGTGCCCAGAACGGTTGCCAGCGGCATAGCCAAATGGTATAAGCCCGAGGAGCTTATCGGCAAGAGTATAATTCTTGTTTCCAACCTCAAACCCGCCGTTCTTTGCGGAGTTGAAAGCTGCGGAATGATACTTGCCGCCGACGCAGGCGAAGATGATGTTAAGGTCATCTTTGTTGACGGAGTTCCTGCCGGAAGCAAGGTAAGGTAAAAGAAAATGAACAATATCTTTGACAGTCATGCTCATTATGACAGCGATGCCTTTGATGATGACCGTGAAGAACTGATAAGCGCCCTGCCTTCGCAGGGCGTTTGCGGTGTCATAAACTGTGCATCTGATATCGCCACATCTATGACAAGTCTTGAGCTTGCAAAAAAATACGGTTTTATATACGCCGCCTGCGGAGTTCATCCTCACGAGGCGGAAAAAGCACAGAGTGATTATCTGTCCGTGCTTCGCAGCTTGTGCAGCGAGAAAAAATGCGTTGCCGTCGGAGAAATCGGCCTTGATTATCACTATGATTTTTCTCCCCGTGATGTTCAGCTTAAGGTTTTTGAAGAACAGCTTATTCTCGCAAATGAGCTTTGTCTGCCCGTTGTCATACATGACCGGGAGGCTCATGAGGACACCATGGAGCTGCTGAAAAAGCACAGACCGAAGGGCGTTGTGCATTGCTTTTCCGGTTCTGCCGAAATGGCAAAGGAAGTGCTGAAGCTGGGTATGTATATCGGCCTCGGCGGAGCGACGACCTTCAAAAATGCCCGCAAGCCCCTTGAAGTTGCGGCCATGGTTCCCGATGACAGACTTGTTATCGAAACGGATTGCCCCTACATGACCCCGGTGCCGTTCAGAGGTCAGCGCAATGATTCTTCTTTTATTCCTTACTCCGCAAACATTATTGCAGGGGTAAGAAATACCACGGCCGACGAGCTTCTTGAACTGACAAAAAAGAATGCAAATTGCCTTTTCGGAACAAATATATGACATATTTATACAAATATATTTGTTTGCCCATTGAAAGACCGGGTGAAAATATTATAAAATACCGGTAAGAGAAAGCACCGCTTTTTCAATAAAAAACGGAGGAAAACTATGAAAAGAACAAAAATAATCAGCTTTTTAATGGCACTCGTACTGATTTTCAGCGCTTCCCTTATTGGTGTTTATGCCGCAAATACTTATGAGGATCTTGAACTCAGGCAGAATGTTGCCAATGAGATTTCCATGGGCAAGGATGATGTTCTCATTGCCAAGGGATTCAAGGCAAACGGAAAGCTTACCATTGTCACCACCGGCTATGCAAAGCCCACGATTAAAATCACTCACAAGCAGATAATTACGGAAAAGGTTGTTGAGGATTATTCACTTACTCCTTCCGCTGACGGCAACATTTTCGAAATCGTAGATCTTTCAGCTCTTACAGAGTATGATATCACGATTACAAAGGCAAATGCTCTTGTTTCAAAATTTGATCTCTATATTTTCAAGGCAAATGCGAGATACAGCGGCTTTACCGCATATCCTGCCACTGCATCCAACGGCTCCGCTCCCAAGACATTTTATGAGGATATTGACTTTACCACTTCTTCCGGAAGTCTTATTTCCGCTTCGGTCAACTTCAAAACCGAGCCCGATTTCACCGGAGCGAGATACGAATTCAAGGATGATAACAATGCCTGCATTTTTGCTCTTGAAAACAATGATGTAAAGCAGATTCTCACTGCTCCCACATTTGCATCATCTGTAATTACTTATCAGTCAAAGCTCAGCAGCATCCTTTCCGGCAGCACAAACAGCACAGTTACTTTCAAGGCTCAGGCTAACCCCATCAAATCCGTAAGAGTCAGCGCAATGCCCGACCCTGCTCCTTCATATCATTTCGGTAAGGACGGAATTATCAAGGGTAAACTCGGCAATTATTATTTCCGCCCCGACATCAAATTTGACGGCTATAAATTTGAAATTACATTTAAGGATTATGTAACCGCAGCCGACCCCGGCATAAACAGAGAATATTCTGTTCAGAAAGACGGCAAGGGCTATTATATTGACCTCGGTGCTTACGGAAAGCAGTATATTACCTATACCGCAGAGGTTACTCAGAATAAGACACAGGCCTATCAGACAACTGTTTATGTAGGCTCCGGCCATTTCGGAATGGATGTTCAGATCGAAAAAGCAGGTTTCTTTGAATTTATCGGAATCTGGTTTGGTCTTCTTTTCGGAAAGTATAAATAAGAGATAAAATTTTACAGCACCTGCCGTATTTTTTCGGCAGGTGCTGATATATTTCTTCTAATTTAATATTTTTGTTGAAAAAATGTTTTTTGCAATGTATAATTTATGCGGAAGGGGGAAATTGCCATGCCTGAAATAAGCTTGTTTTTCGGAATAAGAATAACTATGAATTGGAATGAACATAATCCGCCGCATTTTCATGTGGAATATGGTGAATATAAAGCTCTTGTCTTAATAAATGAAGGCGTTGTTATGCGCGGGTTTCTCCCGAACAGACAACTGAAATTTGTTTTGGCATGGGCTGAACTGCACAAGGATGAACTGATGCAAAATTGGGAGCTTTCAAAAGACGGCAAACCAATGAATGAAATTGCACCCCTGATGTAAGGAGGTTATATATAATGGAATTCTGGCCAAAGGTTGTTCAGGTGATTCCTGCCGATGACTATAAAGTATATGCATATTTTAATGACGGTTCTGTAAAACTTGTTGATATAAAACCGTTTATCAGCCCCGGAACCGTTTTTGAAGTTCTCGGTGATGAGGATTATTTCAAGTCACGCCTTACGGTGATAAATGATACGGTTGCATGGGATGTCGGGGAAAACAGAGACCCGAGAAAATGTATTGACCTTGACCCGTTTGTGATTTTTGAGTCACCGTCGGTGGCTGACCCGCTTGAACAGACCGCATAAAAAAGATGGCACCTGCCGTATTTTTCGGCAGGTGCTGATATTTTTATAACTCTATATATTTTCCTATAAACTCTTTTACTGCTTTCCAGTAGCCTTCGTTGTCTACATAAACGGAGTTTGCATGAACGGCTCCGGGAACGGTAAACATTGCTTTGTCGGGTGCGCCGCAGGCTTCGTAAAGAGGTGTCACCATTTCAAAAGGAACGAAATCATCGGCCTCGCCGTGAATAAAGAGTGTGGGAGTCTTGGAATTTACAACGGCCTTAAGAGGGGAGCATTCCTTGAAATCGAAGTTTCCGCGCAGCTTTGAAATCGTGTTTGCCGCAGAAACAACGGGAACTGCCGCAGCGGCCATGTGAAGCATGGGACCGACCTGACCGATGTATTCATCCCAGCAGGATGTGTAACCGCAGTCTTCAACAGCCGCAACCACATTGGCGGGAAGGTCTTCACCCGTTACCATCATTGTTGTTGCACCGCCCATGGAAACACCGTGAACGATTATTTTTGCGTCTTTATTCTTCTCAATGGCATAGTTGATCCATTCAATGGCAACATATTTGTCATAGTAGCCCATGGAGCTGTAACTGCATTTGTCTGAGCCGTGGCCGACCATGTGAGGCATAACGACATTGAAGCCCATGGAAAGATAATTTATTGCAAAGTGAGCCATGTCCTTGGGGCTGTCTGTGTAACCGTGAAGAAGTATTGCCCATTTGTCTGACGGCTCGTCGGTGAAATAAACCTTTGCAAATGTATTTCTGCCCAGACGGTTTGACCAGATAATGGTGTCGCAGGCGCCCTGGGCGTCATACCAATCGTTTGCCTCGTGGGCAAGAGTGCATTTTTCATAAAATTCATCCCACGCAGGGTCATCGAACCAGCCTGTTTTGCGGATGAAAAGATTCATGTCAATGTTGAGAACGCCTTCGTAAACTGCCTCGCCGAGAAGAAGATATGCCGCACCCGCACCCGCGGCTGCCTTTGCCAGAGTTTTAAGAACCTTAGCCATTGTCATTTTCTCCTTTCAGAAGGAATTTTTCTATTGCCGCACCGACTCCGCCCTCTTCGTTGGAAAGCGTGATATAATCCGCAATCTCAAGCAGCTCGGGCTGAGAATTGGCAACGGCAACGCCGATACCGGCTTCAATAAGCATATTTTTGTCGTTTTCGCTGTCACCGAATGCCATGGAGTTCTGTCTCGGAATGCCGAGAAGGTCAAGCACTCTCAGCATGGCTTCGGCTTTGTTTTTGCCCTTTTTGACTATATCGTTGTATCTGTCAAAACGGAAGGTTGTTATTTTATCTTTAATGCTTTCTTTTTCAAGCAGCGGGTTTATGACATTTCTGCTTACGGCAATTACCTGAATTCTGTCATCGCAGGCGGCATCCATAAGCTCGTCAAAGGTGAATACCGTTTTTTCAATGGGTGAGGCACCTCTGCTTCTGCCGCCGATGGTGTAGCTTCTTTTGTAGCCCTCAAAGACAGCCCAGCATTCTTCCTTTTCGAAGCAGTAGCGGGCAATTTCTCTGAAAGAATCATCGTCAAGAAAATCGTCTGTAATGAATTTATCACCGAGCCGTACTGCCGTACCGTTGCCGGAAATCACGCCGTCAACCTCAATTTGTCTGAAAATTTCGGGCGGTATGTTTCCGTAGGAACGCCCGGTGTTGATAAAAACCTTGTGACCGAGCTCCCTTGCTTTTCTGACGGCAATGAGATTTCTTTCGGGGATGATATAATCACTGACCGTCAGAGTGCAGTCTATGTCAATAAACAGCGCGAATTTTTCATTCTGCATTATGCTTCAACCTTGTGGAAAATCTTTTTACCCTTCTTAACGATAATGGGTTTTGCGGCAAGAGCTTCCTTTGTGTATGAAGTGTAGGTATCGGTAACCTTTTCATCGTCAACGGAAACAGCGTTCTGCTCACAGAGCTTTCTTGCTTCGCTTCTTGATTTTGCGATTGCGGTCTTTACGAGAATACCGAGAATGTCGATTTTTCCGTCGGTGAAATCGCCGTCTTCAAGCTTGGTTGAGGGCATATTGTCAAGGTCTGCCGCACCGCTGAAAAGTGCCTTTGCGGCGGCCTGTGCCTTTTCGGCTTCCTCTTCGCCGTGAACGAGCTTGGTAAGCTCGTAGGCAAGGATTTCTTTCGCTTTGTTAAGCTGACTGCCTTCCCATTTGTCCATTTCGTCTATCTGCTCAAGGGGCAGGAAGGTGAGCATACGGATGCACTTGAGAACATCCTCGTCGGCAACATTGCGCCAATACTGATAAAAGTCGTAGGGAGATGTTTTTTCGGGGTCAAGCCAGACGGCACCGGAAACGGTTTTGCCCATCTTTTTGCCCTCGGAGTTAAGCAGAAGAGTGATAGTCATGGACTGAGCCTTGGCATCCTCTTCCTGAAGACCGAGCTTGCGGCGGATAAGCTCACGGCCGCCGAGCATATTTGACCACTGATCGTCACCGCCGAACTGAAGGTTGCAGCCGTACTTGTTGTAAAGTACATAGAAGTCGTATGACTGCATGATCATGTAGTTGAATTCAAGGAAGGAAAGACCCTTTTCCATTCTTTGTTTATAGCATTCGGCACGAAGCATATTGTTTACGGAGAAATAGGGGCCTACTTCACGCAGAACATCAACATAGTTAAGGTCAAGAAGCCAGTCGGCATTGTTGACAAGCATGGCCTTTCCGTCGGAAAAGTCAATGAATCTGCTCATCTGCTTTTTGAAGCATTCTGCATTATGCTCGATGGTTTCCTTTGTCATCATTTTGCGCATATCGGTTTTGCCGGAGGGGTCGCCTATCATGGCTGTTCCGCCGCCGATGAGAGCAATGGGCTTGTTTCCGGCCATCTGAAGTCTTTTCATGAGGCAGAGAGCCATAAAATGACCTACATGGAGGGAATCTGCAGTGGGGTCAAAGCCGATATAGAAGGTGGCTTCGCCGTTGTTGATAAGGTCTCTGACCTTCTTTTCGTCTGTAACCTGAGCAATAAGTCCTCTTGCAACAAGTTCTTCATAAATCTGCATTTCTATCACGGTCCTTTCGGATTATTTACATATTTTCATAAGACAATAAGTAATACTATTCTAATATAAGTGAACTTCTTTGTCAAGGCGAATTACACTCATTTTTATGTTTACTTTTCATTGAGCAGGATGTATAATATTTCTATATTTATTCAAAAATTATGTGAGGTGAGCAAATGCTGCTGGATTCCCTTGTTTCAAAGCTTTTTTACCGACTTTTTGCTCTTTTCTTTTCGGCTTACTGCTCCTTTTCCGGGGCAGCCGTAATGCCGTCACAGACGGAAACGATAAAGCCGTCCTCCGAAAATGCAAAGCTTGTTTTTGCCGCTGTCGGTGACCCTCAGATTTCCGACTATCAGTACGGAAGATATAAATATTTTCTGTCTGCCGCAGATGATCTGAGAAATGCCGAAGGCCTGGATGCCCTTGTTATGGCGGGGGACATTGCCGAAAACGGGCTGTCGGACGAATATCAGCTTTTTTATGACGAGCTTGGCGGGCTTGACCTGAGATATATTGCCTGTGTTGGTAATCATGACATAAGGCTGAGGAATTATTCTTCCACGGTCAAACGTTTCAGCAATTTCATAAACACTCTCAACGGTGATGAAAGTGTGAGTGCGCTTCATTATTCCGAAACGGTCAACGGTTATAAGTTTATCGTTCTCGGCTCGGACAAAACTGAATTTGAAGAAACTTATTTCAGCGATGAGCAGTTCAGCTGGCTTGACTCCGAGCTTTCTTCCCAAAACGGAAAGCCGGCATTTGTTCTGCTTCATCAGCCTCTTAAGCTGACGCACGGTCTGCCTGAGGTCTGGAACAGCCCCTTTGATTCGGCCGGCTCGGTGGGCGACGGAAGTGATGCACTTAAGGCGATACTTGACAAGCATGAAAACGTGATTTTCATAACGGGTCATGAGCACACCGGATTCGGTGAATATACTTACGAAAAAATCGGTAATTTTCATTCCGTAAATCTTCCCTCGCTTTGCTGCAACAATGCCTGCGGTGAAAATAACGACCACGGTCTCGGCTGTATAGTCGAGGTATATGAGGACAGTGTTATTTTCAGAGCGAGAGATATGTGCCGCGGAATCTGGCTTCCGGATTATGATGTGATTATACCGATAATATAGGAGGAAAAATATGAAAAAGACAGTTTCAAAGATAATTTCTCTGCTTCTTGCTGCGGCAATACTTATCTGTGGCGTATCTGTTGCAACAGCCGAGGATGACAGCACGGCACCTTTCAGAATAAGCGTTACCGTCAACGGTGACACGGCAAGCGAAAGAGGCTTCACCTGGTTCACAAAAGCCGAAACAGATTCCCTTCTTGAAATCAACTGCGAAAGTGCGGTAATTACATACGAGGAGGTTTTTGAATGGGAAGGCAATTTCTGCCACAAGGCAAAGGTCAGCGGCCTTAACCCCGGCGGCACTTATACCTACACAGTCGGAAGCAAGGATACAAGAAGCGAAGAGGGTACATTCACTACCGACAACGCAGACAGCAAAGTAAACTTCATTGCCGTTGCCGATGTTCAGGCGGGCTCCGACGAAAACTTCAAAAAGGGTGCCGATACCGTTTTTGCGGCTCTCAAAACACTTCCCGGTGCCGACTTTATTGCCAATATGGGTGACTTCACCAATGACAGTGACAATGAGCAGTGGGATTATTATGACAATAATTTCAAAACCATAAATGCCAATTCCACCCTTGCTCCCGTTGCGGGCAACCATGACGGTTTCGGTGTCTGGCACTGGTTTGAAAATATGTTCAATCTTGACACAAGCGAAAGCGTACAGACTCTTAACGGCGTAAACTACTCTTTTGATTACGGCAATGCTCATTTTGCTGTTCTCAACACAAATGATGTGCTTTCAATTTCTCTTTCTCAGCTCGCATGGCTTAAGAATGATATGAATTCCACCGACAAGGACTGGAAAATCGTTTTCATGCACAAAACTCCCTTCACCTTCGGTAAGGACGGCAAATGGCCCGATGCTCTTTATCTTCAGAGATCACTTACGGCGGTTTGCGATATGTGCGGCGTTGACATTGTTTTTACCGGCCATGACCATCAGTATCTGCGCACAAAGCCCCTTAAGCTCGGTATGGTTAATGAAGAAGGAACAACTTATGTTCTTTCCGGTACCGCAGGCTCAAAGAGATATGAAATCCGTAAATTCCTTTCTCCGCTCTTTATGAATAAGAATCACATTGCGGCTCTGACAGTTCAGAAGAACGGCTACGGCAATTACTGGAACGGAGAAAACTGGGATGATACCAAGGACACCAATGTGGGCGGCTGCTTCAATACGATTGAAATTGACGGCGGTACTCTTACCCTCAATTCCTACATTCTTTCCGACGAGCTTGTTGATGAAAGCACCGGCGAAAGACTTATCACAAACACCGATACATATTCGATTACAAAGGAAACAGGCAAAAACAAGGCAACATTCAAGGGTGACAACACCACAAGCGAGTTTGAATTTTATCTCGGAATTATCCCAAGCTTCTTTGCACTTGCAACCTATACCCTTATTGAGTGGCTTCCCAAATTCCTTATCAATCTTCCCTCACTTGCATATATTTACATCAAAGAAGATACATTCTGAAAAGAATTGAGGCAATGAAATGAAACAATTAATCGCAGTTTTACTTTCCGTTATTTTTGTTCTTACCGCTGTTTCACCTGCTTTTGCCGTTGACAGCGGGGAATGGAATCAATATTGGGGCACGGCAGAGGCTCAGAGCGGTATCACCGTTTTCCCCGGCAGTGATGAAAGCGAAAGAAATCTTTCGTGGTATTCGGATTCGGAATCGGTTCCCGAGGTTGAGCTTACCGATGCTTCCGGCAAAGTCACATCCTTCAAGGGTGAAGCAATCAAAACCTATGACGGTGAGTATGCCAATAAAGTAACCGTAACGGGTCTTGAAAAGGGCAGGGAATATACATATAAATGTATCAGCGGTGATTATACATCCGAAACCTACTCCATAAGCACTATTGAGGATAAGAGCTTTTCCGCTCTTTATGTTACCGATGTTCATATTTCCTATGATGAAGCGGATGAATATTCCATCAGAGATAACGCTTTCAATTTCAATTCGATAATCGAAGCCGCAGATTCGAAAAAGGATATTTCTCTCATCCTTTCTGCCGGAGACCAGGCCAGCCTCGGCAGAGAAGACGAATATAAGGGCTACACCGCTTCAAAGGCAGAGCGTGCCATGACCGTTGCCACGGCAGCCGGAAATCACGACCGCAAGGGCGTTGCCTATAAGTATTTCAAAAATATGCCCAATGAGCAGAAATTCAACATAAACGGTTCCTATATAACCGGAGATTATTGGTTTGTCAAGGGTGATGTTCTCTTTATGGTTATGGAGAGCAACAACGGAAGCGCCATTGATCACCATATATTTATGAAAAAGGCCGTTGCCGCCAACAAGGATGTCAAATGGCGCGTTGTCATGATGCACCACGACCTTTACAGCGGCAGAATTACCAGCCGTGAAAGCGAAAACGGGCTTCTCCGTACCCTGTGGGCTCCCATGTTCTCGGAAATGGATATTGACCTTGTGCTTCTCGGCCACAGCCATTATTACACCGTTTCAAAGGTAATGTATAATAACCGTGTTAAAGCGGAAACGGGCGCAAATGCCGTTCTTGAAAATGCTCCCGGTACCGTTTGTATGGTTTCCGGCTCCATAAACAGACCGAGAAACGATGACCCCGAAAAGCTCGGCATCAATGATACCTGCGGTTATTATTATGCAGAGCAGGGCGATCAGGTGCTTTATAACATCATTGATTTCTCCGCTGATTCAATAACCGTCAATTCGTATTCCTACACAAATGATGAGCTTTTCAACACCCTTACCCTTAAAAAGGATTCACAGAAGGGCGGACATCCAAGTGAAATTCCCGCCGCTCTTTACGGCCCGTTCCTTTATGTTCTCGGAACGATTTATCAGTTCTTCAATAACATTGATGTTTATTCAAGACTTAAGGATGCCGGTTATAATGTGAGCCTGACAGATACAGTTTTCAAAATGGTAAAATAAAAGCAAAAACGGGTCTGCATTTCAAAATGCAGACCCGTTTGATATGAGAAAGATTAATAATTTTCTTCTCTGATTTCAAAATATGACTGAGGATGTGCGCAGGTGGGGCAAACAAGGGGAGCCTTTTCACCTACAACGATGTGACCGCAGTTGCGGCATTCCCAAACCTTGATTTCGCTCTTTGCGAATACTTCCTGAGCCTCAACATTCTTAAGCAGAGCGCGGTATCTTTCCTCGTGCTCCTTTTCGATTGCTGCTACAAGACGGAACTTTGCGGCAAGTGCAAGGAAGCCTTCTGCCTCTGCGGTTTTTGCAAAGTCCTCATACATATCGGTCCATTCATAATTTTCGCCGTCAGCTGCTGCGGCAAGGTTCTGAGCGGTGTCGCCGATTCCGTTAAGCTCTTTGAACCAAAGCTTTGCGTGCTCTTTTTCGTTGTTTGCGGTTTTTTCAAATATGGCGGCTATCTGTTCAAAACCTTCTTTTTTTGCTTTTGAAGCAAAGTAGGTGTATTTGTTTCTTGCCTGTGATTCACCGGCGAAAGCTGCCTCAAGATTTTTTTCGGTCTGTGTTCCTGCGTATTTGTTTGCCATTTCAGAATCCTCCTGTGTTATAAATTTTTCTTTTTTATACAATCGGGGCATATACCCTCAAAAATTGTGCTGTGTTTTTCGATGCGGAAGCCGCAAAGCTCCTCAACCCGACTGTCGTACTCTTCAACATAATCAATCGGGGCATCAACGACCTTGCCGCATTTTTTGCATATAATGTGATAATGATTATCCGCACGGCTGTCGAAACGGTCGGCACCGGGAACACGGACATATCCGATTTCTCCTTCATCGAAAAGAAGATTAAGATTCCGGTAAACCGTGCCTCTGCTGAGCTTGCTGTTCTCGCTTCTCAGCGAAATATAAATGTCATCGGCACTCGGATGGTCATAGCGACCCATAACCTCGTTAAGAACATCTTTTCTCTGAACGGTTGAGCGGTGTTTCTTATCATCTGACATATTTTTAATTCCTTATTAAGACCTATTACTGATAAGAGTATAATATAAAAACCTCATTTTGTCAATATCATTTTTGTATTTTTGACGGATTATTTGAAAATTATCATTGCCCGGCTGCGGATAACAGAAAAAATCTCCTCTGAAACAGGGGAGATTTTTTTACGGACTTTTTTCTTTATTTTCTCTTTTTCATTTTCTTTTCGGCTTCATATCTTTCCTTGTCAAGCTTTCTTTCGGCGTCAAGGCGTTCCTGCTCGGCGCGTTCGCTTTCAAGGCGTGCCTTGCGTTCCTCAACTACCTTATCATAATCGGCAGTAATGAAATCAAGGTCTTTGTAGCCTTCATAAAGGTCAAGCGTGCGTTTTGCGGTAAGATAGGGTGAAGCCACTGTTGAATAAAGATTCTGTTCATCGTTTGCCTGCTTCATGGCCTTGCGGCGAAGCTTGGCGTTTTCTTTGGTATCGTCAGGCATATCATAGGCATCCTCAAGAATCTGAGGGTCAAATTCCACTATGCCGTCGGGGTAATATTTTGCGGCAAGACTTGCGGATTTAAGCAGAGCATTGGCGTTTCTGATTTCCTGCTTTCTCCATGTCTTTTCTTCCTTGATGTGAGAAACGGGAAGAGTGTTTGCAAAGGCAATGAGGTTTTCGGCATCGTCAAAGAAATGCTGTGAGCCGCCTTCAACGATTTTTTTGCACAGCTCATATTGCTTTTCACCGAATTCCGTTGTGAATCGGTTAAGCTCGTGCATAACGAAGTCTGCAATTTCGATTTCTTCGTTTATCATGCGGGCTTCTTCAATGGCATCCTTTGCCTGCTTGATTGCTTCACGGCGGATTGCTTTTTCTTCCTCTGTATTCTTAGGCAGAAGCTTTGCCTGCTTCAGAGTGTCTTTTGAGGGTATTTCCACCTTTTCCATGCCGTAATACTTGCGGGCCTTGATTATGGCTTCACAGCCCTCAATGTATGAGGCTTCATCCCTCTTATCTGAATTTCTGTCCTCAACAAGGGTGCGTATTCTGATTACTCTTATCATGGATTTCTGACCCGTTTCGGAAATGTCATAAGCGAACCAGGGCAGAACATCTATTGAAGCACCTACGATTGAGATTTTCAGCAGGGTATCCATAAGGTTAAAGAGCACACAGTCTGGGTTCTTTTCCTGCTCGGAAAGCGGTTTCGTTTCATCGTAGTTCTTATAAACATCAAGAACGGAGTAATCGTTACCGTCAAAGCCTTTCTTTTTGTAAACCCAGGGAATGAAAAGACCCGTTACGGCACCGATGGCAGAGCCTGCATAGGACTGAACGAAGCCGAAAGCACCGTCAATTCTTTCACCGATAAGGTATTGCTGATTGTCACGCATATCGGATTCAATGGCACTGTCAATAACATTGTAGGTATCAACAAAACGGTCAAGAGTATATACGATAAACAGACCGATGCCTGCAAATCTGCTCTTGTAGAAAAGGAAGTAAGAGGCAATCAGGAAAATCTGAATAATATTCTTGAAAATTTTGATTTTTCGCTTGCCGAATTTCTTTATGAAGAACGGCGAGAACAGCATACCCCAGAAATTGGCGTTATATGAAACCGTGTTAAGCAGACCGTAGGTCGTGCTCTTCATGATATGGGCACGGTAAACCATCCAGTCCCAGATATTTCCTTTGGCGTCTTCAAGGAAATTGTTCCAGCCGTCGGCACATTTGATCCAGAAAATCTTGTTGCCGGCAACGGCTCTCATGGAGCCGGCAAAGCTCATTTTCGTAATACGGCTCTTTGGCAGAACAAGTCTTTCCTTCGTGCCGAAGTATGCCAGTAATACAAGGGGCATCAGGAGCGCCACGGGGGTGTAAGTGCCTCTGTAATAGCGCATATTGTATTTATCGCCGTTGTCACAGAGCACATCAACCATAAGGGGATAGTAAATGTTGTTGATTGAATAACCGAGCGAATAAATTATGCTGGTTATTGCCATGATTTTTGTTCTTTCCTGAGTGTTTGGGGTCATAACATGAACCATGTTTGTAACGCCGGTGTTGACCCAGCCCTGAACATAGCCCTGAATCTGACCTACAAGGAAAAGAACGAGTATCATTATGTATCTGCCGAATCTTCCGCCGTCTCTTATCTGTTCATAAGGAAGCCAGAGGGAAATTAAGGTCAGAAGCATTGAGGGAAGAGCGAGCTTGATATATATGCGGTATTTGCCGTCGGAGGAACGAAGGTTGTCAATTATCCATGCGTTGAGCGGTGTGGTGATATAACCGATGGCGGTGCAGACATAACCCATTATGAGCAGCTCGTTGTTGTTCATGCCGAGAGTCATGCCGGTGAACTGGTTGCCGACACCGAAGCCGATTGTCCACTGTATTGACATCATCAATGCCATCCAGCCAACGGAAAGCATTACAACTTCCTTGTACGGAACATATTCGCCGGGTCTGGGCTGATTCCAGTACATTTTTACATCTTCAACGACAGCTTTTCCTTTTAATAAAAGTTCGTTCAAAAAATCACACTTTCAGAAGTATTTTATCCGCCGTAATAATCGGATTCAATGTAGTCAACGCCGAGGGATTTGCAATAGCTGAGCACAAAGAAATTGTTTGCCGTCCAAAGACCTACCTCAAGGCCTCTGTCATGAAATTCCTTTATCATTTCTTCGGTTATGGCGCCGTAATCCGCATCAATCGAAAAGCCGTACTCAAAGCAGCGTTCGTAGCCTGTGTCTCCCTGGCCGTAGGTGAGCATAAGCGGAAGGTCCGGGAAGAGCTGACGGGCTTTGATGAGATTATCGAAGCTGAAGGACTGAAGAATACATTTTGAAAGGTCATAGGTTTTTGCGGCAAGATTGAAAATCTCTTTTATCTGTTCGTCGTTGAATTCTCCCTTGAGCTCAATGAAGCAAATCATATCGTTTTCTTTCATCACTTCAAGATAACGCTCAAAGGTGCAGAGAAATACATCATCCCTGGTCTTCTTGTTCTTAAGAGGCTGAGCCGTAAGCTCCTCAAAGGTGTGGTCGGCTATGGTAAGCTCGGTGCCGTCTTTAAGAATGATTGAACCGTTGTGACTGGTGACATAAACGCCGTCTGCGGTCATTCTGATGTCGGTTTCGGCTCCGCCCGAGCCGTGCTTTGCCGCCTCAACAAAGGCAAGCTCCGTGTTTTCGGGGTATTTTCCGCTGTAACCGCGGTGAGCTATCATACAAATATCATTGCCTGCGGGTACGGCACCGAAAATACTGCCGATTGCCGTGAAGACAGCCATTATCGTGGCGCCGAGCATTTTGAAGAAAGCGGAAACGGTCATTATGCTTCACCCCCGAATTCAGGCTCCTCGGGAATAATGAGAGCACCGATAATGTAAGCTATTATGCCGCTGCCGCCGAAAAATGTGAAGGCCGCCACGGCAAGGCGAACGATAGTCGGGTCAATGCCGAAATAATCGGCAATGCCGCCGCAAACGCCGAAAAGCTTTCTTTCCGTTCTGCTTCTGTAAAGTCTTTTTCCTTTGTCCATTTTAATACTCCTTGCTTATATGGGATTTCCGGTAAAGAATCTGACAAGCACCGTGATAATGCTGCCGAGGAAATTACCGAATCTTTGTGTATAGTAATTATAATTTATGCCCTGAGCATTTACGACTACTTCGGCTGAATCTGCAAGGCCGAGGTCAACAAGCTTTGCCTGAATGAGCTTTGCAATGGCAACATTGCCGTCGGCGTTGGGGTGAATAGTGTCGGTTGCCACAAGCTCCTTGTGACCTGCCATTACGCTCGGAACATCAACAATGTAAAACTCGCCGGGGTTTTCCTCGGCACATCTGTCAATGCACTTGTTGATGCGGTCAACTATTCTCTGATAAGCGTTTCCGAGAGGGCCGTACCAGGAAGAATAGATATACTGGAAAAGAATTACGGCATCCGGGTTGAGGGTGCGTATTTCGGAAATGATTGCATTGTAGTTTTCAAGCACACGGTTTTCAATTTCACCGATAATTCTTGTGTCAAGGTCGAGCAGAGAGCCGAGAGCAATAAGCACAACCCGGTCGTCACAGAGAAAATCGTTGCCGCCGATTGAAATGCTGATAATGTCGGCATCGGTAATGCTTGCGCGTACATCTTCGTTAGCGAAAACCTGTGCCCTGAGGCCGTCGGTCGTTCTTGCGGCTTTGCCGTAATTGACATAAACATAATCGTTGGTGTCGGCAATTATTCTGCCGAAGCTTGCTTCACTGCTGTTGGCAACGCCGTAACCCTCGGAAATCGAATCACCGAGAAGAACATAAACGGGCTTTTCCTCGGCAAAAGCCGTCATCAGACAGCCGAATATAACAAGAACGGCAATGATAAAGGATATAAGTCTTTTATACACATCAATACCCCCATAATAATAATAATAATATATTCTATTTTAATATTTATTTTATGGTATGTCAATAAAAAACAATAAAAAATAAGCGGTGACTGCGTAACAGTCACCGCTTACTTTATTCACTCTCAGTCGAGCTTTGCTTTAAGATAGTTATCATAGAAATCACGAACGCCTGCATAGAAATCATCAACGCTGCCATCGTTTTTCATGATATAGTCAGCCATCTTTTCGCTTTCGCTGGTGTGGAAAATTTCTTCCTCATGGATGTCGTTTTCACGAAGCTTTTCAACGCTCTTGCCGTCTCTCTCCGAGCCTCTGGCGAGCATTCTCTGATAACGGACTTCGTCATCGCTGATTACAACGTCAACAAGAACGAACTTGTCACCGAAAGCCTTTTTGAAAACCTCAATGTCTGAGGGGGGACGAATGCCGGAAACAAGGAAATTGGGGCTGTCGGACTCCTTGATTTTCTTTACGATCATTTCGGGGAAGAAGGTCTGGCCGTTGGCGGTCATATACTTCTTTGATGTGGCGTGAAGATTGTCTCTTGTGAGCTCAAGGCCGTCTTTTGCGGCAAGCTCTCTTACAACATCACCGATTGAAATCATGGGGAAATCATAGGTCTTTGCGACATACTCAAGGAAGAAGTCCTTGCCGGTACCGTTTTTGCCTACTGCTGCTAATACCATTGGAAATATACCTCCGTAAATTATTTATGCTGTTAGATTTCGGGTATTTCGATTTTGATTTCTTTGCCGAGCTCTGCGGAGCGTGAAATACCGTCAATTATTGCCTGATTGTAGAGAATCTGACTGCAGGGAACGGGAGCTTCGCCGCCCTCTTTGACTGCGTCGCAGAAGGAACGGATCTTGATGTCGAAGCAGTCTTCCTTATTCCTCTTCTGAGGAATGACGGTTTCGATCTGCTCGCCTGCTATCTCGTGATAAATTACAAGGGGACCGCCGATTGAGCCGTTCCAGCATTCGGTTGAAGGAACTCTTACGGAGCCCTTTGTACCCATAATAATGGTGTCACCCGGGGTGTCAAGGTTCATTGCCCATGCAATTCTGAAGTCAAGGATGATGTCGCCTTCAAGACGGATGAAGCCGGCGGCGAAATCGTCAACGCCGAATACATCGTGATGCTCGTAGGAGGGGTCCTTGCCGAAGAAATCGGATTTATAGCCGGATACGGTGAGGGGCTTGGGATAGCCGATTGAATTGAGAACCATATCAAGTGAATAGCAGCCGATGTCGCCGAGAGCGCCGATGCCTGCTGTGTCCTTCTGAATGAAGGAGGTGCCGAAGGGGGTGGGGATGCCTCTGCGGCGGCCGCCACCGGTCTGAATGTAGTAAATCTTGCCGAGCTCACCGCTCTGAACTACCTTCTTGAGCATCTTCATGTTTTCGTCAAAACGGGGCTGGAAGCCGATTGAAAGAACGGCGTCGCTTGCCTTTTCTGCCTTGCAGATTGCAACAGCCTCATCAAGAGTAACGCACATGGGCTTTTCAAGCAGAACGCTTACATTGTGCTCAAGAGCATAGATAGCGCACTCTGCGTGAGTTGCGTTATAGGTGCAAACGCTTACGGCGTCACATTCGCCGGCGTCAATAAGCTCCTTGTGGCTGGGGTAAAATTTAACATCGCCTACATTGTATCTTTCACAGAAAGCTTCTGCTTTGCCGGGAATGAGGTCGGCAAGAGCAACAATTTCAACATCGGGGCATTTCTGGTAAGCCTTTACATGGGCCTCTGCAATCCAGCCTGTGCCGATGATGCCGACTTTAAGCTTTTTGTCATAATCTCTTTCTTTGCCTGCGCTGTGGTCTTCTTTGAAAGCGTCAAGAATGGATGCCATACTTTTTTCTCCTTTATGTTTATTTTTTATTTGTTTTTACCAGCCGAGAGTTTTGAGATATTCTCTGCTGAGCTTTACGGAATTGAGGGGAGTGTCGCCCTTGGCGGGATTGTCCTGCTCAACAACGACCCATTCTGCTCCTGCTTTAACGGAAGCGTCGAGAATGGCGGGTATATCCTGAGCACCGTGACCTACGGGCATGAATGAGAAGGAATCCTGCTCCTCCTGCTCTTCGTTGTCATCAATGCCGATGAGCTTATAGAGCTGACCGCCCTTTTTGCCGCTCATTCTGAAATCCTTAAGGTGAACGACGGGTGAACGGCCGGTATATTTAAGAATGTACTCCGAGGGGTTGACGCCCGCAACATTTACCCAGCAGGTATCGACCTCCGTCTTGAGCAGGTCAGCGCTGATTGATGAATAAAGCACATCGAGAGCATATTCACCGTCAAGCTTTACAAACTCAAAATCATGGTTGTGATAAAGCAGCTGAATGCCGAGCTCTTTTGCGGCCTTTGCTATTTTGCGAATGCCTTCAACAGTTGCACCGAAGCCCTCGGTGCCGGGTCTGCATTCCTCGGTAAGATAGGGAACGGCAACATATTTGCAGCCGATTTCGGCATAGTCGGCAAGAACCTTTTCGGGGTCGGCAAGCATGTCATAATAGGGAACATGAGCGGAAATGGGAATAATTCCGGTTTCTTCACAGAAAGCTTTGATGTCGGCGGGCTTTTCACCGAAAAGTCCGGCAAATTCAACGCCGTCATAACCAAGCTCTTTCATCTTTTTGATTGTACCGTAAAAATCAGCCTGCATTTCATCCCTGACGGAATAAAGCTGAACGGCAACAGGGAGACTCATAATGGAACACTCCTTTTTTAACGGGCAATACCCGCATTGTTACAATATATAGTATCATATCTCTTTCAATGATACAAGAGAAAAATGGGCAAGGAGCAAAAAAATCTTGAAATAATAACATCCGTGTGATAATATACGCCTTGAAAGGAAGTGTTGGTTACGGTCGATTTAACGAGCCGACGGGTCGATAAATGGGATAATCTGAAATTCTTTCTGATTTTTTTCGTTGTTTTCGGTCACATACTTGATGTTTATGCACCGATTTCCGATGCCTGCGGTCAGATAAGATTTTTCATATATGTTTTTCACATGCCTCTGTTTCTCTTTATTTCGGGGCTTTTCAGCAAGAAAAACATCAGAGAAAAAAGATATGCAAATATCGTTTCCTACCTCGGGCTTTATTTTGTAATAAAACTGCTGATTTTTATTTCACGCTGGGTTGCCGACGGCAAAAAGCCGGGCTTTTATATGCTTTCGGAGGGGAGCGCCCCCTGGTATGCTTTTGCCCTGTTTGTTTTCAGCCTCATTACCATTGCTCTTGATAAATTCAAGCCCTCATTTGTGCTTGTGCTTTCAATAATCATAGGCTGTGCAGCAGGCTATGACGGAAGCCTCGGCGACAAGCTTTGTCTTTCGAGAATATTCGTTTTTTATCCCTTCTTTTTCGCCGGATATATGGCAAATGAATTTGAAATAAGAAAATTCACTCAGAAAAAGTGGGTCAAGCTGCTTGCCGTTCTTGTTATTGCCGCAGGTGCCGTGATTGTTTATTTCTTCTATAACACCCTTGACAATTACCGTCTGCTTTTCACGGGAAGAAATTCATTTTTCAAGGTTTACGGCGCAAATGTTCCCTATGCCTGTCTCGGCAGGCTTGCCTGTTATTTCATTTCGGCTCTTGTGGGCGGCGCGTTTATTGCTCTTGCGCCGGAGAGTGCCCCTTCGTTTATTACAAAAACGGGTGCGAAAACCCTTCAGATTTATGCCTTGCACATGCCTCTGAAATTCCTTTATCTCGGTCTGCTTGAAAGTAAATTCGCACTTGATACTTATTTTGTGGGTAAGCTTCCGCTTTACAGCCTTATTATTTCCGCAGTGCTTATGATAATCTGCGCCCTGCCTTTCTGGACTCCGCTTTTCAATATCATAACGAAACCCCCGAGAAATCTGGATTACTATAAAAAGAAGACAAAAGAATAAAAAACAAAATGAGGTGGCTTGAAAAAATCGGGCCATCTCATTTTTTGAATTATCAAATGTCTTCGGAAAGTATTATGTCAAGCATTTCCCTCGGAGTTACAATGAACGGAGCCGTCGGGAAATGTCTGATGTTTCCGGTTACAAGATATGCGTCTTCGGCTTTTCTTTCTTCCATAACAATTTCATAAAAAACCTTGTCCTTCGGGTCGGGAAGCTCAATATCACAGTTTTCGGCAGAAATTTTTATTCCGATGGTTTTTATTTCACCGATTACCGTTGAAATAATACTTTCGTCAAGATGAAATTTGTCTCTCGAAAGAACATTTTCGTATTCATTTATGATTTCTTCGTTATATACCGGAATAATGACACCGCCGAATGTAAGCTGTAAAATATTTCCGGGAACCGAGTCGAATTTCAGCATGGCGGAAATAAGCACGTTAGTATCAATTACGGCATAATATTTCATTGATTTGTTCCTCTTGATGCCGATATTTCTTTGTTTATTTCTTCAAGTGTCATGGAATCAATACCGTTTTCGGCCGCTATTTTTGAAGCTTTTTTCATTGCTGCGATTGCGGGGTTTTCGGCTGAATCACTTAAAGTCATTGAAAAGGGGATTCCGTTACTCTGAACAAGCCTTGCAATACAGATTCTCATATAGGTTGCAAGGTCAATTCCGAGCTGTTCACAAATTTCGGTTGCCTTTATTTTCATGGCTTCATCTTCACGAAATTGAATCAATGTGCCTGACATATATATCATCCTTTCTTTTAATCGCCTTTATTTTATCACAATCTGATTACAAATGCAAGCAAATGTTTACAATAACATTAAAAACAGGACTGCCGCATTTTCTGCAGCAGTCCTGAAATTTTTTATTTTGCACGGATAATTCCCATGGGGGTCTGCTCGTGAGACTGACCGAGGGGATTGTCTTTGAGAATTCTTGCCATAAGGTCTCTGTCTGTGTTTTTGGGATAAGCGCCCATTATTACACCGCCGAGGTCGTTGATGTCGGTAACAAGAACGGGGCAGCCGAGAACCTTTGAAACCTCTTCGCAAACATCATCGGGGTCAAGAGGAGAAAGAGAAACGCATTCATTGTAAGGGGGAAGTGTGCAGTCACAGGGGCCGTCGATTGAGCGGGCTTTTTCGCCTGCAACCTTATAGAACCAGCCTCTTTTGCCTATAAGCTTTCCGAAAGCGGAAACGCCGGCGGCAAAAAGAATTCTGGGTGTGCCGCATTCTCTGAGTGCCATTTCCATGGTTTCGGGAATGCCGAGGCCTATGCCGTAGGGAGTTTTGAGAACGAATTTGCAGAGGATTTTTGCAAGCTTGCGGGGGTGAATATCCTTCATGGGGATGGCTCTGCCCTGAGTGCAGCCGACAGCCTTTTCGGTGATGAAGAAAACATCGCCCTCTTTAAGATGTTCGGCGGCGTACTGCTTTGCCACATCTGCAATTTTATCCTTTTCGGTTATAACATGGGTCTTGATTGCAAATCTTTCGTAGGTTTTTCCGTCAACCTCAATATCCTTTACCTTTTTTTCGTTTACGGTTATGTTATCCATTTTCTTTTTCCTCTTCGTATTTATGATTTTTGATTACATTTTTTGCAATGTAAATGGGTCTGCCTTTTGTCTGAACATATATTCTGCCTATGTATTCGCCGATAATTCCCAAAGCAAAAAGCTGTAAGCCTCCGAGAAGGGCGATAAGCACCACTATGGTGGCGTAGCCGGGAACGGCAATACCTTTTACAAGCTTTTCAACAATAACGATTATCAGATATATAAGGGCAAGGAAAGCGGAAGCAATGCCGCCGACGGTGGCAAGCTTCAAGGGCGCGGTCGTAAAGGCAAGTATGCCCTCAAGGGCATAGGCAAAGAGCTTTCCGAAGGACCATTTTGAAGTTCCGGTGGCTCTTTCATCGGCTTTGTAGGGGATGAATTTCGTGTTGAAGCCGACCCAGGAAAACAGACCCTTGCTGAAACGGAAGTATTCATCCATTTCAAGTATGGCTTCCACCATCGGTCGGCGGAAGGTTCTGAAATCACTGGCACCCTTTACAAACTCCGTGTCGGCAAATTTGTTTATCGTCTTATAGAAACCGTCTTTCAGAAAAACAAGAAGCTTGCTTTCGTTTCTGTCCTCCTGATAAGCGGCAACGCAGTCATATTCGGGCTCGGCGTCGAGCGTTCTGACCATTTCAAGAGCAATGGACGGCTTTTGCTGAAGATCGGCGTCGATGATTGTAACATAATCTCCCTGCGCTTCTCTCAGACCTGCATACATGGCGGATTCCTTGCCGAAGTTACGGGAAAAATCAACTATTTTCACGGGTATATCTCCGTCAAGAAGCTTTTTAAGCTCTTTTAGAGTACCGTCACGGCTTCCGTCATTGACAAAAACCATTTCATAGTCAAAGTCAACCCCGGCAAAATCGCTTTTTACCGCATTATACATCAGGGCAATGTTGCCCTCTTCATTATAGCAGGGAACAACAAGTGAAAGCTTCATTATTTTATCCTCAGCTCTTCGGCCATATCAAGCTTTTCCCAGGGAAGCTGAACATCGGTTCTGCCCATATGGCCGAGAGCGGCAATCTGTCTGTAAATCGGTTTTCTCAGGTCAAGGTCTCTGATTATGCCCGCAGGGGTAAGGTCAAATTTTTCTTTGACAAGAGCGGAAATATCGGTGTCTGCCATAACTCCGGTGCCGAAGGTGTCAACAAAAACGGAAACGGGCTCTTCAACGCCGATGGCGTATGCAAGCTCAACCTCACATTTCTTTGCAAGACCTGCGGCGACAATGTTTTTGGCAACATGGCGTGCCGCATAGGCAGCCGAACGGTCAACCTTTGTGGGGTCTTTACCGCTGAAAGCTCCGCCGCCGTGACGGGCGTATCCGCCGTAAGTGTCAACTATGATCTTTCTGCCCGTAAGTCCGCTGTCGCCGTTGGGGCCGCCGATAACGAATCTTCCGGTGGGATTTACATGGTAAATCGTATTGCCGTCAATAAGCTCTGCGGGAATGGTTGCCTTTATTACCTTTTCAATTATATCTTTTCTGATTTGCTCTAATGAAACATCCTCCGAATGCTGGGAGGAAATAACAACGGTGTCAACTCTGACGGGCTTACCGTCTTCGTCATATTCAACCGTGACCTGGCTCTTTCCGTCGGGTCTCAGATAGGGGAGAGTACCGTCTTTACGAACCTGAGTGAGCTTTGCCGCAAGCTTGTGAGCAAGTGAAATCGGCAGAGGCATAAGCTCCGGCGTTTCGTCGCAGGCGTAGCCGAACATCATGCCCTGGTCGCCGGCACCGAGCTTATCAACGCCCATGGCAATATCTCCGCTCTGCTTGTCAAGAACGGTCATAACGGCGCAGGTGTTGCCGTCAAAGCCTTTTTCCGAAGAATCGTAGCCGATATCACAGACTACTTTTCTTGCAATGGCGGGAATATCAACATTTGCGCTTGTGGTGATTTCGCCCATTATCATTATCATACCCGTGGTGGTGCAGCATTCGCAGGCAACTCTGCCCATGGGGTCCTGTTCAAGAATTGCATCAAGAACAGCGTCTGAAATCTGGTCGCATATTTTGTCGGGATGTCCTCCGGTTACGGATTCGGATGTAAAGAAATAGTGTGCCATAAAAACCTCCTGAATATTGGGAATAAACAAGCCCGCCGGGCGTTTTCCTCGGCGGGCGAAAACACCTTATCTTTCGGCAAAGCCGCAGGAATTAGCACCTTGTGTAACACAGGTTGCCGGGCTTCACAGGGCCTGTCCCTCAGCCGCTCTTAATAAGGAAATATTCAAATTTCGGTTCTATATTATATACTGTAATGCAGCTTTTGTCAATGCTTTTTTATGCCGCTTTTGTTTCAAGCTTCGGAGCGTCTCCGTCTTTCTTCTTGAAAATAAGCTGAACGGCAACAACAACGGCGAGAGCCGCAAGGCCGATAATGTCGGTAAGGGTACCGGGAATGATAAGGCAAAGGCCTCCGCCCAGGGCGAGAATTCTCTGCCAGACGGGCATCTTTGTGAACATATAGCCTTCCATGCCTGCCGCAACAATGTAGCAGCCCGCAAAGGCGGTAACAACGAGCAGAGCAATCTTATACCAGGCTGCATCAGTAGTGCCGATAAGCATTTCGGGGCTGTAAGCAAAGATATAAGGAACGATGAATGCCGTAATGGCAAGTCTCGTTGACGTGATACCCGTTTTCAGCGGATCTGAGTTCGCTATGGCCGAGCCGGCATAAGCCGCAAGTGCAACCGGTGGGGTGATGTCCGCAACGATACCGAAGTAGAAAACAAACATATGTGCCGCAAGAATGGGGAGACCCATTTTGATAAGAATGGGAGCCGTAATCGTTGCCATGATAACATAGTTTGCGGTGGTGGGAACGCCCATGCCGAGTATGATACAGCAAATCATTGTAAGGAAGAGAGCGAGGAAGGTGCTCTTTTCCGCAACGGGTACAAGTACCTTGATGAGAAGCTGACCGAGACCTGTCATTGTTACAACGCCGGAGATAAGTCCTGCCATACCGCAGGCAACGGCAACGCCGACAGTGTTCTTTGCTCCGTTTTCAAGGGAACTGATAACAGTTTCCGGTGAAAGGGGAGCGTGGCCCTTTGAAACGAATGAAAGCAGAGCGCATATAACCATACCGGCGAAAATGCCAAGCTGCATCTGCTTGAAAACGAGCCACATAACAAGAGTTACGGCAACGGGAATAACGGGAATAAGAAGTCTCCATGCGCCGGAGGCCTTGATGTCATGGGGAACAAGGCTGACAATAAGGCAGGCGAGAATTGCAAAGCAGGCGGAAACACCTGCGCTGAAGAAATTCATGCAGACAACGAGAATTACGATGGGGATAAGCAGATAACCGTTTCTGAGAATGAGTTTGAAGAAATTGGGGATTGCATCCTTGGGCAGACCTTTAAGGCCGAGCTTCTTTGCTTCAAAGTGTATCATAAGGAAAATACCGGTGAAGTAAAGGAAAGCGGGAAGAATGGCCGTGACGGCAATCTTTGCGTAAGAATAACCCGTCATTTCCGCCATAAGGAAAGCAGCCGCACCCATAATGGGAGGCATTATCTGACCGCCGGTTGAGGCAGAGGCTTCAACTGCCGCGGCAAATTCGGGTTTATAGCCCGTTTTCTTCATCATCGGGATCGTGATTGAGCCGCTGCCGACGGTGTTGGCAACGGATGAACCCGAATACATACCCTCAAGAGCACTGGAAATAACCGCAACCTTTGCAGGGCCGCCGACGGCGGAGCCGCAGACAGAGTTTGCAAGGTCAACAAAGAATGTGCCGATTCCGGTTTTTTCAAGCAGGGCACCGAGAATTATGAAAAGCACGATGAAGGTCGTGCAGACATAAACGGGTGTTGAGAAAAGACCGTTTGAAATATCATAGAAAAGGCTGTACATAAGGTTTCTGGGAGCCTTGTCGGGGTTTTCCATAAAAGCTTTGATTACCGCGTAAACCACAAAGCCGCCCGCAACGAAAATTATGGGCAGACCAATGGCTCTGCGTACAAGCTCAACCATGAGAATAATGGCGATTATTGCCACAATGATCTGAACGGTGCCGATTCTGCGGCTCATGGCGATAATGTCATTCTGAAAAATCGTGTAGTAAAGGAAGCTTCCTGCTCCCGCAAAAGCGAGAATTATATCATAAAACGGAATGTAGTTTACTTTTTTGCTCTGTGCCTTGTAGGCGGGGAAAATAAGATAGCCGATGAAAAGAATGAAAGCCATGAAGGTGGTAAGCTTTGTGTATTTTGTGGCCGTCGGGAAAATAAGGGCCATGGCAATCATATAAACGCTGAAAGCGGCCATAAGCGCGGTGATGAGCTTCTTTTTCCAGCCCGTGAAAACTCTTGTGTTGCTCTCACGGTCAAACTCCTGCATTATGGCATCCGCATCAACGGTCTCGGGCTCGCCGCCGAGAACTTCGCGGGTTTCGGTGTCGCTCATGCAGACACTCCTTTCGGTGAAATTATAAATAAATTACCGGATACTCTCAGGCTTTCCTGCAACTGAAAGTACCCGGTACAATTATTTTATGGTTTTGTCAGATTAAATACTCAGGCAACAACGCCGATTTCCTGATAGTACTTAAGTGCGCCGGGATGAAGAGGAACTTTGCCGCAGCCTTCGACTGCGATGTTTACATCCATTTCAGCACCCTTGTTGTGGGCAACGCTGATTTCTTCCTGCTTTTCCCAGAGATTCTTTGTGATTTCATAAACCTGGTCTTCGCTCATATCATTGGTAACAATGAATGTAGCCATAATTGCAACGGTCTTAACGGGCTCTTTTACGAAATCATAATCCTTTTCGGTCATGGTGTATTCGGCATAGAAGGGCTGGTCAGCCTTAAGCTTTGCGATAACTTCGTCGCCGAGGTCAACGGCAACAACCTTTGTTGAGGTTGCAAGCTCGGTGATGGCTGTGGTGGGGGTACCTGCGGTGATGAAAGCGGCATCAATGGAGCCGTCTTTAAGCTGAGTTGCGCTGTCGCCGAAGGAAGCGGCAACCTTTTTGATATCGCTGTCAATGTCAAGACCTGCGGCTGCAAGAATCTGAGTTGCGTTGTAGTAAACGCCTGAGCCTACATCGCCTACGGCAACGGTCTTATCCTTAAGGTCGGCAACGGATTTGATTCCGGAAGCTTCGGTAGCGATAAGCTGGCAAACCTCGGGGTAAACACAGCCGACAGCGGAGAAGCAGTCAACGGGAGCTGCAAAGCCGTTTGTACCTTCAAAAGCATAGTTCATAACGTCGTTCTGAACGATTGCAAACTGATAGTCGCCGTCTTCGATGCCTTCAATGTTGGCCTGTGAGCCGCCGGTTGAAAGAACTTCAAAGCTGTAAGCATCGGTTGCGAGAATCTGAGTTGCTGCTGTTGTAAATGCATAATATGTACCTGTGGTGCTGCCTGTACCTGTTTTGATTTTTGCGATTACTTCGGAGCCGGCCTGCTTTGCTTCGGGCTCTTCGGGTTTGGCTGTGTTACCGCAAGCGGTACAGAAAATTGTTGCAAGTGCAAGAATAAGGGAGAGAACAACTGCTATTTTTTTCTTCATTATTTTTCCTCCTGACGGCGGAATGCGCCGCAATTTTGATTTATTTTACCATAACTTTTTGTTTTTCTCAATATATTTATTCAATTTTTTCAAAAAAGCATATCGGAAATTCATTTAAGAACGGATAATATGCTTTCCGGGGTGTCGATTATATATTCCGCATTGTTTTCTTCAAGAACTTTTCTGCTGCGGAAGCCCCATGTCACGCCAATGGCGGGAAGCTCCGCGTTGTGGGCCGTCATACAGTCAACCTCGGAGTCACCGATGTAAACGGCATCGCTTTTAGCCGAGCCCAGCTTTTCAAGGGCAAGCCATACACCCTGCGGAGCAGGCTTGTCGGGAAGGCCGGGAGTCTGTCCGATTATCACATTTATTCTGCTCCCGAAAAAATGCTTTACGACTTTTTCGGCGGCAATCTGCATTTTATTCGTGACAACCGCCGTCTTTATTCCTGCTTCGGCAATTTTGTCAAGCAGTGGTATTATTCCTTCATAGGGTCTTGTTTCGTCAAGGGAATGCTCCGTATAGTAAACCTTGAAAAAAGCAAGACATTCGGAAACTGTTTTTTCGTCGGTTCCCGCAGGAACGCTTCTTTCAATGAGCTTCGGTATGCCGTTGCCGACAAAGGAGCGGATTTCATCCATTGTCCTTTCGGGAAAACCGAAGTGAGAAAGGGTGTGATTTACGCTTGCTTTCATATCGGGGAGGGTGTTAAGCAATGTACCGTCAAGGTCAAAAACAATAGTATTATATTTCATTATATCACATGTAAGGGGCATCACAGAGCAAGCTCTGCAATGTCCCTCATATCCGTTATTTATTTGATGATTTCTTTTGCGGTTGCCGCTACGCTGGCAATTCCTTCAAGGTTTCCGGGGATGATGAGCTTAGTGGCCTGGCCGTCGGCGGCGGCTTCAAAAGCTTCGAGGCTCTTTATCTTGAGGTAGCCTTCGCCGGGTGCAGCGGAATTGATAAGCTCAATGGCCTTTGCTCTTGCTTCCTCAACCTTGAGAATAGCCTGAGCTTCGCCCTCTGCCTTGCGGATTTTGGATTCTTTTTCGGCTTCTGCGGCAAGAATTGCACTGGCCTTGTCAGCCTCTGCCTTAAGAATCTGGCTTTCCTTTTCACCTTCGGCAACAAGAATCTGGCTTGATTTCTGACCTTCGGCGGTAAGAATTGACTCTCTGCGCTGACGCTCTGCCTTCATCTGCTTTTCCATGGCATCCTGAATTTCTTTGGGGGGCAGGATGTTTTTGAGCTCAACACGGTTTACCTTGATGCCCCAGGGGTCTGTAGCTTCGTCAAGAATACCTCTGATTTTTGCGTTGATGGTGTCACGGGAGGTGAGAGTGTGGTCAAGCTCCAGGTCACCGATGATGTTACGCAAAGTTGTTGCGGTAAGGTTTTCAATAGCCATTATGGGCTTTTCAACACCGTAAGCATAAAGCTTGGGGTCTGTGATCTGGAAGAAAACAACGGTGTCTATCTGCATTGTAACGTTATCCTTTGTGATAACGGGCTGAGGCGGGAAGTCAACGATCTGCTCCTTGAGAGAAACGGTTTTTGCGATTCTTTCAATGAAGGGGATTTTAACGTGAATTCCGGTGTCCCATGTGGCACTGTAAGCGCCGAGTCTTTCAATGACATAAGCCTTTGACTGAGGAACTATTTTGAGGTTTGCGACAACAAGTCCTATGAGAGCAACGATGAGTATGCCGATAATTACAAATTCCATTTTCAGATCTCCTTTACTATTACTTTAACGCCTTCGATTTTTTCAACCACGGCGTTTTTTCCCTGTTCAATGACACTTCCGTCAGATGAGCGGGCGGTCCAGACCGTACCTCCGACCTTGACAAGACCCGTTGCGTTGAGGTTATCAACGGTTTCGGTGACAACAGCCACCTGACCTATGCATCTGTCTGCGTTGAGCGGTTCGGCTTTTTTACCGGTTATCTTTCTGACAAGAGGTCTTGTTGCTATGAGCATGACCGCGGAAACGACAACAAAGAGCAGGAATTGAAGCCAGAGCTGTGAACCTGCAAGACTTGCAATGAGGGCCGCTAATGCACCTGCTGCAAACCAGATTGTTACGAGCTGTGCCGTTGCACCTTCTATGACAAGAAGGACCACAAGAGCTACTGCCCAGGATATGGGCTGAATGTAATTCATAATTCCTCCTCCTTCTGTAATTTATTTATAGCACAATCAGCCGTTATTTACAAGTCCGTAAAGGAATTTTTCCTTCGGGCTTGGCTATATATTACCACTCTTTTTTGCGGCAATAAACCTGATTTCGGGAGAAATAAGGCTGTTTTTTCATCAAAAAGAGTAAAAATCGGAGCCTTATTTCTCCCTTCTCTTGCTTTGACACTAAAAAATGTGTATAATGCCTGTAAGAAAAGGGTGATGAATAATGAAATATTACCTTGGTATGGACATCGGCGGAACAAAATGTGCCGTTGTTCTCAGTGAAAAAAAGGGCTCGTCAATCAAGGCGAAAATACGCTTTGAAACGAAAAGCGAAAGAGGCTGGCAGGCCGTTACCGAGGAGCTTATGGCATCAGCCGAAAGGCTCATAAGCGAAAACGGTATTGAAACGCAGGATATTATTGCCTGCGGTGTGAGCTGCGGCGGCCCTCTGGACCCGGAAACGGGTGTCATAATGTGCCCGCCTAATCTTCCCGACTGGGATAATGTACCGCTTGCGCAAATGGTTGCTCAGCGGCTCGGTGTTCCCTGTAAGGTAAGAAATGACGCAGATGCCTGTGCTCTTGCAGAGTGGCAGTTCGGTGCGGGCAAGGGCACGAAAAATATGATTTTTCTCACCTTCGGTACGGGTATGGGAGCAGGTCTTATTCTTGACGGACATCTTTATTCGGGAACAAGCGGAACAGCCGGTGAGGTTGGTCACATAAGACTTGATGTTGACGGTCCCGTGGGCTACGGCAAGGCAGGTTCTTTTGAGGGCTATTGCTCCGGCGGAGGCCTTGCAAAGCTGGGAATGAAAATGTATTCATTATACAGCGGAGAAACTCTCCTTGACCCGTCTGACCTTACGGCCAAATCCATTGCCGAAGCCGCAAAGCAGGGGGATAAGCTTGCCCTTGCGATATACAGAAAGTGCGGCGAAAAGCTCGGCGCGGGGCTTTCTGTTCTGATTGACATACTCAATCCCGAAAGAATAGTGATCGGCAGTATTTTTCAGCGTTCCGGTGAGCTTATGAAAGATATAATGAATGAGGTCATTTCCCGTGAAGCGCTGACTGTTTCCGCACGGTGCTGTGAAATAGTGCCTGCTCTTCTCGGTGATGAAATAGGAGATTTTGCCGCCATAGGTGTTGCAAAGGAATTTGCGGAGGCTAAAAATGGTTAATGATATTTTTGAAGAGCTTTTTGCCCGTTATCCTGCTCTTGAGGAATGCAGAGAAAGCATCTGCGGAGCATATCTTGTTCTGAAAGAATGCTATGACGGCAAGGGTAAGCTTCTTTGCTGCGGCAACGGCGGAAGCAGTGCGGACAGTGACCACCTTGTGGGTGAGCTGATGAAAGGCTTTCTGAAAAAAAGGCCTTTGAGCGAAGAGGAAAAAAGCGGATTTTCCGACAGGTCGGTTGCAGACGGCCTGCAGAAAGGACTTCCGGCGATTTCCCTTACCTCACAATCGGCTCTGATGACGGCCTTTCTCAATGACTGTGAGCCGGCTCTCGTCTATGCACAGCAGGTTTATGCTTACGCTTGTGAAAACGACGTGCTTATGGGCTTTTCTACATCGGGAAACTCAAAAAATGTTGTTTTCGCCCTTGAAGCCGCAAAGGCGGCGGGCATAAAAAGCATTGCGGTAACGGGTAAAAAAGAGAGTAAATGCAGCGCTCTTGCCGATATCTGTATAAAGCTTCCCTCTGAGGAAACCTTCAAAATTCAGGAATACACACTGCCCGTTTATCACTGCCTTGCGGCAATGATTGAAGAAACATATTTTGCAATTTGAAAAGGAGAGAATACAATGATACCGAGATGTGAATTTCCCAATCCTCAGTTTGAAAGGAAAAACTGGCTCTGCCTTAACGGTCAATGGGACTTTGAGTTTGACTTCGGCAACAGCAAAAAGGATCAGGGCATACTTGAAAAAGAAAAATGGGAAAAGGAAATTACCGTTCCTTTCTGCCCCGAAAGTGAGCTTTCGGGTATAAATTATAAGGATTTTATACCTGCTGTATGGTACAGAAAAACCGTTTCCGTTGATGCCTCACAGCTCAGCGGCCGTGTGTTTATATGCTTCGGTGCTGTTGATTATTTCACCGTTCTTTATGTGAACGGCAAAAAGGCAGGCACCCACAAGGGCGGATATACCTCTTTCAGATTTGATATTACGGAGTTCCTGAATGAGGGTGAAAACACGGTTATTGTCAATGCTGTTGATGATGTCCGTTCACCTCTAGTACCCAGAGGAAAGCAGAGTGAAGAGCTTAAATCCCACGGCTGTGACTACACGAGAACAACGGGTATCTGGCAGAGCGTATGGCTTGAATTCACACCTGTTGAGTATATAAAATCCTTCAGAATTTTTCCCGACGCCGCCAACGGCTGCGTAAGTATTCAGGCTGTGGTTGAAGGCAAAGGCGAATTTACTGCCGAGGCTTCATACGAAGGCAAGGCCATGGGCTCATTTACCAAAAAAGCTCAGAATGAAATCAGCGGAGAAATTTCTCTTGCGGAAGCTCATCTCTGGGAGCCCGGCTGCGGCAGACTTTACGACCTTACTCTTAAATTCGGTAATGATACCGTAAAAAGCTATTTCGGACTTCGTGATGTTGCCATAGACGGATATAAGTTCCTCATCAACGGTAAAAGCGTTTTTCAGAGACTTGTGCTTGACCAGGGCTTCTATCCCGACGGTATTTACACCGCTCCCACCGATGAAGCGCTTAAAAAGGATATTGAGCTTTCCATGGCTGTGGGCTTTAACGGCGCAAGACTTCATCAGAAGGTATTTGAACCGAGATTTATTTATCACTGCGACCGTATGGGATATATTGTCTGGGGTGAATATCCCAACTGGGGACTTGACCATACCGAGAAATTTGCGGTTGAAGCAATTCTGCTCGAGTGGACAGAGGCTGTCGAGCGCGATTACAACCATCCTTCGATTGTCGGCTGGTGTCCGTTCAACGAAACCTGGGATGTAAGAGGCAGAAAGCAGAATGATGAGCTGCTGAGAATCGTTTACAGAGCAACAAAGGCTCTTGATAAAACACGCCCCTGTATCGACACAAGCGGTAATTTCCATGTTGAAACCGATATATATGATGTTCACGATTACAATCAGGACCCTGTCAGCTTCAGAGAAAACTATATGAAGCTCGTGACCGAAGGCATTCTTTTTGACAATCATAAAAACAGACAGACCTATACCGGAGGCATCACATTTGTCAGTGAGTACGGCGGAATACGCTGGTCGATGACCACCGATGACAATGCCTGGGGCTACGGAAACGCTCCGAAGACGGAAGAGGAATTCATTGCAAGATATAAAGGCCTTACAGATGCTCTTCTCGATAACGAAAAGATGTTCGGCTTCTGCTACACTCAGCTTTATGACATTGAGCAGGAACAGAACGGTATTTACACTTATCAGCGCGGCGTGAAATTTGATCCCGAAATATTCAAGGCCATCAATTCACGCAAGGCTGCAATAGAGGACTGATATTTCATCCGTCCGAAGAAAGCATAACAAAATCCTCCGTGACTGTATGTAACGAAGTCACGGAGGAAATTTATTTTTTGATTTTTATTTTTTGTTTACCTTGCCGATATATCCGAAAGCAAGGAAAACGGCGGCAACGGAAATGAATCCGCAGGCGATAATGGGGGACCAGTGAAGATTTTCAAGGCTCTTGGTGTAGAAGGCTTCAATGGCAATGATGTAAACGCCGATTTCAAACGAAATCATTGAAGCAATACCCATTCCGTTGATTTTCTTTGAGCCTATGGCCGCGGCATCGGCTGCAACAAACAGAGCAAAGAGGATGAACAGAGGCAGTGCTCTCTGATACAGCCACTCAAGATGACCGGTCTTCTGAATAATAAAGAATGTATAACCTACGATTGATGTAAAGCAGATTGCCGCGGTAACGGGAGCCGGTGTGATTTTAAGAACGGGAAGAACCGAGCATACCCATGCGACTATCAGAGCACCGACAACATAACCGAACCAGAAATCGTATCTGTGAAAGCTTAAGTCAATGGCTGTGCTTATGGTTGCGGGGAATACCATTGCTGCTGTCAGAAGTGCGGCATACTTTTTGGCACTGTCTGAAATGCCGACATTCTTTTTCTTTTCAACAGCGGGGGCAGCTGCGGCTGCGGGATTACAAACGGGGCAAACTCCGCCTTCGGGAATTTCACGCCCGCATTTTGAACAAAACATTATACATTCCTCCTGAAACAGATTATGGTTTATTATACTATCAATCTGCAAAAAAATCAATATAAATATATTCTTTGTTTTTTCTCTCTACTGTTTGACAAAGTTTTTATATGGGAATATAATATCCTATAATAGTATTTGAAAATAATTCCTGCAAGGAGAAATCAGTTATGGCAGTTTTCAGACCTTTTAATGCAGTTCGTCCGAAGCCCGGATATGCTTCCCGTGTTGCCGCTCTTCCCTACGATGTTATGAACAGCGCCGAGGCGGCAGAGCGTGTCAAGGGGAACCCTTATTCGTTTCTTCATGTTGATAAAGCGGAAATAGATTTGCCCGAGGGAACAGACCTTTATTCCGAAAGTGTTTATCTTAAAGCGAGAGAAAACCTTGAAAAGCTTTCGGAAGAGGGGATTTGTGCCCGTGACGAAAAGCCCTGCTTTTATATTTACCGTCAAGTAATGAACGGCAGAGCCCAGACGGGTATAACGGGTTGTGTTTCCGTTGACGATTACATAAACGGAGTTATAAAAAAGCATGAGCTTACGAGAGCCGACAAGGAAGCGGACAGAATAAACCATGTTGATTACTGCAATGCAAATACGGGCCCCATTTTCCTGACTTACAGACCCGACGGCGAAATAGCGGCTCTTATTGCCGACTGGCAGGCAAAGCACGAGCCGGTTTATGATTTCGTTACCGATGAGGGTGTCGGAAACACCGTATGGGTCATTGACTGTGACGAAACAAACGCAAAAATATCGGCGCTTTTCGATAAGGTCGATTATCTTTATATTGCCGACGGTCATCACAGAGCCGCTTCTGCCGTCAAGGTAGGGCTGAAACGCCGTGAAGCAATGCCCGGATATACCGGCGAAGAGGAATTCAATTATTTTCTTGCCGTGCTTTTCAGCTGTGACGAGCTTGAAATAATGGACTATAACCGTGTCATAAAGGACCTTAACGGTTATACACCCGATGAGTTTATCGGAAAGATAAGTGAAAGCTTTACTGTCGAAAAAGTCGGCAAATCCGCATATAAGCCCGAAAAGCTTCACTCTTTCGGAATGCTTCTCGGCGGAGAATGGTACAAGCTTACCGCAAAGGAAAACAGTTTTGATGTTTCCGATGTGGTGGCGTCACTCGATGTTTCTATTCTTCAGAATAATCTCATTTCTCCCGTGCTCGGAATAGATGACCCGAGAACAGACAAGAGAATTGACTTTGTGGGCGGTATCAGAGGCCTTAATGAACTTGAAAAGAGAGCATCAACGGATATGTGTCTTGCTTTTTCAATGTATCCCACATCTCTTGAAGAGCTTATGGCCATTGCGGATGCAGGCAGAATCATGCCGCCCAAATCCACCTGGTTTGAGCCGAAGCTGCTCAGCGGACTTTTTATTCACTATTTGAAATGAGGTATCCGGAATGACAAGAGGAGAAAAAGCAAAGGCATTCTTTGAGGAAGGCTATAATTGCTCTCAGGCGGTTTTTCTTGCCTTTGAAGATGTAACGGGTCTTGACCGTGAAACGGCGGTTCGACTTTCGGCGGGCTTCGGCGGCGGATTTGCAAGAATGAGAGAGGTTTGCGGTGCCGTCAGCGGAATGACAGCGGTCATTTCTTACTGCAACGCCTGCACGGACCCCAAGGACCACGAAAAGAAAAAAGCTCTCTATGCTTTGATTCAGCAGGCAATCGGCGAATTCAAGCAGGCAAACGGACATTATATCTGCCGTGAACTTCTCGGCCTCGGCGGCGCTTCAAACCCCGAGCCCGAAAAAAGAACGGAAGCATATTATCACAAAAGACCCTGCGGGGAACTGTGTCAGTGTGCGGCGGATATAGCCGAAAAATATATTAAATAACGGGGGTGCTTTCGTGTTTGAAAAATTAATGGATGCAGAGCCTTTTGCATACGGTTTTCTTAATACGGATGTAACGGGTGTTGACAAAAAATACGAGCGTAATTACCGCATAGCCTGCGGCACCAGACTTCAGATGGAAAAAGTGAAGATTTCCATTGACCCCGATGACTGGTTTGCGGGCCCCTGCTGTACTTACCCGAATCGCGGCATACATTATTCACGGGCGGGGGGGATTGATTCCCACCCCGAGCTTCTTGAAAAGCAGAAGGAGAGCTTCCCCGAGCTCACAGATGAGCTTGATGAACTGTATGCATTGTTTGAACCCATAAGAACACATCGCCTTATGGGTGATGCTCATACCGAATTACAGCATCAGCTTCGTGAAAATGACTGCTGCTGGGGTACGGGCTCAGGCCATGCCAACCCCGATTATGAAATGCTTCTCCGTATCGGCACAAACGGTATCCGTGAAAAAATCGCTCTTTTCAGAAAAATCCATATTGAAAAGGGCAGCTTTTACGATTCACTTGAAATTGCACTGGAATGTATAGAAATCCTTGCGCAGAGGTACAGAAAGCTTGCTCTTGAAATGCTTGAAACGGCAGAAGAAAAGGATGCTGTCATTCTTAAGAGAATAGCATCCGCTTTTGAAAATATACCTCAGAATCAGCCGCGCAATTTCTTTGAGGCCTGCCAGTTCTTCTGGCTCGCTTACAGCTTTATCGAAAATGACTCACCGGGACTTTTTGACTATGCTCTCGGAAGATACTATGAAAATGATGACCCCGATGACAGATATGAATGCCTTAAAAAGCTTTGGCACCTTTTCCACCGTGTACGCGCCTGGAATCTGTGCATAGGCAGAAGTGATGAATTCGGCAATGATTATTCCTGCGCTCTTACATACGATGTTCTGCGTGTAGCCCGTGACACGGGCTATAACACCCCGAATATCACAATGAGATTTGCAAAGAATACACCCGAAAAGAATTGGCAGGAGGCGGCAAAAACCATTGCCACAGGCATAGGTATGCCCGCAATTTACAACGACGAATGTGTTTGCCCCGCTCTTGAGGCTCTCGGAATACCTGCGTCTGATGCAAGGCTTTACTGCATGAACGGCTGTAATCAGATTGATATTTTCGGCAAGTCACATATGGGCCTTGAGGACGGCGAGGTAAGTATCATCAAGGCACTTGAGTTTGCACTGTTTGACGGCGAATGTCAGAAGAGCTTCCTTAAAATGGGTCTGAAAACCGGGGACCCGATGAATTTCAAAACCTTTGACGATATGATGAATGCCTATAAGGCACAGGTTGAATTCCTTGCCGATAATGTGATTGATTTATCAAACAGATGTCAGCGCATTTTTGCCGAGCAGGCTCCCAACCCCTGGCATTCACTGGTTATTCAGGGCTGTATTGAAAAGGGTATGGATTACAAAAACCACGGCCCGTATTACGGCCACGGTCAGATTCTGACCGAGGGTCTGCCCGACACGGCGGACAGCCTTGCGGCAATAAAGCATTATATTTACGACGAGAAAAAATACACAATGGCACAGCTTACCGATGCTCTGAAAAAGGATTTTGAAGGGTATGATGAGCTTTACCGTGATTTTTCAACCTATCATAAATTCGGCAACGATATTGATGATGTTGACGAAATTTATAATGAGATAACAGACCATTTTTACCGCTATGTCGGCACAAAGGAAACCTTCCGCGGCGGATATTTCGGTGCGGGCTGCAGCACCTTCCAGCGTGCGGCACGCTACGGCGGAAGTGTCGGCGCTTTGCCTAACGGCAAGCACCGTGATGACACGACCCTTGCGGACAGCATAGGTGCCGTTCCCGGCTGTGACAAAAACGGACCGACCGCACTTCTCAACTCCGTGCTGAAATGCAATCAGCTTCTTGCAACAAGCGGAAATGTTCTTCAGATGAAGTTCGCAAAATCGCAGTTTGTGACCGAATCCGGCATGAATTCATTTGTTGCGCTTGCAAAAACATATTTCCGTATGGGCGGTCAGACCCTTCAGGTCAATGTACTTTCCAAAGAGGAGCTTATTGATGCGTACGAGCACCCCGAAAAGCATGAGAATTTAATCGTGCGTGTCGGCGGCTTCAGCACATATTTTACTCAGCTTGAAAAAGGCTTGCAGGAAAACATCATCAAGCGCTCGGAGCAGGTAATGTAATATGGACGGAAGAATTTTTGATATTCAGCGCTTTTCAATTCATGACGGGCCCGGCATAAGAACTACGGTTTTCCTCAAAGGCTGTAATCTGAGATGCCTCTGGTGTCACAACCCGGAGTCACAGAGTATGAAAAACGAGCTGATGTTCTACTCTTCAAAATGTGAAGGCTGCGGCAGATGCCGTCAGGTTTGCGAACATCCCGGAAGCTGTATTTCCTGCGGCAAATGTGTTGAGGTCTGTCACACCGGGGCAAGAGTGCTTGCAGGCAGGACTGCCGACGCGGATGAAGTGATAAATCTTGTGCTCCGTGACCGTGAGTTTTATAAAACCTCCGGCGGAGGCGTTACTCTTTCCGGCGGCGAGCCTTTATTACAGATTGATTTTGCGGAAAAAATTCTTAAAACCTGCAAAGAAAACGGAATCAACACCGCGGTGGAAACAGCGGGCAATGTTCCCTTTGACAGCCTTGAAAGAATTTTACCCTTTGTTGACCTTTTCCTTTTTGATATCAAAGGAATAGATGAGGAAAATCACAAAAAAAATACGGGTGTTTCAAATAAGCAGATTCTTTCAAATGCCTCGGCACTGAAAGAAAGAGGTGCAAACATCCTTTTCAGAATGCCGGTCATACCGGGCTGCAACGACAATGAAGTCGGTGCGGTATCGGAATTTGCAGGGGATTATCCTCTTGAGCTTATGGCCTATCACCGCACGGGCTGCGGAAAATACACTGCTCTGGGCAGGGAATATACCCTTGAAGAGGTCGTTCCCCCCGAAAGGGATTATATGGAAAACCTTGCAAAGGAAACGGGTGCGGCATTTAATTTCAGCGGAATTTAGGAGATTTTATGTATAACGGCAATTATGTAATTGATGCTCACTGTCACATTTATCCGGACAAAATAGCCGAAAAGGCCGTTGCCAATACCGACGGCTTTTACGGAGTAAAATCCTGCTGTAAGGGAACGGCAGGTGACCTTATTGAATCCGGAGTAAAAGCGGGAGTCGATCATTTTATTGTTCAGTCCGTGGCGACGACGGCAAAGCAGGTGCCCTCAATCAATGAATTCATAGCCGCTGCCGTTGAGCAAAGCGGCGGAAAATTCACGGGCTTCGGCACCCTTTACCCCGACAGCCCCGACCTTGAAGCGGATTTCAGGCATCTGCGTTCCCTCGGATTAAAGGGGGTAAAGCTTCACCCGGATATTCAGAATTTCAAGGTGGATGATTTCCGCTGCCTTAAAATTTATGAGCTTTGTGAGCAGGACAATGTTCCCATTCTCATGCACACCGGGGATTATCGCTACGACAATTCAAACCCGAACCGCATATTGCCGATTATGAAAATTTATACGGGCCTTACCCTTGTGGGTGCTCATTTCGGCGGCTGGTCTGTTTATGAGCAGGCCTGCGAAATGCTCAGAGAACTGCCGAATTTTTATGTTGACTGTTCCTCTACCTTCGGCTTCGGATTCAATGATAAATCAAAAATAAAAGCCCTTATTTACAGCTACGGTGTCGATAAGGTGCTTTTCGGTACGGATTACCCCATGTGGAGGGCGTCAGACGAGCTTGAAATGCTTTCTTCTCTCGGCCTTTCCGATGAAGAAATGAAAAAAATACTCTCCGGAAATGCAGTTAAAGTTTTCGGACTATAAAAAGAGGTTTTGAATTATGGCTGTGTCAGATAATAAAATGTTTCCCATGAGATTTGCTCACAGAGGTCTTGTTCAGTATGCTCCCGAAAACACTCTCGGTGCTTTTGCCGCGGCCATTGCGGCGGGCTGTGAGGGAATTGAGCTTGATATAAGACTTTCAAAAGACGGTGTTCCCGTTGTTGTTCACGACAGAAACCTTTCAAGGCTCAGTGACGGAAAGGTTACGGCAGATATCTGTGATATGACTGCGGCGGAAATTACCGCTGTCGAAATACCTTACGCAGGGCATCTGCTTCCCCATAATCCTCCCGTGCCTTATTCCGAAACTCTCGGCTCTGTTGCTCAGTACACTCAGGAAGAGATTGACGAGTTCAGAAGGCTTGACAAGAGAGTTACTCACATCATGACCTTTGAGGAGTTTGACAAATGGTTTGAAACAACCGGAGCGGATATTACAGTTGAGGTCGAATTCTGTGCTTCCGGTCTTATGGCTCCGATGTATGAGATACTCAGCCGTTCAAAGAACTGCTCAAAGTATATCCTTTTCTCGGGCAATGATAATGACAATGCCGAAATTCAGAATATGATGCGTGAAAAAGGCAAGCCCGAGGGTATAAGGCTCGGTGCAAACCTTCGCCGTATGACAGAGGAAAAATGGAAATTTGTTGAGGAAAACGACCTTTATGAAGTCGGTCTCAATGACACCTGGTTTACTCTTGATGACAAGAAAAAACTTGAAAGCATGGGCATAAAGGTGTTTTCAAATCTCGGTGATTACCCCGAATGGTGGGCAAGTCTTGAGCCCCTTGAGGTAACGGCATTCAAAACCAACTATGCGGAAAGCTATACGGAGTGGAAACTCGGATAAGCTTCATCCGGCACAGAACTGAAAAATATAAAAATATAAAATTCCGGGATTTCATCAATGATATAATCCCCATAGAGTAGACACTTGAAATAACAAAAATTTCAAGACTACACTATGGGGGTTAATTTTATGCACAGAAAGAGCCATAAAAACAAGAAATATAGCAAAGAGTTAAAGCAACAAGCGGTTGAAGCATAT
>JAZUJJ010000035.1:0-8109 GCA_045642725.1 Acutalibacteraceae bacterium
CGGCAGAAGAATAAATGACGATATGGGTAAATATGTGGCAGAGCAGACCGTTAAACAGCTCATTTCCGCAGATAAGCCCATCAAATCCGCAAGAGTAGGCTGCCTTGGCATCACATTCAAAGAGGATTGCCCCGATGCAAGAAACTCCAAGGTAAATGATATTCTTGTTGAGCTTAAGGAATACGGCATCAAGCCCATCGTTTGCGACCCCGTTGCAGATGCACCGGATGCAAAGAGATTTTACGGCGTTGACCTTGTTCCCCTTGAGGAGCTCAAAGACCTTGACTGCCTTATCATTGCGGTTGCACATAAGGAATTCAAAGCTCTGACCAATGATGACATTGATGCAATGTTCAAGTCCGGTGACAATTCCGGCAAGGTCATTGTTGATGTCAAGGGCGTAAGAAATAAAGATGAGCTTCTTGCTCTCGGTTATAAATACTGGAGATTATAATTTATAAGAGGCGTTGATTATGGGTTATGAAAATGTAAAATTCCCAGAGGGTTCCCGTTTTCTTGTAACGGGAGGTGCGGGATTTATCGGCTCCAATCTCTGCGAAGCCATACTTAAACTCGGTTATAAGGTCAGGTGTCTTGATGACCTTTCAACAGGCAAACAGAAAAATGTTGATATGTTTGCGGACAATCCTGATTATGAATTCATAAAAGGGGATATAAAGGATTTTGATACCTGCATGAAAGCCTGTGAGAGTGTTGACTTTGTTCTCAATCAGGCTGCCTGGGGCAGTGTTCCCAGAAGCATTGAAATGCCTCTTTTCTACTGTGCCAACAATATTCAGGGCACACTTAATATGATGGAGGCGGCAAGACAGAACGGCGTCAAAAAGTTTGTCTATGCTTCAAGCTCTTCCGTTTACGGTGACGAGCCAAACCTGCCGAAAACCGAGGGCAGGGAAGGAAATCTTCTTTCCCCCTATGCGCTTACAAAACGCTGTGACGAAGAATGGGCAAAGCAGTACACAAGACATTACGGCCTTGATACCTACGGCCTGAGATATTTCAATGTTTTCGGCAGAAGACAGGACCCTGACGGTGCCTATGCCGCGGTTATACCCAAATTCATCAAAATGCTTATAAACGGTCAGACTCCCACAATTAACGGTGATGGTAAACAGAGCCGTGATTTCACTTATATTGAAAATGTAATCGAAGCAAATCTTAAAGCCTGTCTTGCTCCTCACGAAGCGGCGGGTGAGGCTTTTAATGTTGCTTACGGCGGCAGAGAATATCTGCTTGATATTTATTACGGCCTTACAAAAGCTCTCGGCATTGATGTTGAGCCGAATTTCGGCCCCGACAGAGCCGGAGACATCAAGCACAGCAATGCCGATATTTCAAAGGCAAAGAAAATGCTGGGCTATGACCCTGATTGGAGCTTTGACAGAGGCATCAAAGCCGCAATAGAGTGGTATAAAGCAAATCTGTGATACTATTATAAATAAGGAAATAAATGCTTACTAAAATTATTCGAAGCAGAAAAAAGTTAAGAATAATTTCACTTGTGACTGCCATAGTTATTATGACGGTCATATTTGTGTTGTCGGCTCAGAACGGTTCAGCCTCCGACAATGTCAGTATTTCCTTTGCTGCCCTTATGTTCGGCGATGCGGATTTTGCGGTGATAGTGAATGTGCTTATCCGTGAAATCGCTCATGCCGTTGAATATGCCGCTCTCGGATTTTTCGTTTATCTTTTTGCTTCAACATTTTCTGTTTCCGAGAAAGTAAAGTGTATAGGTTCATTTTTGTTTTCCGCATTTTATGCGGGCACAGATGAACTGCATCAGTATTTTGTGCCCGGCCGTGCTTGCAGGGCCGATGATGTTATAATTGATTCTCTCGGCGCTTTGCTTGCGGTTTTTCTTGCTCATCTTATTTTGAAAGCGGTTACGAAAAAAGAACTTGAAGCCAGCCGGGATGAAGCGGCAATATTGGCAGGCACAAGCGTTCTCAATGCTTTTTCCGCCTATATAACAAACGGAGATTATAAATTCATTCCGGAAAGTACCGAAGAATTTGAAGCATTTTCCGATTGCGCATTCAAGCAGAAGCTGATGCCCATGGTTATCAAATCCGTTGTCGGTACGGAGCAGACGGAGCAGGCTTACGGCGCTTTGAAATTCAATGTTATCAGACAGGTCGTTTTTCAAAGCCGGAAAACCGCGGATTTTCTTGATATTTACGCTAAGCTATGCGAAAACGGAATAACACCGCTTTGCATAAAAGGTATTATATGCCGTTCTCTTTACCCCGAGCCCGATAACCGTGCTTCCGGTGACGAAGATATACTCGTTAAAGAAAATGATTTTGATGCCGCTGCCGATTTCCTTGAAAAAAACGGTTTTGTCAGAGATAAAACCGAGGATAAGCCTTTTGAAATCGGTTTTACAAATAAAATTAACGGAAGCAGGATTGAACTGCATAAGGCTTTGTTTTCGGAAAGCGAAAGCTTTTTTTCCGACTTCAACAAAGCTCTCGGAAATCTTTTTGAAAACCCGACGGCGATTGATTATGACGGAGTAAAGATTTATGCTCCGGAATGGAATAAACATTTCCTTTACATTCTGCTTCATTCTTTTAAGCATTTCATACATTCGGGAGTGGGAATACGTCAGATATGTGACCTTGCAATGATTGCAAAATCCCGTGAGATAAACTGGGACTTTATTTCATCCGAGTGCAAAAAGCTCGGAATTTTCGGGTATTTCAATGCGGTTATGACTATCTGCGGAAAATATTTCGGCCTTGATTTGTCACAGCTTAAAGCAGTACTTCTGGATTTTGACGAAAGTGTTGATGTTTCCCCAATGCTTGAGGATATGCTGGGCGGGGGAATATACGGCTCCGAAAGCGTTGACAGACAGCATACGGCAACGATTACCCTTAATAAATTTTCGGCTTCAAGAGATGATAAACATTCAAGCTTTCTTTCCTCTGTTTTTCCGTCTGCTGAAAGCATGAAAAGCAAATATGTTTTTTTGAAAAAGCATCCTGCTTTACTGCCCGCAGCGTGGGTTATGAGAATATTTTCTTACCTCAATTCGGAGCACGATTCTTCAAAAACTCTTGCTTTGGGAAAGAAAAGAATTAAAATGTTGAAGAAATACGGAATTATTTTGAAATAAATTTCCGAAATATCAATATAAACCTTGACAAAAAATATATATAAGTGTTATATTATAAATAATTATGAAGATAAATCGCGGAGGAAATTAACCATGAAAAAGTTAATTGCAATATTTATAACCTTAACTGTTGTGGCACTCACAATGAGCAGCCTTTCGGTTATGGCTTCTGCACGCAACTGGATCATCAGTCCCATTGCGTCAACTTATACAGATAAGTCAACCACCAAATATACGGGCGTTGACCATGATAATGACAATGGTAATGTAACCGGCCATTTCACAAGACCCGGCGGCTCAACCACTTCCGGCGGCGGAACAACCGGCGGTAACGGCGGCACCACAGGTCATAACGGAACTACCGGCAGCAACGGCGGAACAACCGGCAGCAATGGCGGCAACAACGGTAATGTAATTCATGTTACCGGAGTTTCAAGACCCAATGTTACCGTTTCCCGTAATTCCTACAATAACAACAACGGTAAGGATGACCCCAACAGCCCCAACTACACAGGCAAAAGAGTAATCACTTCCGATAAGAATCTTACTTCTCCCGATACCAATGCACAGAGCAACATTGCCGGTATCGCCGCTCTTGCGGTTTGCAGTGTTATAGCTGTTGCGGCAGTTACCTGCATGAAGAAGTATAAAGAAGACTAATTGAATTAAAAACAAAAACAGGACCTTTTAACGAGGTCCTTGTTTTATAGGTGAAACAAATGAAAAAAGTTTTCAGAAATATAATCTGCATTTTGCTTGTCGTTTTATCCGTATTTTTTTCGGGCTGTAATATGAACGGCAGCGGTGATGAAACAACTCAGCCTTCCGTTACGGAAAAAATGACGGTTCTTCCCGATGTAAACAGCAGTGATTATGAAATTTATGATTGTCCCGTTGATTTTTCAGAATACAGATCTGTAAACCGTGAGGTTTATGCTTACATTTATGTTCCGGGTACCAATATTGAATATCCCATTGTTCAGAGCGGTCAGGACGATAATTATTATCTGAGAAGAACCTGGAAGGGCGATTCAAATTACAGAGGATGTATTTTTACTCAGTCTGTCAACTCAAAGGATTTTTCCGACCCCGTAACAGTTGTTTACGGTCATAATACCGACAAGGGTGATATGTTCAGCCAGCTGCTTAAATTTTCAGACAAAGCTTTCTTTGACAAAAATCAGTATTTCTATATTTATACCGAGGATATGATACTTGTTTACAGAATTATTTCCTCATTCAAATTCGATAACCGTCACATTATGAATTCTTACGATTTCCGTGACAGTAAAGCACTTGAAAATTTCCAGTCAATGCTTCTCAGACCCAATTCGGTCGGCTGCAACACAAGAAGCGAAATTGACCTTGACAATGATAATCTTATCGTTGTTCTTTCCACCTGTGCCGAGGCGAGAAGCGGTGCCGAAACAAGATTTCTTGTTCCCGGTGTTCTTGTTAAATATTTCTTCACTTCGGAAGAGTAAGGTCTTTACGCACAGTCGGGCATTTTTCCTTAAAATACGAAAGGTGTAACCTATGAGCAAACACAATAACGGACTCAGAGATGCACGCAGAAGAGCCGAAAGAGGCATTTTTGCACGCAGAAATATAAAGAAAAAGAAAAAGCGCTGGCCTGTTGTGCTGAGCATAATTCTTATTCTCATTATTTTACTTGTTTTGGCTTTTTTGTTTTTCCTTCGCGTAAGCAAAAATAAAGTCTTTGCGGGAAATGATGTTAATATTGATTCCGAAGCCATGGATTTCTTTGGTGATGATGCACCCGTAATTTATAATTCGGGCTCGGAAATCCAATATGAAGGCAAAACATACGACTTTAATCCCGATATAGTTTCTCTTGCATTACTCGGTGTTGATAAGCGTGAATTCGGTCTTGAGGATGATGCTTACGGTACTGCCGGTCAATCCGATACCATTGCCATAGCGGCTTACAACACGAAAAACGGTGAAACTCATGTACTTACAATCCCAAGAGAAACCATGGTCGATGTAAATGTTTATACCACCGAGGGCGGATATTACGATATTCAGAATCAGCAGATATGCGTTGCTTATGCTTACGGCGACGGTGAAAATTCAAGCTGTGAAAATACCCTTACGAGTATAAAGCGTCTTTTACTCGGTATACCCATCAATTATTATGTTACAATGGATCTTAACGGTATTCCCGCTCTTAATGATGCCGTAGGCGGCGTTGAAGTAACCTGCCTTGAAACAATAGGTGATTTCAAAGAGGGCGAAACGGTTACCCTTAAGGGAATGCAGGCAGAGCGATATGTCAGAAGCAGAGCGCATGACATTGTTGATGCCGATACTTACAGACGCGCAAGACAAAGACAGTATATTCAGTCATTTTTCAGCACTGCACTTGAAAAGGCAAAGAAAAACTTTTCCTTTGTTTCAAAATTCTATAAGCAGTCAATGGAATACATCAATACGAATCTTTCTTTTGAAACGGTTTCGTATATTGCTTCAAATGCCGTTTCAAATAATGTTGAAATTTCAGATTTCAGAACGGTTCCCGGAAAATATAAGCAGGGTGATGTGTATGCTGAGTATTATGTAAACGAAAAAGCACTTTTCAGAATGATACTTGATGTTTATTATACGGAAAGGACGGAATGATTCTATGAAGAAAATTTTTGTTAAACGAATTCTGCCTTTTCTGCTGATTTTCGCTATGCTTTTCGGCGGCGCAATGGTTACTTATGCCGATGATTCCGACCCCGTAAAAAACGCAAAATGGAAAGTTGTTTCAACATCCCAGGTGAATTCAAAATACAACAACGGCGAAAGCTTTATTCTTGTTATCACATATAAAGGTGATGTTTACTCAAACAGAACCAATGATTTGTTTACATCCTGGATGAATGATTCGGGTGCGGATATTTATAATATTGTCAGCGTAGACGGCAGTGAAATACCGCTTTGGGTGTTTGATATTTTCCCCGAGAATATTTACTCCGTGATTTATTCACCGATAGTTGTTTTCGTAAAAAACAAAAAAGCAACCGGATTTAATGCCTGCAATAATTCGTCTGCCCATGATACTCTTGAAAAGGCGTTTCAGGATTATATCGGTACTTCCTCTCTTAAGGTTTCATCCTTATCAGTTAGGTTTACACCGGAAAAACTGGTATATAACCTCGGTGAAAGTCTTGACACTACCGGCCTTGTGCTTCGCGTTGGCTATAATAACGGAACTTATGAAAACATTTATTCCGGTTTCACCTGCAAAGGATTTGATTCTTCAAGTGAAGGCATAAAGACAGTTACCGTTTCCTACGGCGGAAAATCAACCGGCTTTGAAGTAACGGTTTCCGGTAAGCAGAGATACGAAATAGATGTTACCTTCAATCAGAGTGAAGCAAGACAGATGCTTGACATGATTAATGACCTCAGAGCAAATGATGCGTGGCTCTGGAATGAAACCAACACCAAAAAGGAAACTCTTGACCTTAAGCCGCTTAAATACGATTATGACCTTGAAAAAGCTGCAATGCAGCGTGCTGCCGAGCTGATTATTCTTTATTCTCACAGCAGACCCGACGGCAGAGACAATTCGACAACAATCGACTCGGGTTATCTTTACACAGCCGAAAACATTGCCGTTGGTTTTGACACGGCAGAGGATGCCTTTAACGGTTTCCGCCAGGAAGATAAGGACTATGCCGGTCAGGCACACAGAAGAAATATGCTTGACGACAAATATACCGCCGTAGCCTTTGCCTGCGTCACTTACGGAGATGTAAAATACTGGATTCAGTTTTTCAGAAATCCTCTCAGCGATGCCAAAGCAACAACTGCGGCAGAAGGCTTGTATTCCGTTCCGGTTGATGTACTTAACACGAATGTTGATGTTAAGGAAATAACGGTTACTTCAAAGGCTCTCGAGCTTAAAACAGGCTCTGTTACGGATTTACCGAAAGCTTTTGCCGATGTAGCTCTTAAAACCGACAAGATTGAAGACGATGCAATCAGAGAGCTTGTTGTTAAGGAAGCAAAGATTTCAGCCAGTGAAAACTGGATGAGCGGCGATACAAATATTGTTACGATCGATGACGGCAAGATTACCGCCAAAGCTCCCGGCGTTACCACAATTTATGTCAGTTTCGGACATAAGATTTTTGTTGTTGATGTTATGGTCAGCGGTGAGGGCGGATTTGATCCCGGTGACAATCCCGGCGACAATCCGGGTGACAATCCCGGCGATAATCCCGGTGACAATCCCGGCGATAATCCGGGTGATAATCCCGGAGACAATCCGGGTGATAATCCCGGCGACAATCCGGGTGACAATCCCGGAGACAATCCCGGAGACAATCCCGGTGATAATCCCGGCGATAATCCGGGTGTCAATCCCGGTGAAAATCCTGGTGACAATCCCGGAACGGTAATTACAAAGTATAATCTTCGTGAACTCGGAACACGCTCCGCAAAGTATAAGCAAACCGTTACTGTTGAAGTTTCTGTGCCCGATCTTCCCGAGGGCTGCTCCGTCAGAATAGGCGGAAGCCCTGCCGAAATAAAAAACGGCGTAGCTTCAAGGCAAATCGGTACGCTTACAACGGATACCGCAGTTCCCGTTCAGGTTTTTTACGGTAATTTTAAGCTCAGCGAAAAAACGGCGACCGTTTCTGTTCCCCACGGTTTCTTTGATATTATTTCCGCATTTTTCGGCTTTATTTTCGGCGGGTTCAGTTGGGGAGCTGCTACCGTAAGATTCTGATAATAAAGGGTCTGCCGCATTACAGCGCAGACCGAAAAAAGTAAAGAAAAAATATAAAACAATTCCGGGATAACAGAGCATGATGTGCTCCCCGTCAAGTAGACAGACGAAAAAACAAAAATTTATTGAATAATCTTAGATTCCACCCCTGCTGCGCAGCAGGGGTGGAATTTTTACGCGGCGAAAGCCGCATAAAATTCCATCGGTGTCATACAAT
>JAZUJJ010000036.1:0-9382 GCA_045642725.1 Acutalibacteraceae bacterium
AGCAGTTTTGGCAGACAGATTTTCTGCCAAGATGAGGCAAAAAGCACAGGAATACTTTATGTATTCCGAGCATTTTTAACGATATATTGGCAAAAAGATGTCGCCAAAACCATATTGGGTTCGACTCTCTTTTGCCTATGATTAATACCAAATAATCAAAAATTCTGCTATCTTATATTTCTTTTTGCGGATGTTATTTCGGAGGGATTGAAATGTGTTTAAGAATTTATGCATTTTTTATGTCTTTGATTATGTGCTTCCTTTCTCTTTTCGGAAGCGATTCGGTTAACAAATACAGAGTTGCGGCTCCTGACGGCTTCGGAAAATATACGGAAAAAGAGGCGGTAATTGCGGATGATGCCGATTTTTATGTTTCCGTGAACGGAAGCGACAGCAATGACGGCAGTTTCGCTGCGCCGTTTGCCACAATCGAAAAGGCAAGAGATACAATAAGAGGTATGGATAAATCCGCACTTGACGGAATCACCGTTGCGGTTATGGCAGGTGATTATCGCGTTTCTTCACTTGATTTTACAAAGGAAGACAGCGGAACGGAGAATTGCCCGGTTACATACTGCGCATACGGTGACGGTGAAGTCGTGCTCAACGGCGGAATTTCCATAAGCGGAAAGGATTTCAGCAAGGTTACCGACACAAAAATGCTTTCAAGGCTCTCTGAAACTGCCCGTGAAAAGGTTGTCTGCCTTGACCTCGGCAATTTCGGCATAACCGCTGAGCAGTACGGCAAAATCTATGCCATAGGTTCCTACAACACCGCAAGTCAGTACGACGGCGATTACACCGGCAACCTTTACTGTGAGCTTTTCGTCAACGATAAAAGGCAGACAATTGCGAGATACCCGAATGACGGCTGGCTCTACACCGAAAAGGTCATTAAAACGGGTCTCGGCAGAGAAAGTGACGGCGCGGCTACCGCAGTTCCGGGCTGGGAAAACATCAGAAACCCCGAAAGTGATGTTTATGAAGTGAGCAAACAGCTTGCCGACCGTATAAACAGCTGGGAAACTCTCAAAGATGTGTGGATGTTCGGCTTCTGGAAATATGACTGGGCGGACGCATCAACACTTATCGGCTCCTTTGATTATGAAAAAAGGGAGCTTTCGCCGAAGTTTGTAAGTATGTACGGCACAAAAGAGAATGCACCGTATTATTTCTTCAATGTTTTTGAGGAGCTTGACTCTGAGGGCGAATGGTACCTTGACAGAGAAAGCGGAATTATTTATCTCTGCCCCGGTGATGATTTTGACTCGGCAACCGTTGACCTTACGCTTACGACAAAGCCGATTATAAACGTAAAATCCGATTATCTGACATTCAGCGGCTTAACCGTAAAAGGCACAAGGGGCGACGCGGTAATTATCAGCGGCAATAATGTTACGGTTAAAAACTGCCTCATAAAAAATGTTGCGGGCAGCGCAATATATGCTGACGGTTATAACAATCTTATTTCGGAAAATGAAATAACACGCACCGGCAGGGGCGGAATAACCGTCACGGGCGGTGACAGAGAAACCCTCACGCCGGGCAACAGTAAGGCGGACAACAATCTTATTCATGACTGGTCGGAAATTTATCAGACCTATCAGCCTGCGGTTACTCTCGGCGGCGTCGGCAACACCTGCTCGCATAACGAAATGTTCAACTCACCTCACGAGGCGATAACTTACAGCGGCAACGATCATGTTATCGAGTATAATGTAATTCACGATGTATGCCTTCTTTCCGACGATGCGGGCGCGATTTACTCGGGGCGCAGGTGGGACTGGTACGGTACTGTTATCCGTTACAACTGCATTTATGACCTCGGAGCGAACGGACATACTCCCGACGGAATTTATATGGACGACGCCCTTTCGGGGCAGACGATTTACGGCAATCTTCTTGTAAATGTGCCGAAAATCGGTATTCATCTCGGCGGCGGGCGCGACCTTGATGTGCGCAACAACATTATAATCAATTCAAATGACCGCCCGATTTCTTATGACCAGAGAGCAATTGACGGCGTAAACGGCGGCTGGTTTACGATATCTCTGCCGACAGGCACAATATGGTCAAATCTTTACGCTTCACCGTGGAAAACGGAGGTGTGGCAGAAGGCTTATCCGCAGACGGCAAGGCTTAAAGATGATTTCGGTAATCAGGATGACCCCGATTTTGCACCTAATCCGTCATACAGCACAGTCAGCGGAAATCTTATTGTCAACGCAACAAACAATATCGGTGCAATTTCCGACAAAGCAAATCAGTTCAGCGATATAAGCGGCAATGCGATTTACAGGCTCACAAAGCTCGGCGGAATTTTTGTTTCACCGGAAACGGGCAATTACACGCTGAAAGAAAACTCAAAGATTTTTGAAAAGCTGCCCGGCTTTGAAAATCTTCCGATTTCCGAAATGGGAAGATACTGATGCAGGGAAAAGCCGTAATTGCGGTAATTACGATACTATATAAATCGGTATTTATAGATATAAAATTTTGTTTTCGCAGGATTATATATTGAGGTGTCTGTATGCTGAAAACCGTTGAATATAAAGCAGATTTATGTGTTGTCGGCGCGGGAATGGCGGGTATATGCGCCGCCGTTGCCGCCGCACGCAGAGGAGTGAAAGTAATTCTCATGCATGACCGCCCCATGCTCGGCGGAAATGCTTCGTCGGAAATCCGTATGTGGGTGTGCGGGGCGCAGGGGGATAATGTGGCGGAAACGGGAATTCTTGAAGAAATTTTCATGGAAAATCTCCGCTCAAATCCTTACAAGCTTTACCCCGTGTTTGACGGTATATTATGGGATTTTGTGAAAAAAGAAGCAAACATCACCCTTCTTATGAATTGCTCCTGCATGCAGGCGGAGATGAACGGGAAACGGATTGCAAGCGTAACAGGCTGGCAGATGACAACACAGGTCTTTTGTAAGGTTTATGCCGACAATTTTGCCGATTGCTCCGGTGACAGTATTCTTGCGCCCCTTACCGGTGCCGAATTCCGTGTCGGCAGAGAGGCCGCCGATGAATTCGGTGAAAATGTCGGAACGAAAATTGCCGACAAAAAGACTATGGGAAATTCCTGCCTTATTCAGGCTCACAAGGGTACGGAAAAGGTCAGCTTTACTGCACCGGATTTTGCCGAAAAGCTTACCGATGCCGATGTTCTCTATCGGTGCCCTCATATGGATTCATCAAGCGAAAATTACTGGTATCTTGAGCTGGGCGGTGAGCAGGACACTATCGGGGATGCGGAGCTTATCCGCGACAGACTTATTGCCCTTGCCTACGGTATGTGGGATTATATAAAGAACAGCGGCAGATTTCCCGACGCCGATTTGTGGCAGCTCGATTTTATCGGCTTCCTGCCCGGAAAACGGGAGTCACGCCGTATGGTCGGAAAAGTGATAATGACGCAAAACGATATTACATCCGACCGTGAGTTTCACGATGTTGCGGCTTACGGCGGCTGGCCGCTGGATGACCACGACCCGGCAGGCTTTTATTATGACGGTCATCCGAATACCTCATATAAAACACCTGCACCTTATGCAATTCCTTACCGTGCGCTTTACTCTGCAAATATCGGAAATCTGTTTTTTGCCGGGCGTAATATTTCAATGACCCATGCCGCCATGTCTTCAACGCGGGTAATGGCAACCTGCGCTCTGTGCGGGCAGGCGGTCGGAACTGCTGCCGCGGCTGCGAAAAAATACGGCTGTGACCCCGACGGAGTATATGAAAATCATCTCGATGAGCTTCAATATAATCTGCTCTGGGATGACTGTATGCTGCCTCACCGTCCGAGAACTCCCGAATTGCTCACGGCGAATGCGGAGCTGACTGTCAACGGCATAAAGAATGAAGAAGCGGAGAGCATCCGTGACGGAAATGACAGAGAAAATGTTTTTGAATGCAGCAAGGGCGATGTGATAGAATACCGTTTTTCAAGCCCGGTCGGCATAAACGAAATCAGAATTATTTTTGACTCCGACCTTAACCGTGATACTCTGCCCGGCGACAGATGTGAGAGAACTCACATGACGCGCTGCAACCTGCTGCCGACCTCACCAGTCATGCATCTGCCGACGACCCTTTGCAAATCATTCCGTGTTGAAGCCGAAATCGGCGGGCAGATAAAAGTTCTTGCGGAAACGGCGGAAAACGCAAGGCGGCACATAAACATCGGCTGTGGCGAAAAATGCGTTGATGCGTTAAGGCTCATAATGACCGAGGCAAACAGCGGCGGCGAAAAAATGAGGCTGTTTTCCTTTGAAGCAAAATAAGCGGAAATAATAAATTCAGGGAGCGTTTTTATGATTAAATCCTTATTTTCCATGGTTCTTTCGTTTCTGGTCACAATGGCAGCGCTGCTTTTCGGCTGCCCCGAAACCGCAAAGCTCAGCGAAGATCTGAAGCGTGACGGCAAACCGAAAAAGTATTTCACCTTAAGCTTCGATGACGGTATCACACAGGATCTGAAGATTATGGAAATATGCAGAAAGTACGGCTTTTACGGCTGCACCTTTAACATAAATACGGGCCTTTGCGGTGAAAACTGGGAATGGGTCGGAGAAGCCATCGGCGACCCGACGGTTACGCATAAGCGTTTCACGAAAGAAGAGCTGAAAAGCGGAATTTATGACGGCTTTGATGTTGAGGTTCACACGCTTAATCATCCGTCAATGAAGGAATATGATGACAGACCGCTGAAGCTGAAAAAAGAAACAGACGGAGATGCGGCAAATATTTACAGATATACCGGTGTTTATCCTCTCGGTATGGCGTGGCCAGGCGGTGATACGGAATACACCGACAAAACTGTTGATTTGATTGCAAAATACACAAAAGTCGGTTTTGCAAGAGCCGTCGGCTCAACATACGGCTTCAGCCTGCCCGAATACTTTCTCAAATGGCATCCGACCTGCTCGATTACAGACCGTGATGTGCTTAAATATGCCGAGGATTTCATTAACGCCGATTGTGATGAAGATATGATTTTTTATGTCTGGGGTCACGGCTATGAGCTTGAACTTAATAACGGTTACGATACCCTTGAACAGCTTATAAAGATGATGACCGAAGCGGATGATGTTGTTACCGTGTCAAATGCGGAATTTTATCTGCTCTTCAAGGACGAAATCCCGAAGTGGAAAAACGGATGATTTTTTGTATTTGAATATTGCAGAGTAAACGACAAAAATCATCGCACACTTTGTTATGTGAAATAATCAAATAACATAACGCATAAAGAAAAAGCAGTTTCCAAAGGATGATTAGATTTCATCAATTTGGAGGCTGCTTTTTATTTATCGAAATTAGATTTTTAAATTAAATATTTCTTTTTCCATTTCTCCATATACTCAAAATTTCCTGATGAAAAATCAGTATAATCAAAGTATGCTTTTATATTTGATTCACGGTCAACGACCATGGTCATATTACTCCATAGGTCACCTTTAATTCTTTCTGCACTGACAATTGTGTTCAATTCTTTAAATGCCTCATAGAGTTTATCCTCTGAAATGCTTGGGATATCATAGCATTTAATATATTTGTCTCCGTCATTATAAAAGAAAGAAAAAGAATATGAAGCTTCACCATACTCAAGATAAATTATTATTTTTTCCCAGTTAGTAGGTACAAAAAGTTCTATTTTATCGAATATTTGCTGATATATTTCTTTGTTTATCATATTATTTATCACTCCCATTTTGAAATACAACAACGTTTTTTTCACCGTTAATAGTATATGAAACTTTAAATTCGTTTGGCCTTGTAGAGTTGCCTTCATATTTCGGCTCAACTTTCATTCTTACATCTGCTCCGGATTCCACTGCTTTGGCTAGTGTGTTTTCGAGTTTTTTATAATCACCTTGATTTAGCTTTGCATCCATGGGGACAATGTTTTCTAATTTATTGCTTCCGTCAAATCTGTCGGCAATCAGATGTCCTCTCTGATCGCTGTCTTTCATTTCTCCTCGACCAACCTCCTCACGGCTTGGTTGTATATCATCTCTTCCCAGATGAGCTTTTATATGCAGTTGACCTTCTGCACTGATTACACGACCTTTACTATCTGTTTTGTAGATATAGCCATCTTTTTCAATGGTATCATTTGGCTTAAGTTTGCCGCCGTCGTAAAGCTCAGTGTCGGTATCACCCAAATCGTTTTTATCAATTTGTTCTTCTGTGTTATCATTATCTGAAATCTTATTTTCTGTATTACCAAACACAGAATTCCAATATTTATCGGCACTTTCCACGCTTAGTCCTGTTTCAGGTTTGATTTCACGAAAGTTTTGCACTTCGCTGTTTTTTATTTCCGGGGTTTCACGCTTCGCTATTTCTCCATTCATTATAAAACGCCCCCTTTGGACTGATAAATTTCCGTAAATCTGCAATATAAATCCTTGTATGATGAATCACGAACAGATTGTTCATAAATGATGAGTGCAAGTGCAAGATTGATTTGCCGATTTGTATAATCTGTTATGGACGGGACCAATTTGTCAACAACGGATTTTGACCAATCAAAAATATCGTTATATTGTCTTGAGGTATCAACCGCTTTTTCTGCAGAAAGAAAATCATAAACCATTTTTCGCAGGGAGCTTACGGCGTTTTCGGAATTTGAGTCAATATATTCCAAAAAATCAACCTTGATTTCAGAACTGAGCTTTGAACGAAGTATTAGTGAGCGGAGTTCACGGAGTGCATTTTTATCTTCTTTACAAAAGATTTCGTTATTCATGATACAATCAAGCAATGATTCTGAAAGTTTTTCTGTTTCTAAATCATAAACAATATTGTCGTCGGGAATATATTTAAAAGTTATGTTGCTTGTTTCAACTTTGTCAACCTTACACAATATAGCTTGAATCCATTCATTCTGATAAACCGCCGCAACGCCGCGAGGAAGTTTTGCAAGCTCGGTTATCTGATCTTCGTTAAGGCCTGCGGCTTTTCCCACAAGCTCACGGTCGGATTGATCCGGCAGCCTCATAATAATTTTTGTGTTTGTGTTGCGAATGGCTGCCATGTCAAGAAGTCCCGGTGCCTGATCTGCTATGATAAATCCCTCTCCGTAGGTTCTCATTTCTGCAATGGCATTTGAAATCATTTCAACGCTTTTACCCGTGAGATTTCCGCTTTCGTTTGAGGATTCAGGAGAAGAACGCTTCAAAATATTGTGTGCTTCTTCAAGAACCGTTAAATGTCTGAGTGAAGAATCTGAGCCGGATTTACTTGACATTCTGTATTCCTGAAGCTTCAGAATCAGCATACCCATTATCAGTGATTTTGTTTCGGATGAGCCGACACGGCTGATATCAACAATTACATTTTGGTCAAAAAGTTCGGCATTACTGAGTTCATCATCCGTAAAAATCATACCATTAATGCCGTTTGTTAAAGATTGCAGGCGGGTGAGCAGCGAACCTTTGTATGCGCCTTTGTTTTCGGCATCGTATTCACTGCTGTCAATGATAGTTTTAATATTTCTTGCAACATCGGAAAATGTCGGATAAAAGCTGTTATCATATTTGTTTTCGGAGGTTGTGAGATTCCACCCGCAATCCTCATAAGCTTTTTCGACTGCGTTTTTGAGAACAGCCGGCATAGCGGCATACATCGGCCAGCAAACATTGAAAATCTCAATGAGCCTGTCAAGATGTTCAAGTATATGAATATCCGCCGGAAAACTGAACGGATTTATTCTGAGCAGCGGCGTTTTCCTTGCATTTGTGCCATAAACGGAAACATTTTTCTTATTGCCGAAAACATCCTTGTATTCACCCTTTGCGGGCTCTATTACAAGAAAGTTAACATTGTTTTTTTCGGCTTCTTCAAGAATTTTGTAAACGGTGTTACTTTTTCCCGCTCCCGTGCTTCCGGTGATAAATGTATGTGAAGCAAGTGAATTAAGGGAAAGAGATACATCTGTTTTTTCACAATGGTGCATGTGATAAATATGACCGATGTTTATACCGGATTTTTCTTCCCCGAAGGAATCGTAGCTTGTAATATTTCTGCCGAATTCGGCACACTCAAAAACGGGGAGACCGGATATTGATTTTTTAGGAAAATTCAGTGACAGGGCAAGCTCTTTGCCTGATAATGGTGTTGTAGCAGATACAACAGGTGGATAGACATTAAAGGTGGGATCGGTGTTAATGAGTTCAGGATTAAGTCCGAAAAGAGGATGACGCAGCTCACGCAGATAATCACATATTTCTTTTGCATCTTTACTTTTTTCGGTATCTCCTCGCCAGATATTAATTGCCGATTTGGACATATAGGAATTGTCACCCTCTGTTAAAGCAAGATATGAGTGAGCAACATTTGCGGCAACGTTCTGATCTTCACTGAGTATATATGCAGCAAAATCCCACATACCAAGTGCAGTACTTTGCTCATATCTTTTCATTTGGTTTTCAAGCAATTCCAAAGCATGCTTAATATTGTAATTTTCAAAATTTTGTGAAATTGATTCGTTTTTGCCTATGGTTGCAGTGACATTTGATGTTCTTGCAAAATTTGCGCCGAAATTGGCACCGAAGTTTGTGGCTTTAGAGACTCCCTGCATAACTGATGCTGATTTTGAAACAGCATGACCGACTGCATTTGAAAGCGATTTACCGACTTGATTTGCTACCGATGTTGTTTTGGAGATAGTATCGGTAATATTTTTTGTTGTTGAAATTGTTTCAGAAATAGCATCGCTTACGCTTGTTCCGGTACCGGTTGTTGTTCCTGTACTTAGGCTTGTACCTGCTGTTGCATTGATGCTTTTTCCTACAGATACACTGGCATTTCCACCTACATTTGCAATTGCCGGAATACCTATTCCGCCGTTTATACCGACTGTTACGGATTCATTTGCCCCGACGCTTACGCTGTTGTTTATACCTGCAGAAATGTTTTTTGACTCTGATGTAGATGTTCCGTCTGTGTGTGTTTTCCCGGAAGAGATTGTTTCTCCGTTTGAAGTTGATGCAGATGTACCATCGGAAACAGAATCAGTTCTGCTCGCAGAGTCTGTTTCAGTTGAATTGCTCGAATCGGTTGTGCCGCCTGTTTGAGTGAGTGCAGCGTTAGTACCGTTTTGAACTCCTGCACTTGCACCCACATTCAAACCAAATGTGGCCGATGACCCTTCTGAATCGGATTCCTGATATGTAAACTGAGTGTTCCAGGCTGCATACGGTTTAAGTCCGGAGTAAAAATCTGCAAGTTTAAGCTTGCGTTCCTCAACGTCTAAAACGGGGGTGGCCATCAGTATGATGGTATATTCCCTTTCAAGCACGTCGGGAACGATGCCGTCAAGAAGTTTTTCTATGGTTTGGCTGATGAATTTTTCTGATTTTTCAGCCGGAATA
>JAZUJJ010000037.1:0-58158 GCA_045642725.1 Acutalibacteraceae bacterium
TGGGAAGGCGGCAGCGTTGAAAGATATGCTCCCGGAAAAGCAATCGGCGGTGATTATTACAGTAACTATGAAGGAACATTGCCTCAAAGAAAAGGGCTAAAATATTACGAATGCGATATTGATACTATGGGGAAATCATCACGCGGAGCGAAAAGAATTGTTTTCTCAAATCAAGGTGATGTATACTATACCTCAGACCACTATGAAACCTTTACCAAACTTTATTAAAGGATAAATATATGAACAGAATAATTATTGACGGAAATGATTTCACCTCAAGAAGCGACCTTCACGATTATCTTGCCGACAAGCTTGATTTCCCCGGCTATTACGGCAGCAATCTTGACGCTCTTGCGGATTGTCTTTCGGAAATATCCGAAAAGACCGAGCTTATTCTGAAAAACGAAGAAAAGCTCATCGAAAATATTCCTCACGGCGGCAAAGGCTTCATAAGAGTATTTGAGGACGCAGAGGAATTCAACTCGGAATTTATAAAATTCATAAGAGAATAATTAAAAATCGCCGCTCCGTTTATTCGGTGCGGCGATCTTTCTGTATTTTCACAAAAATTTATTTCTTATTTCCGAAAAGTCCTCTGATAATTGAGGAAGTGCCGGAGCGAAGAACCGAGCTGAGAGCGTTGGTTGCGGCACGCTTTGCGATGGTCTGTGCGCTGGTGGTCTTACCGCCGAGAACGCTGTTGACAAGATTTGTGCTTACACTTCTTGCGGCTGAGGATGCGGCATTTGTGACAGCCTTCTTTGCTGTGTTGGCAACAGCATCTGTCTTTTTCTTCTTTGCCTTTTCTGCTTCCTTAGCTTCTTTCTCTGCAAGCTTAGCGGCCTCTTTAGCTTCCTTTTCGGCAAGCTTCGCTGCTTCTCTTTCTTCTTTTTCAGCCTGCTTCTGAGCCTCTTTTTCAGCTTTTTCGGCTTCCTTTGCGGCGCCAGCCTCGGCTGCCGCTGCCTCCTGCTGAGCCTTAAGCTCTTCAGTGGCTTTGTTTATGATTTCATAAGCGGATTCACGGTCAACGGTTTCTCTGTATTTAAGCTCAAATTCATCCGCAAGGATAATCGACTTTACATATTCTTCATCGGCGGCACCCATAAGTGACTGCGGCGGAAGAATCTTTGCTTTTTCAACTATTGTCGGAATACCCTTTTCGTCAAGGAAACTTACAAGAGCTTCGCCCGTTCCGAGAGCCATAAGCGCCTCTTCCGTATCAAAACCAGGATTTGCACGGAAAGCCGATGCGGCGGCTCTGACGCTTCTCTGCTCTGCGGGAGTATATGCACGAAGGCCGTGCTGAACTCTGTTTGAAAGCTGAGCAAGAACCTCATCGGGAATGTCGGAGGGTGACTGTGAAACAAAGTAAACGCCGACGCCCTTTGAACGGATAAGCTTAACGACCTGAACTATTTTCTGAACAAGTGATTTGGGAGCATCCGAGAAAAGCATGTGAGCTTCGTCAAAGAAGAAAACCATTCTCGGTTTTTCAAGATCGCCGACCTCGGGAAGCTTTTCATAAAGCTCGGTCAGCATCCAGAAAAGGAAGGTTGCATAAACGGTGGGGCTCTGAATAAGCTTAACACTTGAAAGGATATTGATATATCCCCTGCCGTCAAAGTCTGTACGCATCCAGTCACGGATATCGAGGTCGGGCTCACCGAACATATCAATTCCGTCTTCCTCCTCAAAGGTAAGAAGGGCACGCTGAATTGCGCCGATGCTTGCCGTTGAAACACTGCCGTACATTGTAGTGAATTCGGCTCTGTTGTCACCGACATACTTAAGAAGAGCACGAAGGTCCTTAAGGTCGATAAGAAGAAGTCCGTTTTCATCGGCAACCTTGAAGACGATATTGAGAACACCGCTCTGAACCTCTGTAAGATTAAGAAGACGGCCAAGCATCAACGGACCCATATCGGAAACTGTAACTCTTACAGGGTGGCCTTTTTCACCGAAAATATCCCAGAATCTTGTGGGGTAAGGTTTATATGAAAAATTATCTATACCGAAATATTTTATACGGCTCTGCATATCTTCACTGTCGGTACCGGGCTTGCACATACCTGAAAGGTCGCCCTTGACATCACTGAAAAATACGGGAACGCCCATGTCGGAAAATGACTCGGCAAGAACTTTCATAGTGATTGTCTTACCTGTACCTGTTGCACCGGCAATAAGGCCGTGACGGTTTGCCATTTTGGGAAGAAGATAACAGTTTTTATCTGATTTTGCAATCCAAATTTTCTGATCGGCGTACATAAAACGAACCTCCGTTAAAAATGTATTTTAATTTTAACACATTAAAATTAAAAAGTAAAGAATATAAAAAAAGTAAAATTAGGTCTTGATTTTCTCAGATAACTGTGGTAATATATCCTGGCAATCGGGAAACCGATGTAAATGCGCTGCTAGCTCAGCTGGATAGAGTGTTTGGCTACGAACCAAAAGGTCAGGGGTTCGAGTCCCTTGCAGCGCGCCATTAGCGGAAGCAGCTCACTTAGCGTAGTTGCTTCCTGTTTTTTTATCTGCTTTAACTTGGACTCGAACGCAAGGGAAGCTCCGCAGAGCCAAACACTCCTGTGGAGCGTTTGCCGAACCGCAACGAACGCAGTGAGGCGACAAAGTCCCTTGCAATGCGCCATAACTCAGAGCCTTGTATATCAAACGGCTTTGAGCTTTTTTATTTATCCATGATGCAGGGTAAAAAGAGGTCAGAAAAAGCGTTTTGGGTACTATTTGGGTACTATGTCTTAATTTTTGCGGATTTATCGCATAATTTAATGTTTTTTGGAGAAGTGCTTATGAAATTCAGCGGAAGATATCTGTCGGAAAAACCGGCTCTGAGCTTTACGAATACAGTACAAATTCGTGAAATCAGAAAAGAAGAAGACAATATATATATCTATGCTCTCCCCTTCTGTGTCGATTCTCATATTTTCGGCGGCCCGATGATTGAAATTTATATTTCATCACCGAGACCTGATATTATCCGTGTGCAGGCAAGACACTTTTCGGGCTCACGCAAAAAAGCCCCCGAATTTGAGCTTTACAAAGCGCCCGTAAATCTTGAAGTTTATGAAGGTGAAAACGAATTAACCGTCATAAGCGGGTATTCCCGTCTTGAAATTTGCAAAAGCCCCGCAAAATTCACTTTTTACCATAAAGACAGACTTTTAACAGCTTTAAGCAGAGATTTCGGGCAGACAATTCTCGGCTATGTTTCCGCCCCGGAAGGTCAATTTATGCGTGCTCAGCTTGACCTTGACATAGGAGAAAAGGTTTACGGCTTCGGCGAACGCTTTACGCCCTTTGTAAAAAACGGTCAATCTGTTGAAATATGGAACGAAGACAGCGGCACCTGCTCCGACCTTGCTTATAAAAATATACCGTTTTATGTTACGAACCGAGGATACGGCGTTTTTGTAAATGACCCGGGTCATGTTTCTTTTGAGGTATGCTCCGAACAGGTAACAAGAGTTCAGTTTTCCGTTCCCGGTGAAAAGCTTGATTTCATGATTATCGGCGGCGAAGATATGAAAGATGCGATTTCTCATTACGCCGCCCTTACGGGTATGCCCGCTCTGCCCCCTGCCTGGACTTTCGGTCTTTGGCTGACATCATCATTCACAACCTCCTATGATGAAAAAACAGTTAATGAAATGGTTGACGGTATGCGCTCGCGCGGAATACCCATGAGCGTTTTTCACTTTGACTGTTTCTGGATGAAAGAAAATGAATGGTGTAATTTTGACTGGGATAAATCGGTTTTTGAAGACCCGGAAGGTATGCTCAGCCGTATGAAGGAAACCGGGCTTAAAATCTGCGTATGGATAAACCCTTATATCGGTCAGAAATCTCCGCTTTTCAGCGAAGCCATGGAAAGAAATTATCTGCTTAACCGTGAGAACGGAGATGTCTGGCAATGGGATATGTGGCAGGCAGGTATGGGAATTGTGGATTTTACAAATCCCGAAGCATACAAATGGTTTCAGTCTAAGCTCCGTCATCTGCTCGAGCAGGGCGTTGACGCTTTCAAAACCGATTTCGGTGAACGCATTCCGACGGATGCGGTTTATTATGACGGCTCCGACCCGGAGAAAATGCACAATTATTATACATATCTTTACAACAAATGTGTATTCGAGGTCATTGAAGAATTTAAGGGTAAAAACGAAGCTGTTGTTTTTTCACGCAGTGCAACCGTAGGCTGTCAGAAATTCCCCGTTCACTGGGGCGGCGACTGCTTTGCAAATTATTTTTCGATGTGGGAATCACTTCGGGCAGGTCTTTCACTTTGTCTTTCCGGTTTTTCATTCTGGAGTCATGATATAGGCGGATTTGAGGGAACAGCCTGCGCCGATGTTTATAAACGCTGGCTTGCTTTCGGCCTGCTTTCAACCCATTCCCGTCTTCACGGCAACGCTTCCTACCGTGTGCCCTGGCTCTTCTGCAAGGAGGGTGAAACAGACGGCGCGGAATCAGTTGCGGTGGCAAAGCAGTTTTCGGAGCTTAAATGCTCTCTTATGCCTTATATTTTTGAATCTGCCGTCACAGCTCACAACACGGGTGTTCCGGTTATGCGGGCAATGGTGCTTGAATTTCCCGATGATATCATCTGCGAAGACCTTGACCGTCAATATATGCTTGGCAGTAATCTGCTTGTTGCACCCGTTTTCCGTGAAAGCGGTGATGTGGATTATTATCTGCCGGACGGTAAATGGACTCATTTATTATCAAATGAAGTCCGTGAAGGCGGAAAATGGCAAAAGGATAACTATGATTTCTTCTCGCTTCCGCTTTATGTAAGAGAAAATTCCATAATCCCCTTTGGAGGGGTCAACACAAAGCCCGACTATGATTATAGCGAAAATCTTACATTTCATATATTTGAGCTAAGCGGCAAAGCAAGCGCACAAATCTGTGACACTAACGGAAATTCGGTGCTTAATATAGAAGCCGAGCGTATTGAAAAAACAATCAGCATTTCTCTTGATAAGCTGCCTGTCAACGGAAAGATTTTGCTGCGTAATATTTACTCTGTAAAATCCGTTTCGGGAGCAGACACATCAGAGGATAAATTCGGAACACTGCTCCGAATAAAAGATAAAGAAATCATAATCAATATATAAGCGGGAATAAAACAGTTAAAACATAATATGCGAAAACCGGGATTTCAGCAAATCACATCTGAAATCCCGGTTTTATTATTTTCAGTCTGCACTATAATGTGAAAATTATTACAGAAGAATAAAAGCAACGATTGTAATTACAAGCACCTGGAAGGTTTCAAAACCCATTACAACAGTAAACGATGAATGGAAGAGCAAGCGGTTAAGTTCCTCTTTTTTATGGTGCGTAATGCGCCAGATGATTTCCGAAAGAACATAGGGAAGACCGCCGACAAAGAAAAGCCATTCGGGTGAAAAACCACCGAGCACAATATCAAGAATAAACGCCGCAAGAGAACATCCGCCGAAAATTATGAAAGGCAGAGCGGAATTTGCTCCTTTTTCAAATCTGTCAAAGCAGCATTTAAGGGAAAGTGCAAAGATGAGCATAAAAGCAGTCATAAGTCTTGCAGCGGGCAAGGAACAAAGCAAAACAAAAATAAGGGGCAAAACATTGAAAAGCGGTCTTTCGAGCAAATCCATGTGGAAAGAATTATATTTAATTCCCTTACCGTCACAGACATATTCATAAACATTTACCGCAATAAGAAGCAGGGCAAAAATTATCATTATTGCAATAACAAGCCCGTCTTTGCCGTCCAAAGGGGCAAACAGACCGTTTTGCATAATATTCAGACTTACACTTTCAATTTCATCAAATACGCTGTAAAAGCCGAGGAATATGCCTAGCCCGCCGATTGAGCCGAGAGAAAACTCCATATTCTTCCAGCCGTCGATAAGATGCTTTTCATAAAGCTTTCCGAAAAGGTATTTACCGTTTGAAAAAGGATGAACGGTAAAATAATAGAAGGTTATGGCAAAGACCCAGCCGATTGCGCCGAATAAAAGTCCGGAGGAAGCGAGGGTAAGGGCAATATTATCACCTTTGATAAGTGAGAAAACACAAAGCAGAGCAAGGATACCGACATTGCTTCCCCACTCTTCTCTGCTTTCGGAGCAGAAATAAATTTTCGGGAAAATATTGTTTTCCTTATCATAAGGCTGATTGAAGATTTTATAACCCAGGGACTGAAAAACAGGAATCAGAAGACAGAACAAAACAAGCTCAAAGGCTTTATATTTTCCTCCCATTGCAGAGAATGACAAGCCTATCATTCCTCCGCAAACGGAAAACCAAAGGCCACCTTTAAGAGCAAGGCCTATATATCCCCTTACCGGCTTATGGAGAGCCGGAATATCATCAATAATCATCTGAATGGTATCACCGTAGGGCTCAATACCGCCAAAGGTCATACCTATCAGACCTGCCGCAGCGGGAATCCAAAAATATTCTCTTATTCCGCTTGGTGAGAAAAGCGCAAGCAAAAGACCGATATACATACCGGGAAGCATTGCACCCTTTTCGCCGCCTATAACCGTACCTCTCATTCCCCAGCCGTAACCGGCAGCAAAAATAACAAACACGGCACAAAGAATTGCATTTTTCAGAAGCATAGATTACCCTCCGGAAAGTTTATATGGAACAGTGTATTTAACAATATCATAAAACAATTCAAAAGTCAATGAAGACAAAAAGGTGATTTCACGAGGAAAAAAGCGTAAATACAATTCGGATTTCGGAATGCGGAATACGGAATTTCGGGGAGCAAGCTCCGTTATATTATCTTCCGGATATCCTTGCGGCGGCGTGCTGAGATCAGCATGCTCTGATATTTTTATATCCCGACAAACAGGGATTTGGCGGGTGCTTCTTCCTTCTCCTTGAGGAGAAGGTGGCAAGGCGGAACGCCTTGACGGATGAGGTGTTAGAATAATTCAAAGATAAACGCCGTTTCACGGTTACACCTCATCAGTCACTTCGTGACAGCTTTTGCTCGCCGCAGACGGCTACCTTTTGTCAGCTTCGCTGACATTTCCCCTGCCAGAGGAATTACCTCAAGGGGAAGCAAGAATAGAAATTCAAATTTATCGGATATATTATATCACAATTCAGTAAACTTACAAACCTATTATTCGCTAAAACAGAAAAAAACGCCTTTTGTCCTGACAGACAAAAGACGTTTCATTTATGGTGGAGACGCACGGGCTCGAACCGTGGACCTCCTGCGTGTGAAGCAGGCACTCTGACCAGCTGAGCTACGCCTCCGTGCCTGATTATAATAACACAACCTATACAAAAGGTCAAGAAAAACAAAGATGGTTTACTGCGAAAAATTTCAATAAACCATCTTATGTCTGAATATTATTTTACTATTCCTTCAAGGAAATCGACTTCTCTTACATAACCGTCCTTGTTTATACGGAAGGTCTTTATCTCCTGACCGTTGAAATCGGAATAGAAGCCTGCATTTACGGCATCACAGATAATTGCGGCTCTCACCTTTTTACCTGCGGTTTCTCTGACTCTGATAATGAAATCACCGGAGCCGTCTTCACAATACTTAAACGAGCTGAGCTGAACATTATCTTTATCTATGCTGATAAAGGATTTGACCTGAGGCAGAGTTCCCTTCTTATAGCTGACGGGAACGGCAACGGGTTTATTATTGAGAATATCGGCATATTTCTGAACATTACTGAACTCGGCTTTGCCGCTGTGAGGATAAATCGCATATTCAAAGCGCTGAAGACCTTCGTCACAATAAGCAAAATCGGCAGCAGGTCTGTCTGAATAATGGTCGGCAAAAATAGAATTTCTGAGCATTGTAAGGCGAAGTGTATTACCCGGATTGTCATAGCTGTATTTTGCGTCGCTGATAAGAGCAACACCGTTTCCGTCGGCAGTAACATCACCCCAGGTAAGTGCGGGCCATTCTTCACCGTTGCATTTTCTCTTTATGAAGCCGCCGGGAATCTCAAAGGTGGATTCGGGTGCTTCACCGGGAACGGTAACGGGCATTTTGAGTATGGTAAGAGGCTCCTGCCAGAGAACGCGAACCTTAACTCTTATAATTTCGGAATCGGTGTCAAGAATAAAGTCCTGTGTAAGATAGGATTTACCGTAGGTGTGCTTTACTCTGATAACTGCACGAACGCCGCTGTCTTCAATAACTTCAATTGATTCGGCCTTCATTGTTCCGATAATTTCATCGAATCTGAAGATATTATGTGCCCATGTGTCGGGCTTGGAGTTATCAATAACCGTGGGGATAAATGAGCCGGGTACGATATGTTCTTTACCGTCTGCTTTTGTGATAAGGGATGAAAGGCCGCCTTTTTCATCAAACACAGCCTTAAGCTTTGAGTTTTCAAAGCTGAATTTATCGGCCTTGATGTCGGTTTCGGTTAAGCCTTTTTCCTTTTCGGAATCCTCATACCACAGCCAATATGTCGAATAGCCGAGAGCGGGAACCTTTGCATTGAAAACGGTATCCTTATGAGAATCGTTAGACCTTGAAGACCTGACATTTGAGAACAGAACGGATTTACCCTCGCTGTCCGTAACCTCGGATGAGGGATGATAAGTTCTTACGGCGTAATTGACGGGATATGAAAGCGGATTGAAAACAACAACGGGACGGGGATAATCCGTATTACGGCAATGATGTCTTTCATTACAGAAAACGGTATCGGATACACCGTCAAGCCAGGTGTCGATATTACCTGCAATTTTAAGGAAGGCTTTGTTTTCTTCCTTTGCGGCAATATCCATGGCCGCACCCATCTGATCCCTTGCATCATCATAAGCTTCCCTAATGGAACAGCCGCAGAAAATATCATGGAACTGATTATAGGTAACATTGAGCCAGGCTTCCTTGAATTTTTCCGTTGAAGCCTTAAGACCGAAAAGCGTTGAAGCAAGAGTATTCCATTTTTCGGCATTTGCAAGCATTGACTCGGCTTTTCTGTTAAGCTGCTTGATAAGGGATGTTGCCGAATAACAGCCGCTGGCGTGATGCTGCATTTCATCGCCCCATGCGGGTAAATCAAGAGGCAGGAAGCACTGCTCCTTGAAAAATTCATCGGGAGAAGAGAATTTAAGATTTTCAGCACCCTGTGCTTTAAGACTCTTTATATATTCTATATCGCCTTTTGTAGGTCCGCCGCCGTGGTTGCCGACGCCGTAAAACAACATCATACCGTGGCCGCTTTCATCAGCCATTTTTCCGAGAAGCTCCATGGCGTTATCAAGAGACCTTTTACCGTTTTCGGCATAACCCGTGGGAATTCTGTAAGTCAGAACTCTTGAACCGTCGGCAGAATCCCACCAGAAAAGTCCTTCCGGCATTTCAGCATTTTCGTGCGTTCCGGGTCTCATCATAACATAACAGCGCATACCGCTCTTTGTGAGAAGCTGAGGCATCATACCGTTATGACCGAAGGAGTCAACATTATAACCCGTGCGGCAAATTTTGCCGAATTTTTCGTAATAATAAAGCTGGCTGTAAAGCGCCTGTCTTGCAAAGCTCTCTGCATTGGGCATATTGCAATCCGGCTGAACCCACCAACCGTTTACGGGAACCCAGCGGCCCGCCTTAACAAGCTCGGTTATCTCCGCAAAAAGCTCGGGGTCAATATCCTCGACCCACTTATAATAACAGGCGGAAGAACAGGTAAAGATAAAATCGTCATATTCTTTCAGACGGGAAACAGCCGAACGGAAGGTCTGCAAAACCTCTCCGCAGCCCTCCTGCCATCTCCAGAGCCATGTGGGGTCAAGATGAGCATTACCTATAAGATAAATATCATTATTCATTGTCATTCTCCTATAAATCCGAAAAATCTGCCTATCCAGTAAGCGTATGTGTAAACATAACAGCTTTCTATGTAATACATTCCACCGCTGTCTTCGTTTTTGAATTCAAGAGGATTACGGTCATATTTTGAAATAAATCTCTCGTCGGGAGGAAGAAGCCAACCGGTTTCTTTATAATCGGCATAATATTCTTTTCTCGGAACATCATGTCTGCCCGTAACGGAAACACTGCTTGCAAGACGGCTGAGATTAAACCTTGCAAACCATTCCCTGACCTTAAGCTCATCAAGCTCAAAATCGGGGCAGGAAAGCTTATACATAAAGTCATAACCGGGGTTATATTCCTTACAGATAGAGCCGATCCATGATTTGAAGCCTTTTCTGTATTTTTCAAGAAGCTTTTCGTCTTTTTCGAGAATACACAGACCGAGGAAAGAAGCAACACAAAGCATATGATCGCCGTACATAATGTCATTGACAAAATCGGAATCGGTTGCAAGTGTGAACTGAATCATACGGTCATAGTGCTTTTCGGTAAGGTCGGCATAGCCGCGCTCGTTAATAAGCTGATTATAAGCCTCAAGCCATCTGCCCTCTTCTCCGGTTATTTCCATAACGGTTTTGAGATAGAAAAGCATTTCGGCGGAATTAAGACAGGCATCAACATATCCGTCAACTGTGGCAAAATAATTTTCGTCCCACTTTGCCCAGGTCGTTGCTTCACCCGAATAATCGGCAAGCACAAGATTATGGTCAAGGATATGTGCAACGATATTCTTGCTTGCATCCTTGATTATATCGTCAAGTTCTTTATCGTCACAGGTAAGATAACGGTGAGCGGCAAGAAGATTAAGAAAATGAAGAGTGATTTCGTCACTGCTTGTATCGGCTTTATAAACAATATCATCCTCTGTATAGCCGTAATCGGTCAGAAGATGTCTGAGCCTTTCGGGTACGGGGGCGGTACAGCTCACCTCATAGCCAACGCAGTTTCTTCTCTTTGACTGAGTTGTTTCACAGCAATATGCCTTATCGCCGCTTCTTTTAAAGAAAATACCGTCATCGGGAACAGGCTCATCCTTTGTAACATAAGTTCTGGCAACAAATCCGTCACCTCTGCCGTGGATATACATAAGAAGAAGGCAGGCTTCAAGAGCTCTTGTTGCAGTGGCTTTTGCCGCCTGAGTTTCAGGAGCATCAATGCCTTTTTCTTTCTTATATGCTGCATATTTGAAAATTTCACCTATGCTGTATTTGGCCGTAAAGCCGCCGTCATTATCGGAATGAGCATAAGGGAAGGCAGAATCCTTATTTCTTGCCTGAGCAAGTCCGCGCTGACTTACCATGCCGCGGCGGTCAACATATTTAACCGTTTCTTCATAAAGGGTCTCGGCAATTTCAAACGGAGTTTTCACCGGCATTTCAATGAGTGTAACTCCGCTTTCGGTCAACACCCAGACATTATCACCCTGAGCATAAAGCGCCTTAACATCATTATCCGGCAAATCTCTGTCAGCCGAGAAGAACATTATTCTGTCAAAGTCAAACTCTGCATCCGGGTCATATCTTGTCAGACCCGTTTTTGCACCGTACCAACGGATTTTTCCGCTTTCGGCAAAGCAGGTGTAGTCTTTTTTGGCAGAGGGAAGAGGATACGGAAATCCGCAAAGGCAGGGCTTCTCCGAAACAGCCGTAAACAGTCCGGCGGGAACGAGCGGAGAGTTCTTTTCAAAAAATGTGCTTTTTCTGACCAAATGAGGTTTAAGAATAATCTTATCTGTCATCATGATCCCCTTTCTTATATTTAATCCCGAGGGTTATTTATTTTCGGGTTCACAGATTAATATATCGGTAAGGCTGTTAAGCCAGCTTACGCCTGTTTTGCGGGCAGTGCGCATCAGACTTGTTACAACAACGGAATTTACATCCATGGTTTCCCCTGCTTTAAGGTCTGACTGCGAAATACTTCCGACAGAGCTCAAAACAAAGGGCTCGCCCTTATCTTCACCGAGATAAATCATTATATGACCGCTGAAATAAACGAGTGAGCCTGCAGGAGCTTCAAGAACTGTTTTCAGCTTTTCGTTTTCTTTTAATTGCTCAATATTTATGTTTTTGAATCCGGCTGCTTTGGCCTGCTGATAACCGAGCCGCGGCATTTCAAACCCGAAGCAAAGAAAAATCTGTCTGATAATGCCGGAACAGTCATTGGAGTGAAGTGAGCCTGCCCACCCGTAAACATTACCGAGCAGCTTAAAGGCAAGACTGACAACGGATTTATGACAATAAGGCAGATAGCCCGTATTTACATCCGACGCAAGAGGTATCAAAGCAAATTCATCTTTAATCCTGCCGTTTGCATCTCTTGTCGGCAGCTTTACAACATAACTGCCGTAAGTGCTTCTTGAACGGATCTCATCCGGACTGCTTTCAGATTTAACAAGAGGAAGAACGGTACCCATGGGAAGGCGCAAACCGGAAACCGCTTTACAGTATGGGTCATCGGGCAAAACAAGCTCGGAACCCGTAACAACAAGAAAATCCGTCGGATTTCTGCGCAGCATCCATTCATCTCTGTTTGAGCAAAGTGCCGTATCTTCTTTTTTTACCCAGCCGCAGGCTGTACGCATTGCGACATAGTACCACTCACCGTCCTTGCTTTCGTGCAGCACGGCAAGAGGACAAAAAGGCATAAAATCGGATGCAATAAGGCCGTCATAATATAAATCGTCCTTATCCTCATTCATATAATCATCGGTTGTAAGCATACGCAGAGAAGCTCTTCTGACGGAGAAGCCGAATTTTACACTCACCTTTTCGGGAACAGAGTCAAGATTCAGATTATCAATGAGATTTTCCCAGTATTCACTGCCAACTCTGGAATTGTTGACATAAAGCTTTTCAAGCTCCTCGGGAAGCTCATAAGAGGAAATCATCTCTTTTACGGCCTCACCGCTGAATTCATCCGTAATATTATCAAGTGAAAAGCTGCCGATACATTTTGCAAAAAGCAAACTGCTGTTTTTATTGTTTATGTCATTTATCTGACCGGAGGAAAGAAGAGTTTTTTCGTCATTCTTATCGGTCCAGAAATCCGGCGACATCATTTCCCGTGTAACACCCGGGGCAAGGCTTATAAACCCGTCTGTATTTTCTTCCCTCTCGGGAATTTCAACGGGAGTTGTCTTTACCCGGCAGGAAGAAAACGAACAGGCAAGCAAAACGGATATTAAAATCAATGATAACCGTTTTTTCAAAGAAAAATTCACGCCTTCATTTTATTATATTTTTGATGATTTCAGCCATGCCTTCCGTTGAAAGCTGTTCAAGACGGTGAGCATCCGTTCCGAAATTAAAATGAACACCGACTTCCTTACCGATATTGAAAAGTCTGCGGAAGAAATCGGGATAAATGAGAATAGTCGCTTTATGAAGCTCAAAGGCACATTCGTTTTCCTCACCCATAGTCATGATATCACCGAGGTCATTATCGGAAAAAGAATCAAGAACCTGCTTCTTTTCATCATCATTAAAAAATTTCAGCTTCATCGGTGCAAAAGGATGAGCAACGCAATCGGCACGGTGTGCCTTGAAAAGCGATTCAAGAACGGCAAGCATGTGACGGGAATAGCCGTAAGGACTTCTGTCCTGCGGCTGTTCCCAGGTCTGAAGATGATAATGAACATGGGAATAATTGCGGTAATCAAGGCAGGCATTGAGTCTGTCATCATCGGCAAATTTTCCGACACCGTAAGCGGAAAGCTCGGAGCCGATAAGCACTTTTACATCGTTTTTTATTTCCGAAAGGCTTCTGCGAAGCTCGGCTGTATTTGAAAAAACATCTATGTCACTGCCCGGGTCACAATGGTCGGTTACGGCAAGAACCTTCAGACCGCATTTTTCCGCCTCTTTTATCATATTGGAAAGAACCATTTCGGGCTTCGCGCAAAGAGAATTATTTGTATGTGTATGCAGATTATATCTGACAAGCTCGTCAATATCATAAGTTTTTTCAAAAATAAACATATAAATCACCTTTCTAATGATAACACAACCTCTATGTCAATACAAGCAAAAGCGAAAAATCGCCCTGCCAAAATGGCAGGGCGATAATTGTATAAAATGATGAAGAATCAATCTTTAATGCCGAAAATTGCCTTGAAGATTGTGCCGAAAATATCAATATATCCCTTGGCACCGAATACCTTATAAATGCCGTCATTCATACCTCTGAATACATTATTTATAAAGCTGTCATCTTCGGCTGAATCTGCTTCTCTGAGACCGAGCTCAACAAGCAGGTCAACAAAATCGTCAATTACCTTGTTGTCGGCTTCGAAGTCATTGATAATGCTTTCTTTCATCTCAAGAACAGCGTCATACTTTGCATACTGTTCATCGGTAAGATAATCCTTTGCATATTCCTTGCCGAAGAATGTATTAAGGTCGGAACGCATATCCGATGCATCGGGCTTTCTGTCATCTGCTGCATAGATACCGAGCTGAACCATAAGACCGAAGAGAGCATCTGCATTTGCCTTATCAGCGGGAGCTGCATTGAAATCAGTGATAACCTTCTGCCGGTCTGCACTGAGCTTTTCGGGAATTGCCTTGGAAGCAATATAGCTGTAAAGAGCGGGAAGATAATCTCTGTTAAGCTTCTTAAGATTTCTTGCACCGTTGAATCTGGGGTAAATATTGTTTTCATCATCAACGCTCTTTATCTTACCCTGAGCAAGGTCAAGAGCAAGTCTGAGAGCGGTGTTATTATTTTCAAGCTCATGCTTCTGTCCTTCAAAGAGCCATACGTTATCGGGGAAGAAGCAGGTTGAAAGGTCAACGGAACCGTCGGGAGAAACATACTTTGCGTCGCCGGCAGCCTCAACCTTCTGGCCGGGAGTTACATAAGTTGCACCTGTTGCTGTTGAGGAAATCTGAATGATTTCATCGGAATTGGTAATATCGGCAGTTTCAAAGAATCTGAAGAATTCATAATCGGTTTCAAAATATCCGCCGAAGCCGAGGTTATAACCTGCTATATAATAGAATTCAGTACCGACTTCTTCATTAAGCTTCTTGAGATTTTCCTCAAGGTTGCATTCCCACTCATAGTAATCATCGGTCATATCCATGATATACTTAAGGTCGGGATTATTTTCAAGCTTGTTCTTTCTGATTTCGGGATATCTTTCGTGAGGAATAAGAGCAAGAAGCGAAGGAGTCTTCATAACGAAATTGTCAACAAGTGAGCCGAGAATTTCGTCAATAATGCTTCTGAGTGTCTTCTTGGGGAAAATACGGATAACGCCGTTTACAAGGTAGCCCCAGGGCTCACCGATAAGGTTTGCAACAATACCGTTATAAAGCTTTTCGGGAGCATCTTTTGCATATTTCTGCTCAATAAGGTCGGCAAAAACATCACTGCCGTCCCATGCGCCGACTATGCTGACAACGCGGGCAATTTTGCCTTCATTGCCGTATTTCTGAAGATAAGAGGAAACAACGGAAGCACCCATGCTCATGGGAATAAGAACAACCTTATCTTTTCCGGTCTGAGGAAGAACGGAGTTGTTGATAAAGTCATGAAGACCTGCAGCATTATCATAAGTGAAGGAGAATGCAGAGTAGTTGAAGCAATAAAGCATATCTTCACCGATATCGCCTACGATATCCTGGCAGGGAATGCTGCGATAGAAGTTGCTTCTCTGCTCGGTTGTGTACTGAGATACGGGGTAAGGACATCTGGGAGTGATTACATTTTCGGGAAGCTGACCCTTTTCGTCAATAAGGTTATATCTGAAAAGAGTGGTGATAATTTTATCAACGCACTTCTGGGGAATGAGGTTTATTCCGCAAACAGAACCGAGAAGGCCGAAAACAACGGGGATAATGGCAAAATAAGTGCCTATCTCTTTGAAAGCAAAGCTGAAATCATTGCAGAAAAGATTCCATCTTGTCTTTGATTTTTCGGTTTCGTTGATTGAAGGATCATTCTTTGCCTGTTCAAGAAGAGTGTAATACTCTTTGGCATCATCAACATTTTCATAGAAATAGCTGTACGACTGACCTATACCGGTAACGAAAATGATGGGAAGCTGTTCTTTTTCACTTGTAACAACAATTGTTTTTGACGGCTTCTCAGCATCATCGGCAGAACCGATAACAACGAGAGAGGTTGCCATAAGGCAAACGCAAAGGATAATGGAAAGAATTCGTTTGAAATTTTTCATTTACAAAACTCCTTTCAATTTATGAATTGTATTATACATCAATTTATAATAAATATCAATATTAAAATAACGAAACAAATTCGGTATTTCCGGCAAAAGGGCAAAAAAGAACGGGTCGCCCGACTAAAGCGACCCGAAGAAAATCAACTGTTAATTTTACTCTGCCTTTTCGCCCTCTGCGTTCTTTCTGTAGAAGCAGGCACCGAAAATCATGATAACTGCGGCAACGATAACAAAGCCGACATTCTTGATTCCGTGAGCGGCAATAGCTGCATAGATAAAGAGTGCAGCACCGGCAATGGAAAGTATGGGCATAATGAATCTCTTGAATGCGCCGAATTCCTTACCCTTGACAATAAGCATAATATAAACGGGAATATAGAAAGCGTAAACGCAGATAAGAGGAAGCTCTGTTGAGTCAAACATAAACCAGCCGGCAACACCGTCAAGAGCTGCAAGGTCGGTAAGGTTAGCCATGAAGAAATAGAAGAGCCAGAAAGCATTGAATGCAAGACCGATCATGGATGCGTTTGAAGGCATTTCGGTTGCTTCATCAATCTTATTGAGATATTTGGCTCCGGGGCCCTGTCCTCTTGCGGCAAGTGAATAGAAACCTCTGTCGCAGGCAAGGGTAAGACCGTTAAGAGTGCCGAGGCAGGAAATAGCGATAAATACGGTAAGAATTGTGCCGAATACCTGACCGAGTCTTGAAGTGAAAGCAAAGCTTGCACCGTTGAGAAGAAGGTCTGAAGTGGGAACTGAACCGGAAATACCGATATAGTAAACCATGTAAATTACAACAACAACAACCGTACCGAGAACAAGAGCTCTGGGAAGATTCTTCTTGGAATCCTTAAGCTCGGAGTTAATGGATGTGGCGATAACCCAGCCTTCATAAGCAAAAACAGATGTACAGACGCCGGGAAGAATAAGGTTGGCTGCAATTCCGTTTCTTGCAACGGTGTTGTAAGAAGCAATATTGCCCTCTGCATCGGTAACAGCCTCAACAACACTGTTCATATTTTCGGAAATCATACCGTGGGAAAGACCGTAGATAATACCTACAACAGCCATGGTAAGAAGAGGAATAAGCTTGATGATGGTCATGGAAACCTGAAGCTTACCGGCAAGAATGGGAGAAAGAGTGTTGATAACATAAGCAAGAACAAGGTAAAGAGCTGCAAGAGTCATTACCTGTGCGCTGTCTGCGGAGAAACCGAAGATAGCCATGGTATATCTTGCTGAAAGCCATGCAAGAGCGGAGGTCATTGCGGGATAGTAAATAGTAGACATAAACCAGCCGACAAGATAAGCATACTTTTTGCCTACAAGTGCTTCGGAATAGTCAACAACGCCGTTAACCTTTTCAAACTTTGTGCCCATAACGGCAAAGGTGTAGGCGCTGATTACCATTACAATACCGCCGAGTAACCAGGAAAGAAGAGCTGTGGGAAGATCACCGTTTGTGATTGTAAGCATTTTTTCGGCCTTGAAGAAAACACCGGAACCGATAACAATACCGACAACCATACAGATAGCGGTGAAAAGTCCGTACTTTTTGGAAAGCTGTGCCATTTGTTTCACCTCATATATACGGGTATATTCCAATACCCAAAATTCGAAATAAATTTTACAACTAATTCATATTTTTGTCAATAATTAACTTTATAACAATATAATTCAGAAATATTTATCGTGATTTATGATTTTGCAAGAATATTTTTGTGATATTTCTGATTTATCTTAAAATATAGTTTTAACGGTACACTTTTTTATATTAGTTGTTTTGCTTGAATTAAAATCGGCGGGATGAAAAACATCCCGCCGTAAGGAACAAGATAAAAAGATATATTTTATTTCATTTCACTCAGAAGAACGGGTCTGCCCTCTGCAACGGATTTCTTTGCGGCAAGAGCAACAAGAATTGAATTAAGACCGTCTTCACCGGTTGTGGGTGTGGGCTTGTCATTGAGAACTGCGTCAACAAACTGAAGCATTTCATCTCTGAATGACTGCATATATCTTTCAAGGAAGAAGTAAAGAGGCTTGTCGGCAACAACGCCGTCTTCACCCATATAAACAACATTGGTGGGAGTATCATTGGAGGCAACGGCTGCACCCTTGCTGCCGAAAACTTCAATTCTCTGGTCATAGCCATAGGCTGCGCGTCTGCTGTTGTCAATAACACCGACAGCACCGTTTGCAAACTTAAGACTGATAACAGCCGTATCAACATCGCCTGCTTCACCGATAGCGGGGTCAACAAGGCAGGTTGCATTTGCATAAACCTCTGTTACCTCTGCACCGGCAAGGAAACGGGCCATATCGAAATCATGTATTGTCATATCAAGGAACATTCCTCCGCTTACTGCGGAATACTCTGCCGGCGGCGGAGCGGGGTCTCTTGATGTAATCTTAACAATTTCAACCTTACCGATTTTTCCGTCATTTACCATTGCTCTGACATTTGCAAAGTTATGGTCAAATCTGCGGTTAAAGCCGACCTGAAGCTTTACTCCTGCTTCCTTAACTGCGTCAATAACGGCACAGACCTTTTCGGGAGTAAGGTCAACGGGCTTTTCACAGAAAACATGCTTACCTGCCTTTGCAGCCTCAATGGCTATATCGGCATGGGTATCTGTGGATGAGCAGACGAGAACTGCTTCAACCTCTGGATCGGCAAGCATTTCTTTGTAATCGGCATAAATTTTGGGAATATTAAGCTCTTTAGCTACCTTTTCGGCATTTGCCTTGAAAACATCGGTAATACCTGCGATTGTGGCTGTGGGCACATTATAAGTGATTGACTTAGCGTGCAGAGAGCCGATTCTGCCGGCGCCGATGATTCCGACCTTGAGTTGTTTCACGGTGATGCTTCCTTTCTTTTTTTAATTGAGTTAATCTTATCACAACACAATTTATAATTCAATAAAAAAGTTAATATAAAAAAACTTTTACGCATAAAATGAAATTTTGCTAAAAAACACTTGACATTCACGCTCAAATAATATATTATATTCGAGCGTCAAATAACTTAACAAATGATCCACTAGCTCAGGCGGTAGAGCACTTGACTTTTAATCAAGGTGTCCGGGGTTCGAGTCCCCGGTGGATCACCAGAAAAGGCACATTTGTCTATCAGACAGATGTGCTATTTTTATTTACAATAATAATTAAACAATTCCGAGATTATAGATTATTGCTCTAAAATCTCGGAATTGCTTTGTTTTATTTACTGAATGAATTTTATTCTGCCCTGAAAGTCAGGTTTTATTTTGTGCCGAAAATTCTGTCACCTGCATCACCGAGGCCGGGAACGATATAGCCGTGGTCATTGAGCTTTTCATCAAGAGCACCGACATAAATATCAACATCGGGATGAGCATTTTTAAGAGCTTCAAGTCCTTCGGGTGCTGCTATGATGCCCATAAATTTGATTGACTTGGGACCGCGGAGCTTTATCTGAGAAATAGCATCAATAGCACTGCCGCCGGTTGCAAGCATCGGGTCAAGAACAATAACTTCTCTCTCATCAATATCCTGAGGAAGCTTGCAGTAATACTCAACAGGCTTGAGTGTTTCGGGGTCTCTGTAAAGACCGATGTGGCCGACTCTTGCAGAGGGAACAAGTGCAAGAACACCGTCAACCATACCGAGACCTGCTCTGAGAATGGGAACAAAAGCAAGCTTTTTGCCTGCAATCATCTTGGTTGTTGCTTCGGCAACGGGAGTTTTGATTTTCACTTCATCAAGAGGAAGATCTCTTGTTGCTTCATAGCAGATAAGGGTTGCAATCTCTTTTACAAGCTCTCTGAAATCCTTGGAGCTTGTTTCAACACTTCTGAGAATGGAAAGCTTGTGCTGAATAAGAGGATGGTCCATAATCATTACTTTAGACATATATATTACCTCCGCAAAAAATTAAAATCTGTTTTCAAGATCGGTTATCTGATTTATGCGTCTCTGATGCCTTTCTTCGCCGCTGAACGGAGTGTCAAGGAAGATATCGACAAGCTCAATGGCCTTTTCAACGGAAACAACTCTGCCGCCCATGCAAAGCATATTGGCGTTGTTGTGAAGTCTTGTCATTTCAGCAGAGAATTTATCGGAACAGCAGGCTGCTCTGATACCGCGGACTTTATTTGCCGCCATAGAAATTCCGACACCGGTTCCGCAGAAAAGCAGACCGAGTTCACATTCACCGCCCGCAACGGCTCTTGCGGCTTTTTCTGCAAAAACTGCGTAATCGCAGGAATCGGATGTATAAGTACCGAAATCCTTATATTCGATCTTTCTTTCGTCAAGGTGAGCCTTTACCGCATTTTTCAGTTCAAGACCCGCATGGTCATTTCCGAGTGCTATCATTTCTTTTCCTCCTGATTACTTTTAAGTTCAGCCTTTTGCCTGAGTTCCCTTTCCGCCTGTGGCAGTCTTAAATAAACGGGAACTATAAGAGCAGGGTCGGTAAACTCATTTTTATTTTCAGCCGCAAGTGCGACTCCGTAAGCTCTCTGATATTTTCTGTTTTCGCCGGGAAGGAATATATTTTCCTTTTCTTTTCCGAAGGTCTCAAAGCAGAGGTCAGCTCCGTCACCGACAAGATATATTTTTTCGTCATAAGCCGAAAGCTCTTCTTTCAGCTCGTCAATGCCTTCGGCCTTATCTTCGCATAAGCGGATAACTCTGCCGTCTTTACATTGAAATAGGGCTGTGTAAACCTGCCTGCATCTTGCATCCATAACCGCACAGACAAGACAGCTTTCATCGCAGAAATTATATGCCATACTTTCAAGGGTGGAAACACAGGCACAGGGTTTATTTCCGCTGAAAGCAAGCCCTTTCACCGCCGCAACACCGATTCTGATGCCAGTAAAAGAGCCGGGGCCGGCATTGACGGCAAAAGCGTCAACATCATTTATATTCATTGCCGCCTGACCGAGAACATTGTCAACCATAGGCAGCAATGTGCAGCTGTGGGTAAGAGCGGCATTGACAAAGCATTCACTGATAAGCTTTCCGTCCTCTGTAAGCGCAACGCTTGCGCTTTTTGCGGAGGAATCAACAGCAAGTAATTTCAATTTCGTCACATCCGGTAATTTCAAGAAAACGCTCATCGGCATTTTCCGTTTTGTTTATATGTATTCTTACGCAGTCATCGGGCAAAATATTTTCAATGTTTTCGCTCCACTCGATTATAAGAGAAGCTCCCGTATCAAGATAATCAAAATAACCCGTTGAATACAAGTCATCCCAACCGTTAATACGGTACATATCAAAATGATAGAGGGTTTTGTTTTTTCCTCTGTATTCATTGACAAGTGCAAAGGTAGGGCTGCTCACATCGCATTCAATACCCATTCCTTTTGTAAAGCCTCTTGTGAAAGCCGTCTTGCCTGCGCCGAGGTCACCGAAAAGAGCTATAACCGAGCCGAGGGGCAGTTTGCTGCCGAGCTCAAAGCCGATATTTTCGGTCATCTGCGTATTAAAAGATTTGTAAATAGCCAAATAAATCACCTTAGATGATTATATCACGGTAAATCACATATTTCAAGATTTTCGTCAAATACGGTGAAAAGAGCATCGTAACCCGCCGCGATCCTGCCGAGATTGTCAAGAGCCATTATTTTTGCGGGAGTTGAAGTGAGCATTTTCACCGCATCGGCTACGGAACAGCCGGAATCAACAGCAGTTTTGAGAAGCACATCGGCGGTTGCTATACTGCCCGCAAAAGCGCTTCTGTCGCAAAGCTTTGCCACACCGTCCTCAACAATAAACGGCACGGCACAATCGGTATAAACATCACCGTCCTTCGCTTTCCCTGCCGGACGAAGAGAATCCGTAATCATGCAAACCTTATCCGTGCCTTTGATTTTGATTATCATTTTAAGAAGCTCCGGCGGCAGATGCTTTCCGTCGGCTATGACCTCCGCATTCATTTCGTCAAGCAAAAATGCGGTTTCAACAATACCGAGGTGACGGAAGCCCTGATGTCTTGTTACGGTGGAGGTGCAGGAATAAAGATGAGTGATAAGCGAATTGCCTTTTTCAAGAGCGGAAACAAGGTGAGAATACTCGGCGGCGGAATGACCCGTTGACGGTACAATTCCCTTGGAGACGATAAAGTCAAGAAATTTATTGTCATCATCCTGCTCGGGTGCATAGGTCCACCTTGAAATCAGTGAACCGAACCGTTCAACAAGGCTTTCGTATTCTTTTCTGTCGGGTTTTCTGACAAACTCCCCTGCCTGCCCCCCGGTCATAAGAGGTGAAAGATAAGGTCCTTCAAGGTGAAGACCGTAAATACGGCAGGCACATTTATCCTTTATTTTTTCCGCAGCTTCAAGAGCTTTGACCGTGGTTTCGTTATCGGCAGCGGAAACCGTGGGAAAAATAACTTTGGTACCGTGCTTTGAATGAATTTCGCAGGCGGTCATAAATGCCTCGGGAGTGCCGTCGATGAACTCCGCTCCCCCGCCGCCGTGACAATGAATGTCAATAAAGCCCGGGGCGATATATTTGCCGCCAAGGTCAATCACTTCCGCATCATCCGCCGTAATACCGGGTGAAACGGAAATTATCTTTTCGCCGTCTGTCAGTATATCAAAACCGTTAAGCTCTTTGCCGTCGGTAATGATTTTTCCGTTTTTATATATTTTCATATCATCAAAGAATCAGTGCGCCGCTGTCTCTGTCACAGTAAAGAACCGAATGAGGATGATTTCTGAGAATCGAAGCGGGGCATTTATCGGTAATTTCGCCGTTAATCATTCTTTCAACGGCATTCTTCTTTGTTTCGGCAGGAACAACGCAAAACATAAAGTCTGCGCTGACCATCTGAGGAACGGTAAGTGTGAGCGCATATTCGGGCACATCATCAAAAGTCGGGAAACAGCCGTCATGAACCTGCTGCATTCTGCAGACATCATCAAGCTTTGCTTTTTTGATAAGCAAGGGGTCATTGAAATCCGCTACACCGGGGTCATTGAAAGCAATATGACCGTTTTCACCGATACCAAGACAAACAATATCAATATGATTTTCTTTAAGCAGAGCCGAATAATCCTCGCCATAATCGGAAATATAATAGACCTTACCGAAAGGAACAAGGCCGAAAACATGGTCATAAAGATATTTGCCGAAGGAGCAGGGATGTTCCTTTGAAAGCCCCACATATTCATCCATGTGAAAAGCATTTATTCTTTCCCACGGAAGCTTTGCCTTAACAAGCTCGGCAAGCATATCATTCTGTGAGGGAGCGGCGGCAAAGACCATATTTATACTTTCCTTTTTTGAAAGCAGGTATTCAATGCAGGCAATTATATCCTCTGCCGCAGCTTTTCCCATATCGGAACGGTTGTCATAAACATTTACATAAAGATTGTCTTTTTCAAAGGATTTCACGCTGTTCGGTTTCATATTTTATTACCTCTTATCTGAACATCATAAGAATATATTCGGGTATCATTTTAAGTCTTAATTTCCAGTCATAGTCCTTTTTCTGTTCGGGATAAGGGCCGTCAAAATAATCACAGTAATAAACAAAGAATGTATCTATGTTTTCGGGTTCATTTTCATTTATGTCGATTATTCTTACGCCTCTTTTTCCTCCGTCACCGTTACTCTGGAAGCCGACGGTACGGCTGGCGCAGAGCATTATTCCGTCATCGGTAACTCCGCAATAATCACTCTTATGGTCATGGCCGAAGAAAACACCTTTAACATCACCCATCTGAACAAAAGCATCATATTCGCCGCTGTTTCTGTAAGGCAGGCCGGGGCCCTGACCGAGAGTTCCGGTGGCTTTTTCTTCATCAACAACATAAAATGTGTTTTCGCCGTATTCCTTTGAGCAGTTTACGGCTCCTTCTGTTCCGGCCTCAACTTTTTTGAAAAGCTTATTTACTTCATAAATGGGAATATGCTGGAAAAGAAGGGAAGGTATTACCTGACCGCCGTTTTTCTCTTTAAGCTCTGTTGCGGTCTTTTTATACCAGTCAATCTGCTGTTCGAGAACGGGCTGCATTTTGTCCTCAATATCCTTTGTGCCGGAGTCAATGAACCAGAGATTATAGGCATCTCTTGTGCCGTCACTGCTTTTAACAAGAATATTCTGATTAGCCGTTCTGTGAAGATAGGAATAGCCGATCTCCATCATACAGCTTTCATATTTCTGATAAAACTTAATCTGAAGTCTTTTCGGTGTAACCGTCTGCCAGTCGTGGTTTCCGAAAATGGCAGTAAAGGGTATTTTTCTGTCGGCAACGGGAGAAACAAGCTTATCAATGGCATATTTTACGGAAAGAGGAGTTGACATAAACCAGCCGCCCGTAACATTGTCACCGGTAAATACTACGAAATCGGGCTTATAATCATCAAGCGCCTTATTGATAAACTCAACCACCTCGGGATAAACCTGGTCGGTAAAATGAGCGTCGGAAATCTGCATGATTCTGAAAGTGCCGTCCTCACGGAATTTCAGTGTGTTTTTTTCTGCCGCAAAACCTGCAGGTGCGATGGAAAGCGCCAGCATCAGCGCACAGATAAAAATGCACATTGTTCTTTTTAATGTTTTCATTGTATTTCCTCCTGTCTTTTGTTATACTGTTTTATATACCGATTATATTATATAAATCTGCACGAATAAAATCAAGAAAAAATTCTGCAAAGGATGATAAATATGAGAATTGAGGAAAAAGGAAGCTATCCGAGACCGGATTTTATAAGAACGGATTATATTTCTTTATGCGGAGAATGGGATTTTGCCTTTGATGACGATGAAAAATTCAACAACTGCTCTCTGACACCCGACAGAAAAATTACCGTACCCTTCCCCTATCAAAGCACTTTATCGGGCGTTGAAGACAGCAGTTATCACCCCGTTATGTGGTACGAAAGAGTTTTTGAGATTAAGGAAAATCAGAAAGAAAAAACCGCACTGCTCAAATTCGGTGCCGTTGACCACCGTGCCGATGTATGGATAAACGGCAGTTACGCCGGAGGTCACACCGGAGGATATACACCTTTCACCCTTGACATAACCGATTTGCTCGTAAGCGGAGAAAACATTATCACCGTCAAAGCAGAGGACAGAAACGACCCGTCATATCTCAGAGGCAAGCAGATATGGGAGGGTGAACCCGAGGGCTGCTTTTACACTCAGGTAAGCGGAATCTGGCAGGAAGTATGGATAGAATTCACCGACGGATATTATATTACTTCCCTTTCATTCAATTCCGATTTTGATGCTCTGAGGGTTGATGCGGAGCTAACATTTAACAAGGCAGTCAGCGGAACTGTTGAACTCAAGGTTGAAAAAGAAAACTTTGACACCTTTGTAATGATTCAGACCGTTAAAGGGAACAAAGCAAAATTAACGGTCAATTTTGCCGATTACGGTATCAAGGACAACAAAAAAATAAACTGGTCTCCGGCAAGGCCGAATCTTTTTGATGTCAAGGCCGTACTGAAAACAGACAAGGGCACGGCAGACACCGTTTACGGCTATTTCGGTTTCAGAAAATTCGAAGCAAAGGGAAACAAGCTTTACCTCAACAACTCACAGTATTTTCTGAGAATGGTTCTCAATCAGGGATATTGGTCTGACGGTATATACAGACCCGAAAACGGCGAAGCATACAAAAAGGATATTGAGCTTGCTCTCGATTGCGGTTTTAACGGCATGAGAATGCATCAGAAAATCGAAGACCCGAAGTTTTATTACTATGCCGATTTGCTCGGTATGCCCGTTTGCGCAGAGCTCCCCTCTTTTTATGAATTCACACAAAGCGCCTGCGGCGAAGCACTCGGAACAGTGACGGAGTTTATCGCAAGAGATAAAAGTCACCCCTGCATTATCGCCTGGGTCATTTTCAACGAAACATGGGGGCTGAGAAAATACATTGCCGACGCCAAAGAACAGGCCTTTGCAAAATCACTTTATCATCTTTGCAAGAGTCTTGACGGTTCAAGACCCGTAAGCACAAATGACGGCTGGGAAAACCCGGAAGAAACAGATGTGATTACCGTTCATGATTACAGAGCTTTCAGCGAAAAAATGACGGCTTATTACTCCGACCCCGCTTTTCTTGAAAGCGGCAGTGCGAGAACGGGACACCCGTATATGATACCCGGTGAAAAATATAAGGGTCAGCCCATTCTCATAACCGAATACGGCGGCAAACGAATCAACGAAGAACTGTTCGGTGAGGAACGCTCCTTTAAGCTGATTGAAGAAATCAGAACCGATACGCAAGCCATACTGAAAATCAAGGATTTGTGCGGCTATTGCTATACTCAGCTTACGGATGTCTATCAGGAAAACAACGGTATTTATGACATGAACAGAAATCCGAAAGCCGATATTGAGGAATTCAAAAAGATTTTTTCGGCAAAGCCGTGAAAAGTAAAATAAACTTACACCTCATCCGTTTTGCCTGACGGCAATCCACCTTCTCATCAAGATTAAGGAAGAACAAAATGAATCATATTGAATCTCATCAGAACACTCGTCGATAAATGTGTGATTCAAAAATAAAAAAGCAGACCTTGTAATATCCGTTTCGGAGTTACAAGGTCTTACTTTATTAAATCCTGTTTTCGGTACAACTTAATACTTATCAGATTTCTTCATCGTAAAGCTTATTGACATTTTCGACGGTCTTAATTCGTCTTTCATTAAGTTCGCGGTACATCTTGTCACGGGTATTCTTATCAACATTATACCAGAACATGGGTATCATACTTGAAAGAACAAGGAAAGCGGGAATGATTGTTGCCATGGCAAAAATCCATTTCTGAGCCTTGAGAGGCTGGCCGCTCTGTCTGCCGGGAAGAATATGAAGATATGCTTCCTGGTCATAGTCAATCCACTTTTTGTAAAGGGGCTGGAGAATACCGTTTATTCTTGCGGGAATCTTGCATAAAAATGCGCTTGCGGCGGAAAGTGTTGCTTCGTTTCTGTAACCGCACTTCCATTCAATATAGTCGTTGCACTCGTTGCTCATTTCCGTACCCGAAATGCTCTTTGCACCCCAGAAGGTAGCGTAAATGCATTCCCATACGGCAGTAACGGGGAACATTGCAAGACGGCTCTGGAAGAAATAGGGCTCTGCCTTTTTCTTGGTCTTGAAACAAATTCCGTAGAAGAAAAGAGGAATATAGAAGGTCTTGGCGAAAACCTGGCTTATCATATAAATCTGCTTTGTTGAGAATCTCTCGGCAAGCTTATTATATTTGGCAAAGGTTGTAGGCTGGAAGAAGAAAGAAGGAATGCCCGCAAAGGTTTCGTAGGTCGTCATATTAAGAACCTGACGGTAATAATCGTTGGTGGAAAGGCCTGTACCGAAGGAACCGAGAGCGTTGGAAATCATATACATAAGTACGGGCTTGTTCGTAAAGACGATTTTAAGGCTGTCCTTAATTTTCGGTGTTTCAATCTTCTGATGAACTCTTTCCTTGGCAATGGTGGTGTACCATGTAATGACTATACCGGCAACAAGTGTTGTTGCGGGACCCATGATCATAAGGGCTTTGCCTATACTTGCCTCGGGATTTACAACGGATTTTGAAAGTCCGTTTTTAATAATATCAAGGGTGAATTCAATAACAAGGTCGGGAAGTCTTGAAAGAATAATGCTGACATAACCGGCAAGGGAAACAAGACGCCGTCTGTCGGAGGGATAAGGCGTGATTGTTGAAATATAACCGCCGATACCGACATCACGGAAGTTGCCGACCATTTCAATAATCATATTAAGAACAACATAAAAGATAAACTTATAAATGTTGCTCTTATCATTTACCATTGACTGAGGCATAATGAGAGGTAAAATCCAGTAAACTGCGGCAATAAGCGCAAAGGGAATACCGCCCATGAAAATATAAGGGATGAATTTACCCCAACGGGTACGGGTTTTTTCAACGGCGAAGCTGACAATAAAATCGTCAATGAAATCCCAGATACCGCCGATAACATTGTTTATTGACTGAAAATTGAAATCAATTTTCAGAACACTGTCAACAAAAAGGTCCTTATGGCCGTCAATATTGAAGCCTCTGAAAGCATCAAAAAGAATATATCCGATGGTTTCTTTGCGGGAAATAACTCTTCTGTCCGCATCAACAAGCTGACGGAGCTTGGCATTGACCTGTTCAATTTCTGTATTTTCAGCAAGATTTACATTTTCTTCTGACAAATCGGCCACCTCCGTTCTCACTTTCTCGAAGCGCGCTCGGAAAATGCTTTTTCCTCTGCTTCCGCTTCTTTTCGTCTTATTTCATCCTGCATGGCGGTAAGAGCATCGACCATCTTTTTACGGATTTCAAGCTCACTTACGCCATCCTCAACCATTTTGAAATATTCGTCACTGGGAATACCGCCGATAAGGCAGACCGTTTTTTCAACGGGAATACCCTTTGAGTAAATATATACATTCCACAAAAAGCCGAAAATTTCAACTGCGGCAAAAACAAAGGCACCGATAAAGGGTGTGCCAGAAACATAATCCGCCGTAAGCTTTGAAACATCCTTGCCGCCCAGAGCAAAAGCCACAACGGCACCGATGGCGCAAAGAGCGGAAAAGCCGTAGAAAATAAAGCTTCTGAGCTTACCGTGAGGGCCGAGGGAAGCAAAAAGAGAAAGAAGATTGACCGCAAACATTCCGAGAGCAACAAGAGTGAGAGCAAAAGCGAGGCTTGCCAAATCTCCGCCGAAGGCATCCCCGAATATTTTCCCGATATTGAGCTTACCGAAATTCTGAGCAATCTGAATAACACCGATTGCCTTTGTCTGACCCGATGCATCGGTAAGACGGCAAAGAGGAATCAGAGTTGTAAAAAGCGGAAGGAAAGTCAGAACTATCCTTATAATCGTGAGCTTTGAGCCGAAGAATGCCGCTTTCGCACGGTCAACACCCGGCTGAGAATTGGCATGCTCAATTTCCGCCTTTTCAGACTCAATAAGGAGCGTTTCATTTGAATTGTAGTATGTAAGGTTGACACCGCACCCGGGGCAGACCGGTTTCCAGTCGATAAGGCGCAGATGCCGCCCGCATTTGGGACATTTTGCCATAAGCATACCTCCTCTGTATTATGAAAAGATTATATCTCATTTATAATGAATATGTCAAGAAAAAAGCCGGATGAAAAAAATCATCCGGCAAATTATAATCAGAAGCATTTTGTTATGATTTCGGGTTCGGGGCAATTCTTTTCTTTGATGCACAGCGAACAGGCATAACCGTCAAAACAGTTTATCTCACGGAAAGAATAAGAATTACCGTCAATATTCTGAAGAACGGAAATATTTTCACCGTCAATATTTACCGAAAAATCCGAAAGGCTCAGTGAAAAACCGAGTCCCGTTGCTTTCATAAAGCTCTCTTTCAGAGTCCAGACACGGTAAAACGCCGCCGATTTATCGGCACGGGAATCAATGAAGCTGTTTTCCTCCGGCGTGAAAAAACGCTCGGAAATCTTTGGGTTATAATCCGAAACAAGTTCAATATCACAGCCGATTTCTTTATCGGACACGGCAACAATAACTTTATCGCCGGAATGGGAAATGCTGAAAAAGAAAGGATTATCTTTTACATAGGGTTTCCCGTGCTCACCCGTAAGAATTGAAACGGCATCGGGGTCAAGCCCCTGCTCTTTCAAAGCATGACGCAAAAGGCTGCGGGCACCCAGAGAAAGCATTTTTTCTTTTTGGGGTCTGATACGGTCAACCTTTTCTTTTTCGCTTTCGTTAAGAGCCGAATAAAGCTTTTCAAAAAGGCCGTTATCGGTAAAGGAGGAAACATCACAGATATAAAGTCTGATACTCATTTCAGTTTCCCGCCTTGGCTTCGCAGTAAATACAGCGATAAACCTTGTTTTCTCTGTCGGTGAGCTTGAAAACGTGCTTCAATTCCTGCTCAACGGAGGTAATGCATCTCGGATTTTTGCACTTGATAACTTCCGTAAGGGTTTCGGGAAGACCCAATTCCTTCTTCTCAACAAGCAAACCGTTTTTGATAATATTTATGGTAGCATCAGGGTCAACATAGCCGATAACATCATAATTGACGGGAGTATCGGAGTCAATTTTGATTATATCCTTTTTACCCATTTTTTTGCTTGAAACATTTTTGATGATTGCAACGGAGCAATCCGCTTTATCAAGACCGAGCAGGTCATAAAGCTTCATTCCCCTGCCTGCGGTAATGTGGTCAATAACTATTCCGTTCTGAATTGAATCTATATTCATTTCTTTGCCTCCTCAAGGAGCTTGAGAATAAGCGCCATTCTCATATATTTACCGTTAAGCACCTGCTTGAAATAACAGGCTCTCGGGTCATCATCAATGGCAACGCTTATTTCGTTTACTCTGGGCAGCGGATGCATTATGCAAAGATCGGGCTTTGCATTTTTAAGCTTTGCGGGTTCAAGGATATAGCTGTCCTTAAGGCGGAGATAATCCTCCTCGTTAAAGAATCTTTCACGCTGTACCCTTGTCATATAGAGAATGTCAAGCTTCGGCATAGCTTCTTCAAGAGAGGTTGTCTGCTCATAAGGAATATTATTTGCGGCAAGCACATCTTTTTTGATATAGCTCGGCAGTTTAAGCTCCTCCGGGGAAATCAGAACAGCCTTTATGCCATCATATCTCGACATTGCGGAAATAAGAGAATGAACCGTTCTGCCGAATTTAAGGTCACCGCAAAAACCTATTGTAAGGTTATTGAAGCCGCCTTTTTCTCTGTAAATCGTAAGCAGATCGGCAAGGGTCTGTGTGGGGTGATTATGACCGCCGTCGCCTGCATTTATAACGGGAATTGATGCGCTCTGAGAGGCTACAAAGGGTGCGCCCTCCTTCGGGTGACGCATGGCGATAATATCTGCATAACAGCTTACGGTCTTTGCCGTATCCGAAACGCTCTCACCCTTTGCGGATGATGAGCTTGTTGCCTCGGAAAAGCCGATAACGCTTCCGCCCAGCTCCAGCATGGCTGACTCAAAGCTGAGCCTTGTTCTTGTTGACGGCTCATAAAAGAGAGTTGCAAGCTTTTTTCTTTTGCATTTCTCAGCGTATTTATCGGGGTCGGCAATTATATCATTGGCAACCTCTATAAGCCCGTTGATTTCTTCAACGGAAAGATCGAGAATGTTTATAAGACTTCTCATTTATTTTCACCTATCCAGCTTTCATCGGACGGATTATTTCTGAATGCAATAAGGCGTTTGATGTCCTCGGGCTTGATGTAGCCTTCCTCGGCGGCAACCTCGGCAATAACATCAAAGTTTGTAAGAGAAACATTTTTTACATCAGCGGCAGCAAGTCTGTCAAGACCCTTCTGCATACCGTAGGTGAAGATTGAAACGATACCGAGTACATCGGCACCTGCCTCACGAAGAACATTAACGACCTCGATAACACTTCCGCCCGTGGAAATAAGATCCTCAACAACAACGACCTTCTGACCTTTTTCAAGTCTGCCTTCAATCTGATTCTGTCTGCCGTGGTCCTTGGCACCGGAACGGACATATCCCATGGGTAAGCCGAGGATATGGCCTGTGATTGCGGCGTGAGCGATACCTGCGGTCGAAGTACCCATAAGCACTTCAACATCGGGATAGTTTTCTTTAATGAGCTTTGCAAGCCCGTTTTCAACATCGGTTCTGACCTCAGGAGAAGTGAGGGTCAGTCTGTTGTCACAATAAACGGGGCTTTTGATTCCGCTTGCCCAGGTAAAGGGCTCCTCGGGTCTGAAAAACACTGCTTTGATTTTAAGAAGGTCTTTTGCAATAAGCTTTTTCATAATTCATACCTCTCAGTCAACAAATTCGGAAATACATCTTTCATAAGCGGCAACGGGGTCATCCGCAGCGGTAATGGGTCTGCCGACAACGATATAATCGGAGCCGATGAGCTTTGCCTGCTCAGGAGTCATTACACGCTTCTGGTCGCCGATATCTCCGTCGGCAAAACGAACACCGGGAGTAACGGTAAGAAAATCACTGCCGCAGATTTCGTGAACCTTGCCCGCTTCAAGGGGTGAGCAGACAACGCCGTCAAGACCTGCCAGCTTTGCATTATGAGCATAATGCATTACAACCTTATCAATCGGTTCATTTATGAGAAGGTCTTTTTTCATACTTTCCTCATCGGTGGATGTAAGCTGAGTTACGGCAATAAGAAGAGGTCTTGTGCCGTCGGGCCTTGTAAGACCTTCAAGGGCAGCTTCCATCATTCTTATGGTTCCGCCTGCGTGGAGATTACATATATCCACATCAAGCGAAGAAAGAACTGCCATGGATTTTTTTACGGTATTGGGAATATCGTGAAGCTTAAGGTCAAGAAAAATCTTGTGGCCTCTTTTTTTGATTTCTTTAACTATGGAAGGGCCTTCCGCATAGAAAAGCTCCATACCTATTTTTACAAAAGGCTTTCTGCCGGTAAACTTATCAAGAAATTCAAATGTTTTTTCCGCACTTGAAAAGTCGCAGGCAATAATTACATCCTTACCCATTATGTGCTCCTCCTATCATATCGCTTAAATTATCTATGCCGTATTTTTCCATAGCCGAGGGAAGGTCTTCAACAATTTTTTTGCAGGCATAGGGGTCAACAAGATTGGCAGCACCAACCTCAACCGCCGTCGCACCTGCAAGCATCATTTCAATAACATCCTCTGCGCTTGAAACGCCGCCCATACCGACAACGGGAATTTTTACGGCGTTTGACACCTGCCAGACCATACGCAGGGCAACGGGAAGTATTGCCGCACCGGAAAAGCCGCCCATAACATTGGCAATAACCGGTTTTTTCTTTTTCAAATCAATTCGCATTCCGAGAAGAGTATTGATAAGACTGATTCCGTCGGCACCCGCTTCTTCACAGGCCTTCGCTATGGAAACTATATCCGTAACATTGGGTGAAAGCTTGATTATAACAGGCTTTGTTGTTACTTTTTTTACGGCAGAGGTAACCTCGGCAGCGGCCTCGGGAGAAGTACCGAAGGACATTCCGCCGCCGTGAACATTGGGACAGCTTACATTGACTTCAAGCCAGCCCACCTGCTCACACTTATCTATTTTTTCGCAGGTATAAGCATAATCATCAACGGAAAAGCCGCTGACATTGGCCATAACCTTTTTATCAAAACATTCCGAAAGCTTCGGAAGCTCTTCCGAAATAACCTTTTCAACTCCGGGGTTCTGAAGACCGACGGCATTTATCATACCAGAGGTGCATTCTGCAATTCTCGGTGTGGGGTTGCCGAAGCGTGGCTCCTTTGTCGTTCCCTTGAAAGAAAAGGTACCGAGCATATTTATGTCATAAAGCTGTGCAAATTCATAACCGTAACCGAAGGTTCCGGAGGCGGGAATTACGGGATTGTCAAGCTTTATTCCGCAAAGGTCAACACTCATTTTTCCCATAATATTTCCTCCTTACAAAGCACGGGGCCGTCCTTACAGATTCTTTTGAAGCCTGTCACGGTTTTGCAGGAGCAACCCATACAGGCCCCGAAGCCGCAGCCCATTCTTTCCTCAAAGCTGAACTGACCGGAGGTTTTTGAGGTTTTATAAACCGCTTTAAGCATGGGCTCCGGACCGCAGGTGTAAAAATATGAATATTCATCGGGAAAAGCGTCGGTAACAAAGCCCTTAACGCCATAGCTTCCGTCAACGGTGGTAACAAAGACATCCGCACCGAGTTTTTTGAAATCATCCTCACAGAAAATTTCATCAGCCGTATTGAAGCCGAGAATGACGGAAACCTTTTTGCCCTGAGAAATAAGCTTTTTTGCCAGCATATAGAGCGGCGGAACGCCCACGCCTCCGCCGATAAGCAGAGGCCTGTCACCGGAAAGCCCGGTGTCATAACCGTTCCCGAGACCCGTAAGCACATCAAGAGAAGTGCCGGGCTGCATTTCGCTCATTTTTTCCGTACCCTTGCCCACAACTTTGTAAATAATCGTAACGGATTTTTCATCACAGTCAAAAACCGAAATCGGTCTGCGCAGAAATAAGCCGTCAATGAGAATATTTATAAACTGACCGGGAGCTGTAATTGCGGAAACATCACCTTCAAGCTTCATTCTGAAAACCGATGATGTCAGTTTTTCGTTGGAAGAAACAGTAAATATGCCCTGCTTCATAATTCACCTCATGAATCAATGGTGGAAATTGTGATTGTGGTTTCTTCAAGAACATCAAGAAGAACGCGGACTGTATCAAGAGAAGTAAATATCGTTACATTGTTTTCGGTTGCACAGCGGCGGATAAGCACACCGTCATCATAATGAACACCGGAAAGAATGGCTCTTGTGTTGATTACATAGCTGACATAACCGGACCTGATAGAGTCAAGAATTTCTTCACTGCCTTCGCTTATCTTGCCTCTTACTCTTGTTCTGATTCCGTGCTCCTTAAGGAAATTGGCAGTGCCGATTGTTGCCTCAATATTGAAGCCCATATCATAAAATCTCTTTATGAGAGGCAAAGCTTCCTCTTTATCTTCGTCAGCAAGAGTAACAAGAACGGTGCCGTAATTCTGAAGATTCATACCCGAAGCGGTAAGTGCCTTGAACATTGCTCTTGAAAGCTTGTTGTCATAACCGATTGCTTCGCCTGTTGACTTCATTTCGGGAGAAAGATATGCGTCAAGGCCCTTGATTTTATTGAAGGAGAAAACGGGAACCTTTACATAGTGGCGTTTCTTCTCCTCGGGATAGAGTGAGAAGAGACCCTGCTCTTTAAGTGATTTGCCGAGAATTACTTCCGTTGCTATATCGGCAAGGCTGTAACCGGTTGACTTTGAAAGGAAGGGAACCGTACGGGAGGAACGGGGGTTAACCTCAATGATATAAACCTCTTCATTCTCGTCAACAATGAACTGAATATTGTAAAGACCTACAATACCGATTCCGAGGCCGAGCTTCTTTGCATACTGAAGAATAATTCCCTTGACCTTGTCGGAAATACTGAAGGTGGGATATACGCTTATTGAGTCGCCGGAATGAATACCCGTTCTTTCAACAAGCTCCATAATACCGGGAACAAACACATCGGTACCGTCGCAGATTGCGTCAACCTCAACCTCTTTACCCTGAATGTATTTATCAACAAGAACGGGCTTGTCTTCATCAATTTCAACAGCGGTTTTAAGGTAATGGCGAAGGTCTTCGTCCTTGGAAACTATCTGCATTGCTCTGCCGCCCAGAACAAATGAGGGTCTGACAAGCACGGGATAGCCGATTTCATTGGCAGCCTTGATACCGTCTTCGATTTTGGTAACAGCCTGACCCTTGGGCTGAGGAATATTAAGCTCAATGAGTATTTTTTCAAAAGCATCACGGTTTTCCGCTCTTTCAATGGCTTCGCAGTCGGTGCCGATAATCTTCACGCCTCTGTCCATAAGGGGCTGTGCAAGGTTAATGGCTGTCTGACCGCCGAGAGAAGCAATAACGCCCTCGGGCTGTTCAAAGTCGATTATGGCCATAACATCTTCGGGAGTAAGAGGCTCAAAATAAAGCTTGTCGGCTGTTGTGTAGTCGGTGGAAACCGTTTCGGGGTTATTGTTGATGATTATTGCCTCAAAGCCCGCACGCTTGATTGTCTGTACGGAATGAACGGTTGAATAGTCAAACTCAACGCCCTGACCGATTCTGATGGGGCCTGCACCGAGAACGACGATTTTCTTTTTATCGGTATGAATTGACTGATTGTCGCCTGTGTATGAGGAATAAAGATATGCGATGTATTTTCCGGTATGGAGAGTGTCAACCATACGGAAATTGGGGATGATACCCATTGATTTTCTCAGATTGTAAATCTCGATTTCACCGCATTTTCTGAGCGAAGCGATGTATTTATCGGAGAAGCCCATGACCTTGGCGGCTTTCATCTTGCATTCATCAAGCTCACCGTCGGCAATCTTCTTTTCCATTTCAACTATCTTGGCAAAAGACTCAAGGAAAAGAGAAGTAATCATTGTTACCTCGTGGAGCTTTTCAATGCTCTCGCCTCTGCGAAGCAATTCAAAGATTGCAAAGACATTATCTGCCTTGAATTCGGAAATATAGTCATAGAGCTCGTCATTTGTAAAGTTATCAAATTTCGCAAGTCTGAAGTGGCATACACCTGTTTCAAGGGAGCGAACGGACTTGAGCAGACATTCTTCAAGTGAAGAGCCTATACCCATGACTTCGCCCGTAGCTTTCATCTGAGTACCGAGAGTGTTGGGAGCGGATGCAAACTTATCAAACGGGAATCTGGGGAACTTTGCAACAATATAGTCAAGCACGGGTTCGGTTGCCGCAGTACCTCCGGCAACGGGAATATCCTCAAGTGCCATACCGAGAGCGATTTTTGCGGTAACACGGGCAATGGGATAACCGCTGGCCTTTGAAGCAAGAGCGGAGGAACGGGAAACACGGGGATTTACTTCGATAAGGAAGTATTCGCTGCTTTCGGGGTTAAGGGCAAACTGAACATTACAGCCGCCTTCGATTTTAAGCTCTCTGATAATCTTTATTGCACTGTCATTGAGCATTTTAAGGTCGTGGTCGTTGAGGGAAAGAATGGGAGCAACAACAATGGAGTCACCTGTGTGAACACCAACGGGGTCAATGTTTTCCATACCGCAGATGGTGATTGCCTTATCATTGGTATCGCGCATGACCTCAAACTCAATTTCCTTATAGCCCTTTACGCTCTTTTCAATGAGAACCTGATGAACGGGAGAAAGCTTGAAAGCATTAAGACCTATTTCAACAAGCTCTTCTTCGTTATTGGCAAAGCCGCCGCCTGTGCCGCCCAGAGTAAATGCGGGACGAAGAACAACGGGATAACCGATTCTTTCAGCCGCACCCTTTGCTTCTTCAATGCTGTATGTGATCTCGGAAGGAATAACGGGTTCACCGATCGACTCACACATTTCCTTGAAAAGCTCTCTGTCCTCTGCTCTCTCAATACTTTCCGCAGGGGTGCCGAGAAGCTCAACGCCGCATTCCTTGAGAATACCTTTCTTTTCAAGCTGCATGGCAAGGTTAAGACCTGTCTGACCGCCGATACCGGGAACAATGGCATCGGGGCGCTCGTAACGGAGAATCTTTGCCACATATTCAAGTGTAAGAGGCTCCATATAAACCTTATCCGCAACATAGGTATCCGTCATAATTGTAGCGGGGTTTGAGTTGCAGAGTACGACCTCGTAACCTTCCTCACGCAGAGCAAGGCAGGCCTGAGTGCCGGCATAGTCAAATTCCGCAGCCTGACCGATAACGATGGGGCCGGAGCCGATAATAAGTACCTTTTTGATGTCTGTTCTTTTTGCCATAAAAATTACCTCCGTATATATTAAACTGAACCGTAAACAACTTTATTGCCGTAAACCGTTGCGGCACATTTTCCGTAAAGCTCCCTGCCGGTAAACGGGCTTGCTTTACCCATTGAAACAAAATCAGACGGGTCAACGGTAAATTTTTCATTAAGTGACCAGACGGAAAAGCCGTCACCGAAGGGAAGCGAAAACCTTTTTCTCGGTGAAACCGCCATAAGCTCAACAAGCTTATCAAGTGAAATGACACCTTTAAGCACAAGGTCGGTATAAAGCACCGGGAAAGCTGTTTCAAGACCTACTATTCCGAAAGAGCTGCCCGCAAGTCCCTTTGATTTTTCTTCTGCGGAGTGAGGTGCGTGGTCAGTTGCAATCATATCAACGGTACCGTCGCATAAGCCCTCAATCAGTGCTTCTCTGTCGGAGCTTGAGCGAAGCGGAGGATTCATTTTGAATCTGCCGTCTTCAATAAGATCATTTTCATCAAGCACAAGGTAATGAGGCCCGGTTTCGCAGGTGATGTCAACACCTGATTTTTTTGCATCTCTGATAAGACTTACGCTTTCCTTGCAGGAAATATGGCAAACATGATATGCACAGCCCGTTTCAGCTGCAAGTTTAATATCACGCTCAATCATTTTCCATTCGCTTTCACTTGAAATACCTTTATGCCCGTGAGCCGAAGCATAAGCCCCTTTGTGAATATATCCACCGTCAAGGAGTGAATTCACTTCACAGTGAGCTGAAATAATCTTACCGAGAGCTTTTGAACGAAGCATGGCTTCACGCATCATTCCTTCATCCTGAACGCCTCTGCCATCATCCGAAAAACCGAGAACTCTGTCTGCCATCCCTTCAAGGTCGGAAAGCTTTTCGCCCTTCTGACCCACGGTTATCGAGCCGAAAGGAATAACATTTATCAAGGAATCTTTTCTGATGATTTCAAGCTGTTTTTCAAGATTTTCAACCGAATCGGGAACCGGATTCAGATTCGGCATGGTTCCGACGGCGGTATAGCCGCCCCTTGCCGCTGCACCCGAGCCGCTGAGAATTGTTTCTTTATATGAAAAACCCGGCTCACGAAAATGCACATGCACATCGCAAAAACCGGGAAAAACAACATATTCTTTGTCATCAGCGAAAGAAAATGAGACCCCTGCCGAAATAACATCATTGAAATTCATTTCGACAGCTTTTGAATATTCACCGTTTACTGCTTTGAAATTCAAAGACATCTTCATTTCCTCCACATAAAAAAATTCTTGCCTCTCGGCAAGAAACCATACGAAAACACGGGACGCAAAAAGCACCCGTTAAATATCATATACAAAATCTTGCCGGCATCTCTGTACCGCATTAAAGACCTTTTGAAGTATTTTATCATCAAAGGTGTAAAATGTCAACAAAAGCGGATGTAAAAATAAAATAAAAAATAACGGATACTTTTGTTGAAAGTACCCGTTATTATAATAAATCAGAACAGACCTGTTATCTTTCCGTTTTCATCAACATCAATTTTCTCTGCGGCGGGAACCTTGGGAAGACCGGGCATTGTCATAATATCACCGGTAAGAACAACCACAAAGCCTGCGCCTGCGGAAACCTTGACATTCTTTACGGTTACGGTAAAGCCTTCGGGAGCACCGAGCTTTGCCGGGTCATCGGAAAAGCTGTACTGTGTCTTTGCAATACATACAGGCAGCTTGTCAAAGCCGAGAGCGGTAAGAGTTGCTATCTGCTTCTTTGCGGCAGGAAGAACGGTAATACCGTCACCGCCGTAAATCTTTTTGACAACAGCTTCAATCTTTTCTTCAATTGAGCCGTCAAGCTCGTAGGAGAAGGTGAAATCGCCCTTTTCCTCTTCGCACAGACGAACAACTTCCTTTGCAAGCTCTTCGCCGCCTTTGCCGCCCTCTGCCCATACGGTGGAAAGAACGGTGTTTACGCCGAGCTCACGGCACTTGTCGATAATAAATTTGATTTCCGCATCGGTATCGGTGGGGAATCTGTTAACGGCAACTACGCAGGGAAGCTTATAAACATTCTTGATATTTGAAACATGACGGAGAAGATTGGGAATACCCTTTTCAAGAGCATTGAGGTCTTCCGTGCCGAGCTCTTTCTTATCAAGTCCGCCGTGCATTTTAAGCGCACGGACAGTTGCAACAACAACGACTGCGTCGGGGGTAAGGCCGGCCATACGGCATTTGATGTCAAGGAATTTTTCTGCACCGAGGTCAGCACCGAAGCCTGCTTCCGTAACGGTGTAATCACCCATTTTAAGAGCAAGCTTTGTTGCCATAACGGAGTTACAGCCGTGAGCGATGTTTGCAAAGGGACCGCCGTGAACAAAAGCGGGAGTTCCTTCAAGAGTCTGAACAAGGTTGGGCTTAAGTGCATCCTTAAGAAGAGCCGTCATTGCGCCGACAGCCTTAAGGTCACCTGCGGTAACGGGCTTATCGTCGTATGTATAGCCGACAATAATCTTTGAAAGTCTTTCTTTAAGGTCTGTGATAGAGGAAGCAAGGCAGAAAACAGCCATTATTTCACTGGCAACGGTAATGTCGTAGCCGTCCTCTCTGGGAGTGCCGTTTGCTTTGCCGCCGAGACCGTTTACGATAAAACGAAGCTGACGGTCATTCATATCAACGCAGCGCTTCCAGGTAATCTTCCTGGGGTCAATACCGAGAGCGTTGCCCTGCTGAATATGGTTGTCAAGCATTGCCGCAAGAAGGTTGTTTGCGGCTCCGATTGCGTGGAAGTCGCCGGTAAAATGAAGATTGATGTCTTCCATGGGAACAACCTGAGCATATCCGCCGCCTGCTGCACCGCCCTTGACACCGAAAACGGGGCCGAGAGAGGGCTCACGAAGAGCAACGGTAACATCCTTGCCGATTCTCTTAAGACCGTCGGCAAGGCCGATTGTTGTGGTGGTTTTGCCTTCACCTGCGGGGGTGGGAGTAATGGCGGTAACAAGAATAAGCTTACCGTCTTTCTTATCCGTTTCTCTGATAAGAGCCGGGTCAACCTTGGCTTTGTATTTACCGTACTGCTCAATATATTTTTCGTCAACATGGGCAGCCTTTGCTATTTCGGTTATGGGCTGCATTTCGGTTGCCTGAGCAATTTCAATATCACTTAAATAAGCCATTATATTTACCTGCCTTTATTTGAAATATTTAACTGCTGCCTTGAACATCTTGATATCATAATCGCCGCAGACATTCTTATAAAGTCCGCTGCCGACTCTTTCACTGTGACCCATTTTTCCGAATACTCTGCCGTCGGGTGAAGTGATGCCTTCAATGGCATACATTGAGTCATTGGGATTGAAATGAATATCCGTTGTGGCGTTGCCGTCAAGGTCAACATACTGTGTGGCAATCTGACCGTTTTCCGCAAGCTTTCTGATAAGCTCTTCGGAGGCAAGGAATCTGCCTTCACCGTGAGAAATGGGAACACTGTAAATATCACCGGGCTCGGTAAGAGCAAGCCAGGGAGATTTATTTGAAGCAATGCGTGTTCTGACAATTCTTGACTGGTGGCGGGCAATTGTATTAAAGGTAAGAGTGGGACAGTTTTCATCTGTGTCAATAATCTTACCGTAAGGAACAAGACCGAGCTTTATAAGAGCCTGGAAGCCGTTGCAGATACCGCACATAAGGCCGTCTCTGTTATCAAGCAAATCGGTAACGCCCTCTTTGATCATTGCATTGCGGAAGAAAGCGGTTATGAATTTACCTGAGCCGTCGGGCTCATCGCCGCCGGAGAAGCCGCCGGGAATAAATATCATCTGAGCATTCTTAAGCTCGGAAGCAAACTTTTCAACGCTCTTCTGAATACCGGAAGCGGAAAGATTGTTGATAACAATGATTTCCGGCTCTGCTCCTGCATCTCTCATGGCCTTTGCACTGTCAAACTCACAGTTTGTGCCGGGGAAAGCGGGAATAAGGACCCTGGGCTTTGCGGTCTTGATTGCCGGAGCGGGATATGACTCGGCCCTGAAGCTGAAGTTCTCAACCTTTGTTCCTGCGTTTTTTATGTTGCAGGAATAAACGCTTTCAAGCTTGTTTTCATAAATATCAAGAAGCTTGCAAAGACAAAGAGAAGAATCCTTGTAAGAAATGCTCTTTTCCTCGGTAACGGTACCGATAAGTGTGCCTTCGTCACAGTCTTCATTGACTTCAAGAAGGAATGAAGCATATTTATATCCGAAAATATCGGAAAGTGAAAGTGCGCTGTCAAAGGCAAAGCCGAAGCCGTTGCCGTAACACATCTTCATAACTGCTTCCGCAACGCCGCCCATACAGGGTGTATAGCAGGAAACCGCTTTGCCTGAGCGAAGAAGTGATTTGACTTTATCGAATACTTTAAGTAAAGATTCGGTTACGGGCAGGCCGTTTTCGTCATAGTCGGGAGAAATAAGGATAACCTTATCCCCTGCCTTTTTGAATTCGGGAGAAACAATATCCGAAACCTTTTCGGTGGTAACGGCAAAGGAAACAAGGGTCGGAGGAACATCAATATCCTCAAACGAACCGCTCATTGAGTCCTTACCGCCGATGGCACCTATACCAAGCTCCTTCTGAGCTTCAAAGGCACCGAGAAGAGCGGCAAGAGGCTTGCCCCAGCGTTTACCGTCTTTACCGGGCTTTTCAAAATATTCCTGGAAAGTAAGATAAACATCCTTGAATTCCGCGCCCGTGGCAATAAGCTTTGAAACAGACTCGATAACGGCGAGATAAGCTCCGTGATACGGACTCTTTTCGGTAATAAAGGGATTATAACCCCAAGCCATGAGTGAGCAGTCATCGGTATGCTTTTTCTCAACGGAAATCTTCTGAACCATTGCCTGAATGGGAGTAAGCTGATTCTTTCCGCCGAAGGGCATTAAAACGGTTCCTGCGCCTATGGTTGAGTCAAATCTTTCGGAAAGACCTCTCTTTGAGCAGACATTAAGGTCAGCGGCAAGAGCATTGAAATTATCCTCAAAGCTGCCGGAAATCTCTTTTTCATAATTCTGAGGCTTAACGGGAGTAACATCAATATGTTTGTCGGCACCGTTTGAATTAAGGAATTCTCTGCTGATGTCAACAATGGTATTGCCGTTCCAATTCATTGTAAGTCTGGGTTCTTCCTTAACAACGGCAACGGCACAGGCCTGAAGATTTTCGCTGTCGGCAAGCTTAAGGAAAGCATCAACATTTTCCTTTTCAACGACAACAGCCATTCTTTCCTGTGACTCGCTTATTGCAAGCTCTGTTCCGTCAAGGCCTTCATATTTTCTGGGTACGGCATTAAGGTCGATTTCAAGACCGTCTGCAAGCTCACCGATAGCAACGGAAACACCGCCTGCACCGAAGTCATTGCAGCGCTTTATCATACGGGTGGCAGCGGGATTTCTGAAAAGTCTCTGAAGCTTGCGTTCCTCGGGAGCATTACCCTTCTGAACCTCTGCACCGCAGGTTTCAACGGAATGAGCATTGTGAGCCTTTGATGAACCTGTTGCACCGCCGATACCGTCACGGCCCGTTGAGCCGCCGAGGAGGATGACAACATCACCGGGAGCCGGAACTTCACGGCGAACATTCTCTGCGGGAGCTGCGGCGATAACTGCACCTATCTCCATTCTTTTTGCGGCATAGCCGGGATGATAAAGCTCATCAACTATACCTGTTGCAAGACCGATCTGATTACCGTAGGATGAATAACCGGCGGCGGCAGTGGTAACTATTTTTCTCTGAGGAAGCTTACCGGGAATTGTCTCGGAAACAGGCTTTAAGGGGTCAGCGGCACCGGTAATTCTCATGGCACCGTAAACATAAGCTCTGCCCGAAAGAGGGTCACGGATGGCACCGCCGATACAGGTGGCGGCACCGCCGAAGGGCTCGATTTCGGTGGGATGATTATGAGTTTCGTTTTTGAAGAGCAGGAGCCAGGGCTCTTTTTCGCCGTCGGCTTCAATATCAATCTTAACCGTACAGGCATTTATCTCTTCACTTTCGTCAAGCCTGTCAAGCTTACCGTGAGCCTTGAGATATCTGACCGCAACGGTGGCAACATCCATAAGGCAAACGGGCTTTGTTCTGCCAAGCTCTTTTCTGACATTGATATAATCGTCATAAGCCTTCTGAAGAAGCTCATCTTCAAACTTGACACTGTCAATAACGGTGAGGAAGGTCGTATGACGGCAATGATCCGACCAGTATGTGTCAATCATTCTGATTTCGGTAATTGTGGGGTCTCTGTGTTCGCTTCTGAAATAGGTCTGACAGAACTCTATATCATCGGCATCCATTGCAAGGCCGTAATCGGCAACAAACTTTTCAAGGCCTTTTCTGTCAAGGTCAATAAAACCTTCAAGGGTCTTTACTGTAGTTGGGATTTCATAATTGACTTTGAGTGTTGCGGGCTTGTCAAGCACGGCTTCTCTTGCCTCAACGGGATTGATAACATACTTCTTTATTTCGTTTATGTCATCTTCGCTGATTGAACCGTAAAGCTTATAAACCTTTGCGGAGCGGATAAGAGGGCGCTCACCCTGAGAAATAATCTGAATACACTGAGCCGCAGAATCCGCTCTCTGGTCAAACTGACCGGGCAGATATTCAACGGCAAAGGTTACGCTGCCGTCAGCATCAAGCTCTGTATATACATCATCAAGCTGAGGCTCTGAAAATACGGTACCGACAGCATAATCAAAAAGCTCTTCGGTAATATTTTCGGCATCGTAACGGTTAAAAAGTCTTATGTTTTCAAGTCCGCTGATTCCGAGAAGTGTTTTTGCGTCGGAGAGAAGGGCTCTTGCTTCATTTTCAAGACCTTTTTTCTTTTCAACAAATACTCTGTAAACCAAAATTATGCCTCCTTGCATTTAAGGGCTCTTGCACCTATGTCATGGCGGTAATAAGCATTACCGAAGGATATTTTTTCAACAAGAGCATAGGCGCTCTTTACGGCATCGCTGAGATTGTCACAGACTGCGGTGGCACCGAGAACTCTGCCGCCGTTGGTGAGAAGCTTACCGTCGGCAAGCTTTGCTCCGGCAACAAAAACGCTGTCACTTATCTCTGCGGGTATATCAAGCTCAAAGCCTTTTTCATAAGAAACGGGATAACCTTCGGAGGCCATAATTACACAGCAGGCACTCTTGTCACTGAATTTAACTTCGGTTTCCGCAAGCTTGCCTTCCGTAACGGCCTGCATGACCGTAAGCAAATCACTTTCAAGCAGCGGAAGCACGACCTGAGTTTCGGGGTCACCGAAACGGCAGTTATATTCAATAACCTTGGGGCCATCGGGAGTAATCATAAGTCCGAAATAAAGGCAACCCTTGAAGGTTCTGCCCTCGGAATTCATTGCCTTGATTGTGGGAAGGAATATTTTTTCCATACACTCATCGGCAACGGCCTTTGTGTAATAAGGATTGGGGGCAACGGTGCCCATACCTCCGGTATTGAGACCCGTATCATTATCCCCCGCTCTTTTATGGTCCATTGATGAAACCATGGGAACAACGGTTTTTCCGTCGGTAAAGGAAAGAACGGAAACCTCGGGGCCGGTGAGAAATTCTTCAATAACGATGTTTTCACCGCTCTTGCCGAATTTCTTGTCCTGCATCATTTCAACAACGGCTTTCTTGGCATCCTCTCTTGTTTCGGCAATTATAACGCCTTTGCCCAGAGCAAGACCGTCAGCTTTGATTACCGTGGGAACGGGAGCCGTTTCAAGATAATCAAGAGCTGATTCCATATCGGAAAAAACTTCATAAGCGGCTGTTGGAATACCGTATTTTTTCATAAGGTTCTTTGAAAAGACCTTACTGCCCTCGATAATTGCAGCCTTTGCTTCGGGGCCGAAGCAGGGAACACCGACCTTCTGAAGCTCGTCAACACAGCCGAGCACAAGAGGGTCATCGGGAGCAACAACAGCATAATCTATTTTGTTGTCAACAGCAAATTTCACTATGGCGGGGATATCCTTTGCATCAACAGACACGCAAGTGGCATCCTGAGCCATTCCGCCGTTACCGGGGAGAGCAAAAATTTCTTCGACAGCTTTGTTTTCTTTTATTTTTTTGATGATGGCGTGCTCGCGTCCGCCACCGCCGACAACCATAATTTTCATGGAATTACCTCTTTGTTTTTTTATCAGTGGTGGAAAAGACGCATTCCGGTGAATGCCATTGCCATGCCGTATTTGTCACAGCACTCGATAACTGCATCATCACGGATTGATCCGCCGGGCTCGGCAATATATTTAACACCGCTGCGGTAAGCTCTTTCAATATTGTCGCTGAAGGGGAAGAAAGCATCGGAACCGAGAGCAACATCTGTCTTGGTTGCAAGATAAGCTTTCATTTCTTCTGCGGTAAAGGGCTCGGGCTGAACCTTGAAATACTTCTGCCAGTTGCCGTCGGCACAAACATCTTCCTCATTCTTGTTGATATAACCGTCGATAACATTATCTCTGTCGGGTCTGCCGATATCATCTCTGAAAGGAAGATTGATAACCTTATCTGCCTGACGAAGGAACCATGTGTCGGCCTTTGTACCTGCAAGGCGTGTGCAGTGAATTCTTGACTGCTGACCTGCACCTACACCGATTGCCTGGCCGTCAACGGCATAGCAAACGGAATTGGACTGTGTATATTTAAGGGTGATAAGAGCGATTATAAGGTCACGGACTGCACTTTCGGGCATATCCTTATTGGCGGTAACAACATTTGCAAGCAGCTCCTTGTTGATTTCAAAGTTGTTTCTGCCCTGCTCAAAGGTGATGCCGTAAACCTGCTTATGTTCAACGGGAGCGGGAACATAATCGGGGTCTATCTTAACGATATTGTAGTTGCCTTTTCTCTTTGTTTTGAGAATTTCGAGTGCTTCTGGTTCATAACCGGGAGCAATTATACCGTCGGAAACCTCACGCTTTATCATCTTTGCGGTAGTTACATCGCAAACATCGGAAAGAGCGACCCAGTCACCGAAGGAGCACATACGGTCGGTACCTCTTGCTCTTGCGTAAGCACAGGCAAGGGGGGAATCGTCAAGGCCTTCGATATCGTCAACAAAGCAGGCCTTCTTAAGAGTGTCGGAAAGAGGAATACCTACTGCGGCACTTGTGGGGCTTACGTGCTTGAAGGAAGTAACGGCGGGAAGGCCGAGAGCTTCTTTAAGCTCCTTGACAAGCTGCCATGAATTGAAAGCATCAAGGAAATTGATGTAGCCGGGTCTGCCGCTGAGAATTTCTATGGGCAGCTCGGAGCCGTCATTCATAAAAATCTTGGCAGGCTTCTGATTGGGATTACAGCCGTATTTGAGTTCAAATTCTTTCATCTTTATTTCCTCCGCTCTCAGTTATTTTTGTTTATCATTCTGTTCTCTGCTTCGCCTGTGGCAAGGTCAACATATCTGACATAAAGTGAAATCTTGTTATCCTTGTCAAGTGCATTCCAGAGCTTGTCCGTGAAAACATCAATGTCATTGTCAACGGCAACTCTTTCGGGCTCACCCTGGAAGGTGGGAATGGGATTGCCGTCGCAAACATAAGTGTGAATAAAATGGCCGAGGCCGGGAAGTGCGGGATATGAGAAAGTATATCTGTTGCAGGCGCTGCCCTCTGCATCGGCGCTCTTGAGAATACTCATCTGGTATGAGAAATCTCCGTCGGCAAAGGTAAGCATACCGCTTATTCTGGGAGTGAAATTGGGCTTGTCGGGCTCAAACTCTCTTGAAGTAAGAGCGCAAGAGAAGGATTTACCCGCCTTGATACCGTCGTATATGGTATCGGTCTGGTCGCCGTTTGTGACGATGAGCTTATTGTCAATGCTGCGGATTGCGGCATATATAATAAGGCTGGGATCCTCAACCTTTGAAGCATCAAAAGGCTCGGTGAAAACTTCACCGTTCTTTTCGGTAAAAATTCTGTTTCTGCTGTTGGCGCTTCTGCCCATGATGAAATATGCGGTGCAGGCCTTTTTGCCGTCGGCACTCTTGCCGATAACTATGCCTCTGCCCACATAGGAATTATCCTTTATAAGCTCTGCTATATCATTGATCTTATAAATATCCATATTCTGCTCCTCATTTAAGCAGCATTTCGCTGCTGATTTTTTCGATTGATGCGGGAAGAATTTTCCACTCCGCTTCTTCCATAACTCTGCGCTGAAGTATTTCGGGGGTGTCGCCGTCTTTTACTTCAACGGCTTTCTGCATTATGATTTCTCCGCCGTCAGGAATTTCATTGACAAAATGAACCGTGGCACCCGTAACCTTTACGCCTTTGGCAAGAGCCGCTTCATGAACATGAAGCCCGTAGAAGCACTCGCCGCAGAAGGACGGGATAAGCGACGGATGAACATTGAGGATTTTTCTTTCGAATCTTCCCGTAAAATCTGCGGAAAGAATGCTCATAAAGCCCGCAAGAACAATAATATCAATGTTATTTTCTTCAATGGTGCTTATGAGCTTTGCTTCAAAAGCCTCTCTGCTGCCCTCTTCTTTTTTTGTAATCACGGCGGTTTTTATGCCGGCATTTTTCGCTCTTTCAAGAGCATAGGCACCGGGATTGTTTGAAATAACAAGCTTTACGGTACCGCTGCTGATGATTCCGCTTTTTTCGGCGTCAATTATGGCTTGAAGATTTGTACCGCCCCCGGAAACGAGAACGGCAATATTTGCTTTTCTTTCGGACATGGAAATTCTCCTCAAAGCTTTTATTTTCAGCAAATAACGATTTTATCTGATGACTCGATTATCTTACCGATAACATAAGCATCCTCTCCGTTTGCCTGAAGGATTTCAAGAGCCTTATCCTTCTCGTCGGCAGGAACGACAATGCTCATTCCGACACCCATATTGAAGGTGTTGAACATATCTCTCTCGCTGATGTTTCCGGTTTCGGCAATAAGATTAAAGATAGGAAGAACCTTTACGCTTGCCTTATCAATCTGAGCGCCGAGACCGTCGGGAATGCTTCTGGGAATATTCTCGTAAAAGCCGCCGCCGGTAATGTGGGAAATACCCTTTACCTTTACCTGCTCAAGCAGAGCAAGAACGGGCTTTACATATATTTTTGTGGGGGTAAGGAGAGTTTCGCCGATTGATTTCCCGCCAAGCTTTTCAACGGGAGCCTTGATGTCGGCATTCTCAACATCAAACACCTTACGAACAAGTGAAAAACCGTTTGAATGAACACCGCTTGAAGGCAGGGCGATAATTACATCTCCCGCTTTCATTTCTTTATTATTTATTATTTTTTCCTTATCAACCACACCTGTGCAATAACCTGCAAGGTCATATTCGTCAACAGGATAAAAGCCGGGCATTTCGGCAGTTTCGCCGCCGATAAGTGCAGCACCGGACTGAACACAGCCGTCACAGACACCCTTAACGATGTCGGCTATTCTTTCGGGTATATTTTTGCCGCAGGCAATATAATCAAGGAAAAAGAGAGGCTTTGCTCCGCAGCAGATAATATCGTTTACACACATGGCAACGCAGTCAACGCCCACGGTGTCGTGTTTATCCATAAGGAAAGCAAGCTTGAGCTTTGTACCTACGCCGTCGGTACCGCTGACAAGAACGGGCTTTGCAATACCCTCAAGGTCAAGCTCGAAAAGGCCGCCGAAGCCGCCCACATCGGAGCAAACTCCGCTTGTCATGGTCTTTGCGATATGTTTTTTCATAAGCTCAACGGCTTTGTAACCGGCGGTAATATCAACGCCTGCTGCCGCATAGCTGTCGGATCTTGATTGTGTATTCATTATATTATTCCTTTCCGTTCCAGCAGTATGTACAAAGGTCTTCTTCATCAAGACCGATGGATTTTATAACGCCCTCAAGGGACTGAAATTCAAGAGAAGCAAAATTGAATTTTTCGCTTATTGCCTTTCTGAGCTTTCTTCCCCTTTCGGTGGAACCGTCACTGTACTCTTCAATATAGTTGAAGCCCTCTTCACCCTCAAGCTCAACAATAACTCTTCTTGCGATAAGCTCCATATCACTTGTGGCACGGCTGAAATTAAGGAATTTACAGCCGTACATTATGGGAGGACAGGCCGAGCGCATATGAACCGATTTTGCTCCGCTGTCATAAAGGAAATCAACCGTTTCTTTAAGCTGAGTTCCTCTGACTATGGAATCGTCAACAAAGAGAAGATTTTTGTCTTTGATCAATTCATTGACGGGAATCTGCTTCATGTGAGCTATTCTGTTGCGGTCGGACTGCTTCATGGGAGTAAAGCTTCTTGACCATGTGGGAGAATATTTGATAAAGGCGCGGGCAAAGGGAATACCGCTCTTGTTTGAATAACCTATGGCATGAGGAGTTCCTGAATCGGGAACACCGCCGACATAGTCTATATTATCAATGCCGATATTCTTTTTGTCATTTTCAGCCATTATTTCACCGTTGCGATAACGCATTATCTCCACATTTACGCCCTCATAACCGGATGTGGGATAGCCGTAATAGCTCCAGAGAAAAGCACAGATTTTTTTCTTTTTAAGAGGAGCGGCAAGCTGAACGAGAGAGTCGGAAGTAATCTCGACTATCTCACCGGGGCCAAGCTCCTTAACCTTGGAATAGCCGACCTTTTCATAAGCAAAGGACTCAAAGGAAACACAGTAACCCTCATCGTTATTTGCAATCTGAACGGGAAGGCGGCCCACAAGGTCTCTTGCGGCAATAAGATTGCCGTTGTCACGAAGGATTAGGATATTTGCAGTACCTTCAATGGACTCCTGCGCATATCTTATACCCTCTGCAAAGCTGTCCTTGCGGCTTATTAAAGCCGCAAGAAGCTCTGTTGAATTAATTCTTCCGCCGGTCATGGAATCAAAATGACCGGTTCCGGATGAAAGATATTTGTTTATCAGCTCTTCGGAATTATTGATAATGCCTATCATGCAAATTGCGAAAGTGCCGAGATTGGAACGAATGAGAAGAGGCTGAGGGTCTGTATCACTGATACAGCCGATAGCAGATGTACCGCTCATTTCGCTGAATATCTTTTCAAATTTGGTGCGGAAGGGTGAATTTTCAATATTGTGAATTTCTCTCTGAAGACCGTTCTCAACATCATAGGATGCAAGACCGCCTCTTCTCGTACCGAGATGAGAATGATAATCGGTACCGAAAAACACATCGGACATACAATCATTTTTGGAGACAACTCCGAAAAATCCGCCCATTATATAAGTACCCCTTTATGTGATAATCAAGCAAAGAAAAGTTCTGAAAGAGTCATGGGATCGATATATTTACCGTCCTTGTAAACACGCATATTACCGGAAGCTATTTCGTCAATAAGCATAACCTTACCGTCAGCATCATAACCGAACTCAAACTTGATATCATAAAGAACAAGGCCTTTTTCAAGAAGATCATCGGCAACGATCTTTGTGATCTGCTGAGTCATAACCTTGATATCGTCATACTGCTCTGCGCTCATAACGCCCAGGTCAATAAGTCCGTCTTTGGTAACAAGAGGATCGCCCTTTGCATCGTTTTTGAAGGTCATTTCAACATAAGCGGGAAGATCTGCGCCCTCTTCGATATAATCGCTGTAACGGCGATAGAAGCTGCCGACTGCCTTATGACGGCAGATAACCTCAAGACCTTTGCCGAATACCTTTGCGGGAAGAACTTCCATGGTGGTATCCTTAAGGTCGGCACTTACGAAATGTGTCTTGATGCCTGCGGCATTGACTTTTTCAAAGAAATAAATGGACATACGAAGGTTAACATCACCGACACCGTCAATGGTAAGACCTACCGAATTTTCACCGGGATCGAAAACGCCGTCCTTGCCGGTGCAGTCATCCTTGAACTTAAGAAGGTAATTGCCGTTGTCGAGTGCGAAAACATCCTTGGTTTTTCCTGTGTAAACGAGATTCTTTGACATGATACATTTCTCCTTATAATGAAAATTTATTTTTTTACAATTTTTTACAGTCTTTCTGCGATACCGGCATCTTTTTCAAGAACCTTTGCGGCATCTGATTTACGCTTTGCGTCAAGCTTTGCGGCAAGCTCCTTGTCTTCAACGGCAAGAATCTGAGCACAAAGTAAAGCGGCATTGACTCCACCGTCTATTGCAACTGTGGCTACAGGTATGCCGGAGGGCATCTGAACAGTTGAAAGAAGGGCATCAACGCCGTCAAGTGTATTTGATTTGCAGGGTATGCCTATAACGGGAAGGGTTGTGTTTGCGGCTATGGCTCCGGCAAGGTGTGCGGCCATACCGGCAGCTGCAATTACAGCTCCGAAACCGTTTTCTCTTGCGGAGAGTGCAAAATCCCTTGCTTCAACAGGGGTGCGGTGTGCCGAATACACATGAACCTCAAAAGGAATTTCGAGGGCCTTAAGGGTATCGGTAGCCTTTTTGATGATGGGAAGATCGCTGTCACTGCCCATGACAATTCCGACTTTTTTCATTCTGTTACCTCCTTAAAAAATAAAAAAGGCGCACTGACCCATGTAAAGGAAAGTGTGCCCAGACGGTCGGCAATCAACGCTCTGAGTTTCTCTGTGGTGCTCCACACTAACCCGTCAGTAACAAAGAACGCTATATAATGTAGCTTAAGTATAACATCATAGATTTTTACAGTCAAGGTGCAAAATTAAAATCCGCATTTTTAACAATTACTTTACCCAAGTTTTCGGTTATTGTGTCAATTCGACGAAAGCAAAAAATATCTCTGATTTTTCTTGACTTTAGCGCGGTAAAGTGCTAATATGTGACCAAATTCACAGTGAGGTATAAATTATGAAAAATATTCATAACGAATTGACCGACCGTCTTTTTGAAACAATTCTCGGGCTTAACAGCATAGATGAATGTTATGCCTTTTTTGAAGACCTTTGCACGGTAAATGAAATCAGGGATATGAGCCAGCGTCTTGAGGTCGCAAGGCTTATTGATATGGGTCTGAGCTACAATCAGATTTTCGAAAAAACAGGCGTCAGCACCGCAACCATAGGCAGGGTAAAGAAATGCGTTGACTACGGTGAAGGCGGCTATCAGGCGGCAATCGAAAGATTCAGAAAAGCGGAGGATAAATAATGGAAAACATTGAAAATATTCTCAGCGGAACGGAAGCTTTGATTTACCGTCTGCGTTCGATTTACGGGAAATTCGGTTATTCTTCATATAAGATGAGCAAATTTGAGGAATATGACCTTTACGCAAGAAACAAGGATTTCCTTATTTCCGACAGCATAATTACATTTACCGATACAAACGGCAGACTTATGGCTCTCAAGCCCGATGTTACACTTTCAATAATCAAGAACATCGAAGACCTGCCGGATTCAATTCAGAAATACTGCTATAATGAAAATGTTTACAGGGTTTCAAAAAGCACGGACTCTTTCCGTGAAATCATGCAGACGGGACTTGAATGCATAGGCAATCTTGATTCCTGCCGCATCGGCGAGGTGCTTTACCTTGCCGCCGAAAGCCTCAAAGCCTGCTCCGACAGCTTCGTGCTTGATGTTTCGGACCTTGACATACTTTCGGCTCTTATTGATATGATAACCGATTCAAAGCATATCAGAAAAGAAATCATCAAATGCATAGGCGAAAAGAATACTCACGGCATTTATGATATATGCAGCCGGAACGGCATTGATAAGGAATGTGCCGAGCCTCTGACCGCTCTTATGTCCCTTTACGGCAAGCCCGCCGATGTTTTCGGCAAGCTTCTGCCCATTGCGAAAAAAGCAAACGCCGGCGACAGAGTCGAAAAGCTCAGAGAATGTCTTTCGGTATTTGACGGAACGGGATTTGAGAACAGCATAAATATTGATTTCTCCGTTGTGGATGATTTCAGATATTACAACGGTATTGTTTTCAAGGGCTTTGTTGAAGGCATACCCGAAAGCGTTCTTTCCGGCGGTCAGTACGACAGCCTTATGAAAGAAATGAAGCGTAAATCCAAGGCCGCAGGCTTCGCGGTTTATGTTGACAAGCTTGACCGTCTTATTAACGCCCCCGGCAGTTATGAAGCGGATTATGTGCTTACCTACGGCAGCGGCGACTCCCCCGCTTCGGTCATCAAGGCAATCAGAAAGCTTTCTGCCGACGGTGAAAAAGTCATTGCCGTTAAAGACGGTGAACATAAGGTAAACGGCAAAAAATCAGCCGTAATCGAAAACGGCGAGGTGAAAATAATTGAGTAAGATACTTAATGTCGCTCTTCCGAAAGGAAGACTCGGTGAAAAGGTTTATTCCATATTTGAGCAGGCAGGCTTTGAATGCCCGTCAATAAAGGAAAACAACCGCAAGCTTATTTTCGAAAACGAAGAAACCGGAGTAAGATATTTCTGGGTCAAACCCTCCGATGTTGCAATATATGTTGAAAGAGGTGCCGCCGATATAGGCGTTGCCGGTAAAGACATACTGCTTGAATACGAGCCCGATGTATATGAGCTTGCAGACCTCAAAACCGGAATTTGCAGAATGGCGGTTGCGGCACCCGTTGAATTCAGGGATGACCCGTCAAGAACACTGAGGGTAGCAACGAAATTCAGCAAAATAGCTCATGATTATTATGCCTCAAAAGGCAGAGATATTGACATAATACACCTTAACGGTTCCATTGAAATCGCTCCCATACTCGGTCTTTCCGATGTAATAGTGGATATAGTCGAAACCGGAACAACTCTCAAGGAAAACGACCTTGAGGTAAAGGAAACCGTTGTTCCCATAAGTGCAAGACTCATTGCAAACAAATCAAGCTTCAAATTCAAAAACGAGATGATTGAAAAAATCGTCAGAAAAGTTGCGGAGCTCTCGGAGGAAACAAAATGATAAAAATTCTTAAATACGGCGAAGTTGAAAACAACGAAATTTTCGCAAGAGTTAATCCCTCTGCAAATGTTGAGGATATAGTTGCGGATATAATCGAAAACGTACGCAAAAACGGAGATAAAGCTCTGTTTGAATATAATGAAAAATTTGACGGTGCAAAGCTTGATTCTCTTCAGGTAACTCAGGAAGAAATCGACGAAGCATTCTCACTTGTTGAACCCGAGTTTGTCGAAATACTAAAAAAAGCTGCCGAAAACATCAGGGCTTTTCACTCAAAGCAGGTCAGAAACAGCTTTATAATGAATGAAAAGAACGGCGTTGTAACCGGGCAGAAAATCATTCCCGTTGACAGAGCGGGCCTTTATGTTCCCGGCGGCACGGCGGCTTATCCGTCAACCGTGCTTATGGATGCAATTCCCGCAAAAATCGCAGGTGTAAAATCCGTTGCCATTGTTACGCCTCCCGGAAAGAACGGAAAGGTCAACCCGGTAATTCTCGCCGCCGCCAAGGTTGCAGGCGTTGATATTATTTATAAAGTCGGCGGAGCACAGGCCATTGCCGCTCTTGCCTACGGAACGGAAACAATAAAGAAGGTTGACAAGATCGTCGGCCCCGGAAACGCCTTTGTTGCGGAAGCAAAAAAACAGGTGTTCGGAAAAGTTTCCATTGATATGATCGCCGGCCCCAGTGAAATTCTTGTTGTTGCCGACGGTACTGCCGAAGCAAGATTTGTTGCCGCAGACCTTCTTTCACAGGCAGAGCATGACAAGCTGGCAAGCGCCGTGCTTGTTACCGATTCGGAAAAGCTGGCTTATGATGTTCAGGCTGAAATCGAAGCACAGCTTCCCCTGCTGCTCAGAGAAGAAATAGCAAGAGCCTCCGTTGACAATAACGGAAAAATCATTGTTGCCGAAGACCTTATGACAGCCATTGAAATCGCCAATGAAATTGCTCCCGAGCATCTTGAGCTCTGTGTTGACAATCCTTTTGATTATCTTGACAGAATCAGACACGCAGGCTCCGTATTCATGGGCAAGAACTGCCCCGAAGCACTCGGCGATTATTTTGCAGGTCCCAACCACACCTTACCCACCAGCGGAACGGCAAAGTTTTCAAGTCCCCTTTCCGTTGATGATTTTGTTAAGAAGACTCAATACACCTACTATACCAAAGAAGCACTCGCCGAGGTTGCCGAGGATATTGCATACTTTGCGACCAAAGAAGGACTTACGGCCCATGCGAGAAGCGCAGTAATAAGAACCGAGGCAGCAAAATGAGTAAATTTTTCAGCGAAAAATATTCCTCACTGACACCATACACACCGGGCGAACAGCCGCTTGACAAAAAATATGTAAAACTCAACACAAACGAAAGCCCGTTTCCGCCGTCGGAAAAAGCGAAGGCCTATGCTCTTGAAAACACCCGTGCTCTGAATTTATATTCGGACCCGAATTCGGTCGTTCTCAACAAGGAGCTTGCAAAAACATATTCCGTGGAGCCCGAAAATGTTATTTTCACCAACGGTTCCGACGATATTCTCAATTTTGCATTCATGGCATTCTGCGACGAAAAGCACCCTGCTGCATTTGCGGACATAACCTACGGGTTTTATCCGGTTTTTGCTCAGTTTAACAACATACCTTACGAGGAAATCCCTCTTAAGGATGATTTCACTCTGAATGTTGATGACTATATCGGAATCAGCAAAACAATTTTTATTGCCAATCCCAATGCACCTACGGGCGAATTCGTTCCCGTTGAGCAGATAGAAAAAATCGTTGCTTCCAACCCCGACAACGTGGTTGTCATTGACGAGGCATATATAGATTTCGGCGGCGAAAGCTGCATACCTCTGACAAAGAAATACGACAATCTTCTTGTTGTTCAGACATTTTCAAAATCACGCTCCATGGCAGGTGCAAGGCTCGGCTTCGGCATTGCCTGCGAAAAGCTTATAAATGACCTGAATACAGTCAGGTATTCGACCAATCCGTATAATATAAACTCAATGACTCAGGCCATTGCCATAGGCACATTGCTTGACCCGGAATATACAAAGAAAAACTGCGAAACGATAATCGCAAACAGAGAATACACCGAAAAGAAGCTTGCCGAAAGAGGCTTTGAGTTCACCGATTCAAAAACAAATTTTGTTTTTGCAAAGAGCAATCTTATCGGCGGCGGCACTCTTTATGAAAAGCTTAAAGAAAAAGGCGTTCTTGTACGCCATTTCGGCAAACCGAAGCTCTGTGAATACAACAGAATTACCATCGGTACAAAAGAACAGATGGATATTCTCTTTGAAAAGATTGACGAAATAACGGAGGAAATGAAATGAGAACAGCCGTAAAAGAAAGAAAAACGGGCGAAACTGATATTTTCGTTGCACTCAATCTTGACGGAAACGGAAGCTCAAAAATATCAACCGGAGTAGGTTTCCTTGACCACATGCTCACCCTTTTTGCAAAGCACGGTGCATTTGACCTTGAAGTAAAATGCAAGGGTGACACTTATGTTGACGACCATCACTCCGTTGAAGATATCGGCATTGCTCTCGGGCAGGCCTTCAAAGAAGCTCTGGGCGACAAAAAAGGCATACGCCGTTACGGAAGCATGATATTGCCCATGGATGAAGCTCTCATTCTCACTGCCGTTGACATTTCCGGCAGAAGCTTCCTTGTTTATAATCTTGACATCCCCGCCGAAAAAATCGGCACCTTTGACACAGAGCTTACGGAAGAGTTTTTCATTGCATTTGCCAATAATGCCGGCATTGACCTTCACATCAAGCAGCTTGACGGCAAAAACTCTCACCACATAATCGAGGGAGCCTTCAAATCCGCTGCAAGAAGTCTGAGAACGGCGGTTTCCGTTGACCCGGCACACAGTGATGAAATTCCCTCAACCAAAGGAGTTTTATAATGACGGCAATAATAGATTACGGTGTCGGAAACCTTTTTTCACTGAAATGTTCCTTTGCACATATCGGTGAAGAGGCCGTTGTCACCAACGACAAAGAAGTTATTTCCGGGGCAGACAGAATCATACTTCCCGGTGTCGGTGCTTTTGCTGACGCGGCAAGAAAGCTGCGTGAAAGCGGCATGGCAGAAATCGTTCTTAAAGAAGCCGCCAAGGGAAAACCCGTAATGGGGATTTGTCTCGGAATGCAGCTTCTCTTTGAAAAAAGCTATGAATACGGTGAGCATGAAGGTCTCGGTCTGATAAAGGGCAGTGTAAGACCCATCGGTGATGTGATACCCGCCGATTACAAAATACCGCAGATAGGCTGGAATCAGCTTCATTTCAAGGGCGAAAAAAGTAAAATATTCTCTCTCATAGAAGAAAATGACTGCGTATATTTTGTTCATTCCTTTTACGGTGCCGACTGTGACGAAAGCACCATAGCCACCACGGAATACGGTGCCGAGCTTACGGCAGCGGTACAGAGCGGAAATGTTTACGGCTGTCAGTTCCACCCCGAAAAGAGCGGCTCCGTGGGCTTAAAAATACTGAAAGCATTTTGTGAGGCATAAATTATGTTGATTTTTCCGGCAATAGACCTTTATGAAGGAAAAGCCGTCAGACTTTTCAAGGGTGATTATAAGCAAATGACCGTTTACAACAATGACCCCTGCCTTGTTGCGGAGGATTTTGTAAAATGCGGTGCAGAAAATATACACATAGTTGACCTTGAGGGTGCAAAAAGCGGAGAAACGCCGAATCTCGATACGGTCATCGCAATAAAAGAAAAAAGCGGTCTTTTCTGTGAAATCGGCGGCGGAATACGCAGCATGGAAACAGTAAAGAAATACGCGGATGCGGGGCTCGACAGAATAATACTCGGAACTGCGGCCGTAAACGATCCGGATTTCCTTAAAGCCGCACTTGATGCTTACGGTGAAAAGATTGCCGTAGGTATAGATATAAAAGACGGATTCGTTGCGATTAAGGGCTGGGTT
>JAZUJJ010000038.1:0-10210 GCA_045642725.1 Acutalibacteraceae bacterium
AATAAATCCGGATGCCAAAATCATTGTTTCCGGCGGACAGGGGAAAAACGAAAATGTTTCGGAAGCGGAAGCAATGAGCGATTATCTGATTTCAAAAGGAATAAATGAAGAAATGATAATTAAGGAATCCGCTTCAACCTCAACATATGAAAATCTGACATTTTCAAAAGAAATAATGGATAATTCCGGGGATGATTATTCCGTTTGCGTTGTTACAAACAATTATCATATTTTTCGTGTAAAAAAACTATCGGAAGAGCTTGATATACACCCAACTTATGCAGGGGCAAAATCATATCTGCCTACAATTCCCGTTTGCTATACAAGAGAACTTATTGCTATTGCATATAGTTATTTATAATAAGACAAGGAACCGTCCCCCTGTCTTATGTGAATTTTGGTGGAATTATTTATGAGAAAGATATACAAAATATTTATACCAATCTTTTTTATTACCGTAATATTTTCTTCCTGTCAAAAATCGAATCCGATTACAATTAACAACACCGAAGGATTTTATGAACGAGACAGATTTTATGAGAAATATGCACATTACTGTATTCCTGAAGATGGATGGGTTGATGCTGTATATGAGCATGAAGGTATGAAAGATGATGCTCAGCTTTATTATGACGATGATGAAATTTTGTTCATAAAATACGGAAAATCATTTTTGTTCGATGCGTTTGTTTTGGGAAATCAAGAATCAGAAACTCTGGATTATTTTTCCGATTTCGTTAACAGAAAAGTTTCAATTGTTTTCAGGGAAGATGAAGAAAAAGAAGTGGTACTTGATGATAAACAAAAGAATGAACTTTATGATTTTATGCTCGAATTATCACAAGTTGATAAGCCGGGTGAAACATGGGAAAAAGTGGGAAAACCGAATGATTGGTTAGCTTATATAAGAGTATATATTACCGATGAAATCTATGTGGAACCAATTGAAATTTTAATAGATGCAAATGGAAATTATTTTATACATTTCGATGCACTAACAGAGTTAAACGAAGAATGGATAAGCTTTATCAATTCAAATACAGAGGTTAAAATACCCGTAAGCGTGAAAGTGCCGGAAGTAACTCTCAAATGGAATCTGTTTAAGACAGGCGATGATTTCTATTCTTGATTAAAATTGCCGTTATAAGCTTGTAAGACAGGTGACGGTTCCTTGTCCTGTGGTATTGTTAATGTGTAAAGTTGATATATGCACAGTGTGCATTCGATATATTTGCCTGACAGCAAATTCGATATATGCTCCCTTAAGTCGCATAAGATATATCTGCAATGCAGATATTGAAAGCCGGGGGTTTGCACATTTGCAACCTTCCGTCATTTCCTGCGGAAATGTCACCTCCCTTAAAAGTGAGGCTGGCAAACATCAGTCACAGGGTAAATTCATTAAAATCCAAAAATTAAAAAATATCTTATAGGAGTAACAGCAATGAAAACAACAATTAAACGCACAATTTCAATCGTATTGACAGCCCTTATTCTTCTTTGCGCCTTGCCTTTTTGCGCAAGTGCAGAGGAAATAAGCGCAGCAAAAGAAAACCTTGAAATTACCATCAACTCTCCGGCGGATGAGTACAAGTTAACGGATGAAGCATCATTTGAAATCACTGTCAAAAATGTGGGCGACGGTCTTGTTACCGGTATAAATGCCGGTGCGTATATCGACGGTTATCTGATGGTTGAGAACTCTCAGTGTTCATGCTCTGTTGATGAGCTTTCACCCGGTGAATCCGCAAGCTTTATTCTGAAAGCTGTACCCTCAAACAAGGCAAACGGCTTGAATTTCTTTGCAAAAATCATCCTGTTCTTCAAGAATCTTTTCAGAAAAACAACTCAGTTCCCTCTTACTGGTATTCAGGATAAATACAAAGCTCAGCAGGCTCTTGATTTTAAGCAGGCTAATTGTAAATTCACAGTTTCCGCTTATGCTGTTGCAGCAAATAAATATGATGCCGCAGAGGGTATGACAAAGGAAGAAATCGTTGACATTTACAACAAAGCCATTGCCGGTGCACAGGCAGACAGCGGCTTTGACTGGACTTCAATAACCCGTATTTCCATAGATAAGATTTCAACCGATGTTTTGTCGGAAAGCGGTACCCTTGAAGATATTCTTGCAATAACTGCAAAGGGCAAATTCAAGGTTTCGGGAAAAAAGATTGAGTATGACGATGTGGAATCGGCAGTTGCATACAAAACCGATGAAGGAACCTGCGTCAGACTGAACATCAAATCCGACAGTGCGGACGCAATAAACAGAGCAGTCGGCTATAACATTGACCTTAAAGAAACCCTTGCTGTCGCCGGAATGGAGATAGTTTCCGGCGAAGATAATTTGAAAACAAATTATTCCGGCTGTGTTGTGGGCTGCACCGTAACCGATGACGGAAAAATGGTCGGCGGAAGCTGGAGAATATCAACGGAAATAAGAATAGGCAGCTGCACCATTGCATATAACACCGTATTCGGCAGAAAATATCTTGTGTTTGAAAATCCCATAACAATCTCAGGGTCATATTACATCATACTTGACAAATAAAAATATAAAGGCTGCGGCGAATTGCTTCGTCACAGCCTTTGCTTTTATTTCGTTTTTATGCTTCCTGAGGGTTTTCGGAATCTCTTTCCATTTTTTCCATTGCCGCTCTGAGGGCTCTTGCGTGCTCAAGGTCCATATACATCTTGTCACGGGTATCCTTGTCAATGTTATAGAGAAGCATCGGGAAAAGAGAAATAACATCAAATATAAGGTGAGGGCCGAAAGCGATAAGGAAAAGTCTCCACATTGTTTCGCCTGTCTGAACCGTTGTTTCACCGATTTGATATTTTGCCCAGTTCTGAAGAAGGCTTGCGTTCACAATATCAAGGATGGCATCCTTTGCCTTTGTGAAATATCCGGTAATAAGGTTGATGGTTGCCTCAACACGGAAGCCGTTCTTCCATTCACAGTAATCGAGAACCTCATAGTTGATTTCCTTGCCGATAATGCCCTTGGTTGCATAGAAAATCATTTCGACACAGTTACCGATTGCATAAGCAACGGTCATGGGAATCTTACGCAGATAAAGGCCCTTTTTCTGACCGCCTATGAGACCGACAAGGAAGAAGAAGCCTTCGCTGAAAACAACCGAGCCTCTTGAGAAGAACCAGAGTGTTTTCGTTGAAAATCTTTCTCTGAATTTCGGTGCCATGGCATAAGAAGCGTAGGAAAGCGGTGAGCCGGGAATACCTGCGATAGTGGGCAGGAGGTTGAAATGAAGAACATCGTTGTAATAAAGGTCTTCGCCTTTGCCGAGATTTATGCCGTCAATAAGTCCGCTGAGGGTATAAATAAGAAGCGGTTTGTTTTTGAAAACGGAAATAACGCCCTTGACGGGATGAGGCGGCTTTTCGGACTGAGGAACTCTTTCACGGCTGTAAATATACCAAAGAACATTTGAAACCATGGCAACAACCCAGAAAAATGTTTTTGAAACAACAAAAACCTTTGTTATGCTTGCACCGATAACACCGTTGCCTATCATATCGTAAAGAAGGCCCATTATCTGCGCCGGAAGCTTATTGAAAAGACTCTTGACAAACTCCGAGCTGACCAGAAGCGACGTTCGCTCATTGGGGCTTGGAGTGAAAACATTGTCAATATATCCGCCGCCTCCGAAAAATGCATTTACGGTTTCGTTTATCCACTTTGTCACCATGTAAAGGGTCAGTCTCTGACTTGTTGCAAGGCCGAAATACGGGGCAATGATAGGAAGCAGACAGGTGACAATACCAAGCAGAATACTGGGTAACAGCGAAAGATACTGGAAAGGCTTGAATTTGCCCCAGCGGGAACGCATATTGTCGATAATTGCCGCCGAAATCGGGTCATTTATCATATCCCAGACCGTAAGGGCGGCGTTTGCCTTTGCGTAAGCGAGAGGCTCGATTTCATAAATTTTGTAAAGCCAGATGTCGGAGCCGACATCATATTTACCCAAACCTATGGAGCCGAGGGCGTTGTGAAGAATAAAGCTTATTCTTTCTTTTGTTGAACAGAACATTCTGTTCATATATGCCTGATTTAGCTGGGGAACCGCATTATTGAGCTCTGAGTTTTCTCTGTTTATCTCATCACTCATAAAATTTTCGCCTCCTCATTCAATTATAATATCGTTATTTTAACATAATAAATACATTTAGTCAATATGTTCCGTATTGATAATTTAGCACTGTAAATTTTGTGCATTTTCACCTTGATATAATTATGCGTTATTGAAAATAGATTTTTGTTATGTTATAATTTGTAAAAATCTGTAAAAAAACGGATTGGTGGGGTAAAGAAATGGAAATCAAGCCGATACGCGAAAAATGGAAAGGCACAATGACCGACAGAGAGCGCTTTTACCGTCAGATGCACGGTCTTAGCATTGACCGCAGCTTTAACATGGAGTTCGGCTACTGGGACGAAAACTATCATGAATGGTCGATTTTCCGCAATAACGGAATAAAAAACGAAGACCAGGCCAACGAGTTTTTCAGCTTTGACAAAATGGGCAGAAGCGGAGGAAACATCTGGCTTCACCCCGGTTTTGAAGAAAAGCGAATCGGCGAAACAGAAACCCATTATATCAACATTGACCGGAACGGAATTATCTGCGAAATTCCGAAGGACGGCCACAGCACCATTCCCCACTACTTAAGACCGACGGTCGTAACCCCCGATGACTGGAAAAAGGTCAAGGCCGAGCGTATGCGCATTGATGACCCTGCGCGTAAAATTGATGTTGAAAAGGTCAAGAAGCGTTTCCCCGATGACAGAGATTACCCCGTGGGTATCGACTGCGGCTCCATGATAGGCAAAATAAGGGATATGCTCACATTTGAGGGGCTTTGCTATGCGATTTACGATTACCCCGAAATGCTTGAAGATATGGTTGAAACGAGCTGTCAGCTTGTGGAAAATGCACTTGACCAGCTTTTGCCTCATGTGAAATTTGATTTTGCCGCCGGATGGGAGGACATCTGCTATAATCACGGCCCGATAGTCACGCTCTCCTTCTTCCGTGATGTTGTCTGCCCGAGATACAGAAGAATATCGGACAAGCTGCACAAATACGGAATCGACATTTTTTACACGGACTGTGACGGTGATGTCAGGCCGCTTTTGCCGTATTTTCTTGAAAACGGCATCAACTGTCTTTTCCCTTATGAGGTCAATTCCTGCGCTCACCCCGGCGAGCTTCTTGACGAATACCCGGAGCTTCGCATAATGGGCGGCGTTGACAAAATGGCACTTATCAAGGGAAAGAAAGCCATTGACGATTACCTTGCCTCCATTGCTCCTTATGTTGAAAGGGGCGGATACATTCCCTTTGTTGACCATCGCTGTCCCCCGGATGTGACCGAGGAAAATTATCTTTATTATCTTGACAGAAAAGAAAAAATGTTCGGAATGAAATAAAGGGAGAAAGAGCCATGTCACCCGAAAAAGTTACCGTAAAGGATTTGCTTTCAGGCAAATGCAAAAAGCCTGTTCCCATTCTCTCCTACCCTGCCGCTCAATTTGTAAGTGATGACATTGAAGCCTTATCAAAAAGCAGTGAGCTTCAGGCCCGTGTCATTAAATCGGCGGCTGACAGGTGCCCGGGCGGTGCCGCCGTCACTCTTATGGATTTATCGGTTGAAGCGGAATGCTTCGGCGCAGAGATAATCTTTTCAAAATCCGCCGTGCCCGCCGTAAAAGAAGCTTTGATAAAAACAGCATCAGACGCCGAAAAGCTTGAAATTCCCGCAGTCGGCAGCGCACGCTCCGGCATATTCATTGACACCGTAAAAAAAGCAAAGCAGCTTATTACCGACCGCCCATTGCTCGCCGGGGCAGCAGCACCCTTTTCGCTTGCGGCAAGGCTGATTGATGTGACGGAAATAATGTTTATGTGCTTTGACGAGCCGGAGGCCGTACATACCGTGCTGAAAAAATGCACGGAATTTCTCATAGGCTATGTTAAAGCCCTCAAAGAAGCGGGTGCCGACGGAATAATACTTGCGGAGCCCGTTGCCGGTCTTCTTTCCCCCGAGCTTGAAGAAGAATTTTCCGCACCCTATACAAAACAGCTTGTCAATGCCGTTAAGGATGATGGCTTTGCCGTTATTTATCACAACTGCGGTCAGAGTGTTTCACGGATGACGGATTCCGTTTTTTCAAACGGATGTGACGCTTATCATTTCGGAAACGCCGTTGACCTGAAAGAAATGCTTGCCGCCGCCCCCGCAGATAAGCTCATAATGGGTAATCTTGACCCCGTTGCGCTTTTCAAGGACGGAACACCGGGCGAAATGAAAAAAGCGGTCAAAGACCTGCTCTGCGAGTGTGCGGGCTATGATAATTTCCTGCTCTCGTCGGGCTGTGACATACCCGCAAACGCAAAATGGGAAAACATTGATGCCTTTTTTGCCGCCGCAAAGGAATTTTATGAGGGATAAACCGCAATGAAAAAAATCACCGTGACAACGCCTGACGGCGAAATAACACTTACCGCTCCCGAGGGTGCCGTTCTTGCGGATGTGCTCTCCGAGGGCGGCTTCACCGTGCCCGCCGCCTGCGGGCGAAAAGGCACCTGCGGCAAATGCTCGGTCACGCTCATCAGCGGCAGTTTTTCCGGTGACGAACCGAAAAACGGGATGATACGCTCCTGCAAGGCAATAATCAAAGATGACGCTCATATTGCCGTTGATTTCGGAAAAGGCACGGGTCTTACGGATTTTTACGGCAAAGCCGAACACGGAAAAGGAATATGCGGCATTGCGGTTGACATAGGCACAACTACGGTTGCGGCATCAATTCTCAGAAAAGACGGCAGTATTGCTTCCGCCTCCCGTCTTAACCCTCAGAGTGCATACGGAGCCGATGTAATAAGCAGAATTGAGGCCTGCGCCAAAGGCAGCCTCAATGAGCTCACACAGCTTATACGAAAATGTGTCAAAGAGCTTGCCGATGAGCTGAACACGGAAAAGGAAGCCGAAGAAATAGTCATTTCCGGCAACACGACAATGCTTCATCTTTTCTGCGGCATTTCCCCGGAAAGCATGGGGGTTTCCCCCTTCACACCGCAGTTCACTCACGCCTGCTGGCTTGACGGAAACGAGCTCGGTCTCGGCATAAAAAAAGTGACCGTTCTTCCGTCTGTTTCCGCTTTTGTCGGCAGCGATATTGTTGCGGGAATATACGCACTGGGTCTTCAGAACACGAATGAAAGAGTTTTCCTTGCGGACCTCGGTACAAACGGCGAGCTTGTTCTTTCGGATAAAGGCAAGCTTTACTGCACCTCAACTGCCGCAGGCCCCGCCCTTGAAGGTGCGTGCATTGAATGCGGCACGGGCGGAATTGACGGAGCAATCGACAGCGTTTTCAGCGAAAACGGTAAAATCGGATTTACCACAATCGGCGGTGCAGACCCGGTCGGCATCTGCGGAGCGGGAATTACCGACGCCGTTGCCCTGCTTGTCAGCGAAGAGCTGATCGACGAAAGCGGTTATCTTGAAGAAGATTTCGTAATAAGCGAAAATGTATATATTTCACAAAAGGACATAAGACAGTTTCAGCTTGCCAAAAGTGCGATTTTCTCGGGCATTGAAACCCTCGGCGAAGCGGTCGGAACCGGAATAGCGGAAATTGACCGTTTCCTTATCGCCGGGGGCCTCGGCTACCATATAAACCCGTCAAGCGCATTCACCTCAGGGCTGCTGCCGCGGGTCAGAAGCATAAAAGCAGTGGGCAACACAAGCCTGCAGGGTGCGCTGATGTGCATAGGCCGCCCCGAAGCCGTTGAAGAAATGAGCAGGATTTCAGAAAGCTGTACCCTCATTGATCTGGGCGGCAATCCGAAATTCAGCGACAGATTTATGAATAATATGTTTTTTGATGTTTGATTAAAGGCTTTCCGGCAGAAAAGGCTTACGGATAAAAAAACGGAGAGATGATTTTTCAGGGAGTAATACCGAAAATCATCTCTCTTTAACTTTTTATGTTCTGCCGGGTTAATATCTGCCGTAATTCTGTATTGCCGCCATAACCGTGCGCATACTTGTGAGCAGGGAGCCGTTATTGATTGACCCTGCCGTGCTGATATTCAAACCTCTGATGTCGTCGATTTTTGCCTCTTCACAGTCACGCTTTACCTCGGCAATGATTTTTTCATCATCATTGCTCATAAAGGTAAACGGGGCAAGGCAGCCGTCAATCCGTGTGGTTTTCATATATTTTCTGATTTTGTCAACAGTCACGGTGGGGCCGAAGTTGCACCCGGTCAGATTCAGTCTGCCGAGAATCGGGATAATATGCTCCATTGCGGAGTCGGAATGCTGATATCTTATATCACCGGGATTCGGAGCGCAATGCTCAAAAACCTTTTTAAGAATGGGATAGCCGAAAGCCTCATAAAGCTCGGGACTCAGCAATGCACTGTTATCGTCATTGAATTTGAATCCGCTTTTTGTTTCGAAATTACCGGATTCCTCACAAAAAATGTCATAATAACCGATAACGACCTTTGCAATCGTTTCCGAAAAACGGGCGGCAAGCTCCGGCGAATCATAAAGCAGAAAAATCAAATCCTCCGTTCCGAAAACAGAGGTGGCAAGGGTGACCGGGCCCCTTATGCCCGAAAATTTTCCGGGCTTTTTGCCGTATTTTTCAAATATGTATTTTTTCTTTTCTTCCCAGTCCGCAGGCAATATGAACTCTCGAAGATTCATTTTGTCGATTTCATCAAGCTTTTTTTCAAGCTCTTTTTCGCCGTTCAGCGTACCCTGAAGCCAGGTCGTGTTACCGTCAAAAACATATTTTCCGCCGAAGACCTCGCCAATCTGACGGTAGGCCGGGAACTTGCTGTCGGCAGGCTCGGGAGGATTTTCATTGAGAAGCTTTCTGCCGACGATTTTAAGAGCCTTTTCGTTATATCGCTTATTGAGTTCACACTGTCTTTCCGGCGGAGTGTAGCCCCAGGGCTCCCCTTCCTCGCCGAGCTCGGCAAAAACGCACTCGTTGCTCATTCTGATGCCCAGGGCGACCTGCTTTGATGATTTTGAAAAGCAATTTTCCCCGTGAGCGGTTTCTTCATCTTTCCAGAACTGTTCGATATCAAGGTCAAGCATGAAATCACTTCCGAATTATTTTTTATCATTATATCACAAAATCGGGCAGACAACAATAAAAACATCAGCCAATTAAATTCGGAATTTGAAAGTTTTAAGTGTTAAGCGTGAAGTGTTAAGTTGCTTTTCTTCCTTCTCCCTCGGGAGAAGGTGGCAATGCGGAACGCATTGACGGATGAGGGGAAAATAACAATTCGGAATGCGGAATGCGGAATTCGGAATTTCGGGTCGCGTCGCTCCGGTTTTGAAAGTTTTAAGTTTTAAGTTTTAAGTTTTAATTATCCTCCGGATATCCTTATGGCGGTGTGCTGAGGTCAGCACGCCCTACATAATCGGTAATGTTAATTCGTGCGACTTGTAGGGAGCGATGCTCGATAAGGCTCTGCCGCCTGTGGCGGATGAAAGAGTCTTGGCGAGAGGAAGTCTTGTAGGGAGCGATGACCCCATCGCTCCGGCACGGCGTAAGCCGTGAATCAACTCCGAATTTATATCTCCCCTCATCCGTCTTGCCTTACGGCAATCCACCTTTTGCTCGCCGCAGACGGCTGCCCTTTTGTCAGCTGCGCTGACATTTCCTCTGACATTGGAATTTCCCGAGGGGGAAGGAAGAAACACAACTTAACACAAAACATTTAAAACTTAACTCATTAAAGCTGTGGGGGAGAGATTATCACATTATTATATATTTTCATTATATTTTCAATAGTGCTCCGAAAACACCTGTCAGATTTGCAATTATAACCTTTTCATTTATATTGTAAACTTTTTCTCTTATCTTTTATAAATTTACTTGACTTTTTTCCATATTTGTGTATAATAATCAATGCAATATATCGCGGGGTAGAGCAGTTGGTAGCTCGTCGGGCTCATAACCCGGAGGTCGGAGGTTCAAATCCTCCCTCCGCAACCAAAGACAAACCGTTGACACACAAGCCTTTTGTGGTCAACCGCTTTTCTTTTTGATTTTTCCAAAATCAGTCAAAACCACTTTCTCAACCACTTTTTCGTATTCCGCCTCTTTTCGGGCGGTTTTTTTGTGAGCTTTTTTCGCGGATTTTTT
>JAZUJJ010000039.1:0-22412 GCA_045642725.1 Acutalibacteraceae bacterium
GTCGGGGAGTTTTTGCATTCTCGCCAAATTACCGTTTGACTATCTGCTCTGAAATGTTATAATTATAAAGTAATCTTATCAGGCATATTCAGCTCTCAAGGAGAAAGCTTTTATGAAAATGATTAAAAAATGTATTTCCGTGTTTTTGGCTGTTACATTTCTTCTGCTGTCTGCCGCGGCAGGCAGAGCCGATAACAAAAACGATGTCGCTTACGCTCTGAAAATTACATCCGAAAATGCCGCTCAGGCCGCGGAATATCTTAAAACTTTCGCCTCTTTTGACGAAAGCTCTGACAAATTCATTGTGCTTTCCGTTGAGGGTGAAGCCCTTGACTATTCCGTGCTTTACGATGAATCCACGGGAAATGTTCTGCTTAAAGGCGGCTGCACGCAGGCTCTTATGAGGGCTGTCAACACCTTTCTTTCCGGCGCATTAACCAAAAACGGTGAGCTCAGCATTTCCGGAAAAATCAATTTCAAATATGACCACAGCGAGGATTCCGTTGACAATTCCGCACTGTTGAAATATGAGCCTGCCGATAAAAATTCTCTCGCGGTCTCGTGGACTGACGGGCTGCTTAAATCACCGGACTGGCTTGACAAACTCACAATGGTTGAGGTGCGTCTCGACACCGCTTCAATCGGCGGCACATTTGACAAAGCCTATGACCTGCTTGATTTCTACGCCCGCGTCGGCGTAAACGGAATATGGCTCTCCCCCGTTTATGACCGCGGAACGGAGGGAAACGGTTACGGCAATTTCGGCCCTCACACCCTTGACCCTGCTTTTACTGGAACAGACGATTATGAAAAAGGCTTCCGAATGCTTGCCGATTTTGTCAGTTACGCTCACTCAAAAGGAATATACATTTTCCTTGATATTATCAGCTGGGGCGTAATGTATAACGCTCCGCTGATAGCCGAGCATCCCGATTGGTTCAGCGGTGAGGCCTGGGGCAACATTGCCTTTGACTGGTCAAATGAAGAGCTTCGCACATGGTTTACGGATAATCTTGTGAAAAATATTCTTGTCACCGATGCCGACGGCTACCGCTGTGACTGTGAGCCGAATTACACGGGTTATGATATTTTCGGCACCGTGCGTGAAAGACTTGCCGAAAAAGGCAAATACATAGCAATCATTTCAGAGGACACCGGAACAAGAAAATCCGTTTACGATTTTGAGCAGGACGGTGTGCTCGATTATTCGGCTATGGACAGAGGAACGCTTTATCAGAATCCCGTCAACTTCTTCACGGACGGATATCTGAATATTGTCGATTCGGTCAAAACCGGCAAGGGCATCGGTTCATACAGCCGTGAAGAAAACACGATAAAAAGAGGCACATCAAAATATTACACCAACTGCATCACCAATCACGATTATCAGAAACGTAATGTCTGCGGAAACCGCCTGAAAATCGGCTATGCGGCAATTCTTGCGCCGTTCATTCCGATATGGTATATGGGTGATGAATTCAACGCATCATGCGCCGACGGCGTTCAATATGATATTCCCGTAAATTTTGATAATGTAAACATTCCTTCCAACGCTTATTTCCTTGAGGATGTCAAGCAAATGCTGAAAATACGCAGAACCTGCGGTGATATTTTTGAAAAATGGACGCTGAATCACAGAAACAGCAACATCTGCGAGGTTAAGGCAGACGGCTTTGATTCGCTTCAGAATTATGCAAGATTCAACGGTAATAAAGCAGTTATCGTCATCGGCAATAATAAGCCGGATTCATACCTCGGCAAGGTTAAAATACCTTTCGCAAAATGCGGAATCGCAAATTACAAGGATTACACCGTTACCGACCTTATGACAGGGCGTGTCATCACCGGCGGTGATAAAAAGGATGTTGACGGGTTTACTGCTTTTGTTCCGTATCAATATGTCGGCATCTATCTTGTCGAGGCCAGCGGCAAAACCGCAGGAATTGATATAAGCGGCTTCACGGTCTGCCTTAAAGAATCCGTTCTTTCCGCATTTATTAAATTATGTCTGATTTTTGATTGAGCTTGACAAGGAAAAACAAAAGCAATAAAATATAAGCGACCTGACGGTCACTTCAAAAATAATCCTGCCGAAAGGCTTGATTATAAAATTTTTATTTTTCAGGAGAGTGCTTTTTGAAGAAGTACAACACAACGGAGATTGCAGGCTGACCGGGAGGTTTGTTTGCAATCAATGACCTCCCACGATTGAAGTCAACAATTTTTCAGGAGGAAAAACAATGAATAAAAATGACTGCATAATTCGTTTGGAAAAAAGTGGAGATTACAGAGAGGTTGAAAACCTTGTCAGAGAAGCATTCTGGAATGTTTACCGTCCGGGCTGCAGTGAGCACTATGTGATCCATGTGCTCAGAGATGATCCGGCATTCGTAAAAGAACTGGATTTTGTCATGGAGCAGGACGGCAGGCTTATCGGACAGAATATGTTTATGAGAACTGTCATTGAGGCTGATGACGGCAGAGAAATCCCCATTCTCACAATGGGGCCCATCGGCATAACTCCAGAGCTGAAGCGCAGGGGTTACGGCAAAAAGCTGCTGGATTATTCTCTCGGCAAAGCCGCAGATATGGGTTTCGGAGCAGTTCTGTTTGAAGGCAACATTGCTTTCTACGGCAAAAGCGGATTTGATTATGCCGGAAATTTCGGCATACGTTACCACGATTTGCCCGAGGATGCCGATGCTTCCTTCTTTCTCTGTAAGGAATTGATTCCCGGTTATCTCGACGGCATTACCGGCGTTTATCAGACCCCGCAAGGCTATTATGTGGCCGATGACGAGGTTGAAGAATTTGACAAAGGATTCCCCGCCAAAGAGAAGCTTAAGCTTCCGGGGCAGATTTTCTGAGCGAAAGTCCCCTGCGGCAAGCCGCAGGGGACACAAAATTGTTATTATGCTGACAAAACGGACTGCCGCTGTAATGCGACAGTCCGTCTTTTAATTTCAGTTTTCCGTGGGAATAAATGCATCATGAATCGCAGCAACTGCGTCATCGGCATCCTTTGCATCAATAAGAACGGAAATCTTGATTTCACTTGTGGAAATCATCTGAATGTTAATATCAGCCTCAAAGAGAGCCTCAAACATTTTTGCGGCAACGCCGGGATGAGTTTCCATACCTGCACCGACGATTGAAACCTTGGCAACATTTTCGTCGTCACACTCGATTGTTATGTTTGAAAGAAGCTCAAGGCCCTTAAGTGTTTCAATGGCAAGCTGCGCATTATCCTTGGATGTTGTGAAGGTAATATCCTTTGTGTCATTTCTGCCGACGGACTGAAGAATAATATCAATATTTATATTCTTTGCGGCAAGCTTTCCGAAAATCTTATAAGCAATACCGGGAACATTGGGAACACCGATAACTGAAATTCTTGCAACATTTGTGTCTTTTGTGACGCCTCTGACAAGCATTTTTTCCATTTTAACTTTCTCCTTAACAATAGTTCCGGGTGCACGGGTAAGACTTGAAAGCACCTCAACAATTACATTATATTTTTTTGCCATTTCAACGCTGCGGTTATTGAGAACCTGAGCACCGAGGGTTGCAAGCTCAAGCATTTCATCGTAAGTGATTTCATCAAGCTTGACGGCTCCCTTTACCTTGCGGGGGTCGGCTGTATAAACACCGTCAACATCAGTATATATCTGACAGCGGTCGGCGTGCATTGATGCTGCAATGGCAACGGCGCTTGTGTCAGAGCCGCCTCTGCCGAGGGTCGTGATATCATCATATTTGTTGAGACCCTGGAAGCCGGCAACAACAACAATATTTTTCTTTGACAACTCCAGCTTTATGCGCTCGGTGTCAACCTTTTTAATTCTTGCGCTGCCGTAAACGGAATTTGTTGAGAAGCCCGCCTGCCAGCCGAGAAGTGAGCAGACATGATAGCCGAGCTTTTCAATAGCCATGGCCAGCAATGCAATTGAAATCTGTTCACCGGCGGAGAGAAGCATATCCATTTCTCTCTTTGATGCACCGGGGTTTATTTCCTTTGCCTTATCAATAAGGTCATCGGTGGTGTCGCCCTGAGCGGAAACAACAACAACGACATCGTTGCCCTGTGCGTAAGTATCGGTTACGATTTTGGCAACATTCATTACTCTTTCGGCATTGGCAACGGAGCTGCCGCCGAATTTCTGAACTATAAGTCCCATTTTATCTGTCCTCCGGGTCTGATTAATAATCTGTTATGCGTATAACGGAGCAAACCTCTGCCCCTGTTTCGGCAAGCTTTTTGTTAAGCTCACCGACACAAATACCGTCTGTAATAAATGCGGTTTCACATTCCGGTGCCTGCTCGCGTGTAAGATGTCTGACATTGCCGAAAATTTCATCTTCGTTCTTTTTGCCGCCGCAAAGTCTGACATAGAATCTGCCGCGGTATTCATCGTGAGAAGCAATAAAGCTGCCGTCGCCGTCATCCCAACCGAAAGGTTTTCTGCTGTCAATATGAAGCGCACAGTCAATAACATCGGCAACAACGGCACTGGCTGTGGGAAGCTTTCCCGCACCTCTTCCATAGAAAACGGCATCGCCCAGAGCATCGCCTCTGACAAGAATCGCATTGAAAACATCATTGGTTGAGGCAAGCTGACTTCCGTTTCCGATAAAAGCAGGGCCGACGGTCACATCAAGTCTGCCGTCTTCTCTTGAGGAAGCCTCGGCAATAAGCTTGATAACGCAGTCACAGCTCTTGGCATATTCAACATCAACAGCGGTGATGTTTCTTATTCCCTCTGTATAAACACTGTCGGGGTAAACATGCTTACCGTAGCAAAGAGCGGCAAGAATGCAGATTTTTCTGCAGGCATCTATACCGTCAACATCGGCTGTGGGGTTCTTTTCGGCATAGCCAAGCTCCTGAGCAATTTTAAGGGCATCCTCAAAGGACATTCCCTCTGCTATCATCTTTGTAAGTATGAAATTTGTGGTGCCGTTGAGAATACCGGCAATCTCTTTTATTTCATTTGCGGCAAGGCAGTGAATAAGCGGGCGGATAATGGGAATGCCTCCGCCGACACTCGCTTCAAACATAAAGTTGACATTCATTTCCTTTGCTGTTTTAAGAAGCTCATATCCCTTTGCCGCCACAAGCTCTTTGTTGGAGGTAACGACACTCTTGCCGGCCTTAAGGCAGGCGAGAACATATTCATAAGCGGGCTTTAAGCCGCCCATGGTTTCAACAACTATCTTTACCTCAGGGTCATTCAGAATTTTTGAAAAATCATCGGTAACAAGCTTTTCGCAGGGGTCACCGGGGAATTTGCGTAAATCAAGAATATATTTGACCTCAAGCCCCTCGGAAACAGACTTTCCGATAATATTCTTTCTTTCTTTTGCAAGCAGGGCGGCTGTTCCGGAGCCGACCACGCCATAGCCCATAATAGCAACAAACATCTTTTTTCTCCTTAAAATCGGTTATCCCGGTTCTCGGGCAATAAAATTATCAATAATAATAGCATAAATATCAAAAATAATAAAGAACTTTTTTACGGTTTTGAAAGTTTTTTTGAATTTTTTTATAATATTCTTGTTTTTTTTTATATATTGGTGTAACATTTACACGGTTAAAAAGTTTTTTCGGAGGTGTCTGAAACGGAAACAATCGAAAGAAGAAAGAAACGGCTTGTCAATCTTGCTTATTTCACGGTTTTCATTACGCTTTATGTAATGTTTATCAAATACGCTTTCTGGATAGTTGCACCGTTCATTATTGCATTTCTCGTTGCAATGATACTCCAGAGACCGATTAAATTCATAGCTTCAAAAACTCCGCTGAAAAAGAAACTGCTTTCGGTGATTTTTGTTCTGCTGATTTTGCTGGCTACCTTCGGTCTGCTGATTCTCGTCGGCTACCGTCTGTGGACTGAATTTTATGATTTCAGCAAATATCTTGCCGGTAAAGTCGAAAGCACATCCGCACTGATACAGACAATTCAGGTAAAGCTTAACGGGCTTTTAGTACACCTGCCCGATGTGCTGGCAAATGCCGCCCGCGAAGCTGTTGACGGCCTTGCGGACAAGCTTCTCAACTACACGCAGGAAAATCAGGCTCAGACCGTTCAGACGGCAAAGCCTTCCGGCGGGTTTGATTTTTCGATTCTTGCCACTCCTCTCGGCGGCCTCTGGTCAACGGCAAAGCAGATTCCCGCAATTATCACTGCCGTCCTTATCAGCATTGTCGCCTGCTTCTTTATGACCTCGGATTATGATAATTTCACGAGAACGATAAAGAATATGCTTTCCCCCGAGGGTGAAGAAACGCTTGTCAAAACCAAGCACATAATCACCGATGTTCTCGTTAAATGGGTTAAATCCTACGCCATGCTCCTTTTTGTCACCTTCTGTGAGGTTTCCCTCGGCCTGTGGATTCTTAAGCTCACCGGAGCCTACGGCGGCGGTTATATTTTCGCCATAGCAGCCTGCACTGCCCTGCTTGACATTCTTCCCGTTTTCGGAACGGGTACGGTCTTCGTTCCCTGGGCACTTGTAAGCATTTTCTCTCACAAAATAGGTCTCGGCATCGGCCTTATCATTATTTACGGACTGATTACCGTCATCCGTCAGGCCCTTGAGCCGCGCCTTGTTTCCATGAATGTGGGTATGCATCCGGTCATCACTCTTATGGCAATGTATCTCGGACTTCAGATATTCGGCTTTATCGGTCTTATCATCCTGCCGATAACCCTTGTTGTTGTCAAAACTCTCAACACAGAGGGCATAATTCACCTCTGGAATGTCAGAGAAATTGAGAACCCCGAAGTGAAAAAGCCTAAAAGAAGATTTTTCAAGCTGAAGAAAAAGTCCTGAGCCGTGCATTATACACAAACATATTTTGATTTTATTATTTATATTGCCTATGTTATTCTTCATAGGCAATATTTTTTTACTTTTTCAACAGAAAATCGTTGAAATGCTATTTTTTTTATGATACAATTTCAATACTGTTGTAAATTATATCCGCTTTATGGGCGGGTTAATCTAAGGAGGAAGTTCTTTTGAAAACTTACAACGCAAAAGACATCAGAAACATTGCTCTTGCCGGACACAGCGGAAGAGGTAAAACCACCCTTGCAGAAGCTATGCTTTACCTTGCAAAGGCTACCGACAGACTCGGAAGAGTTGCCGACGGCAACACCGTTCTCGACTATGACGCAGAAGAAAAAAGAAGAAAAGCCACTATTGCTACCGCTATGGCAGCTTTTGAGTGGAATAACACCAAGATCAACCTTCTTGACACCCCGGGTCTCTTTGACTTTGCCGGCGGCGTAAGCGAAGGTATTCGCGCTGCAGAAACAGCAGTTATCGTTCTTGCAGCAGGCTCCGGCATTGATGTCGGCGCAGAAAAGGCTTATAAAGCAGCCACAACAAAGGGTATTGCAAAGATGTTTGTTGTTTCCCGCTGTGACGCAGAAAACACAGATTTCTACAAGACCTTTGACGCAATCAAAGAAGAATACGGCGCATCCGTATGCCCCGTTGTCGTTCCTTATATGGAAGGCGACGCAGTAAAGGGATATGTTGATTTCCTTTCCGACAAGGCTTATGCATACGCAAACGGCAAGGCAAGCGAAATCGCAATGCCCGCCGATGACAGAATTGAAGAAATGAAAGCCACCTTCACAGAGGCTGTTGCTTCCGCAGACGAAGAGCTCATGGAGAAATTCTTCATGGAAGAGCCCCTTACCGCCGATGAAATCGCAAAGGGTCTCAAGGCAGGTATCGCTTCCGGCGACATTTGCCCCGTATTTGCCTGCTCCGGCTACAACACCGATGCTGTTGAGCTTATCCTCAACGCCATTGCCGCTGTTGCTCCCGACGCAACCTGCGCTGCCGAAGGCGACATAAAGGTTGACGAAAACGGCTCCGTTGCCGCTATCTGCTTCAAGACCATTGATGACCGTTTCGGAAAGATGTCCTTCTTCAAGGTTATTTCCGGTAAGCTTTCCGCTGATGTTCCCGCTTACAACACCCGTGCAAGCGAGCAGGAAAGAATGGGCAAAATGCTCTTCCTTAAGGGCGACAAGCAGGAAGATACCGCTGTTATCACCGCCGGTGATATCGGTGTTGTAACAAAGCTTGACTCCTTCAAGACCGGTGACACTCTCGCCGCTCCCAAATCAGACCTTCAGCTTGCAGGCGTTAATTATCCCGCCGCCAGCCTTTCAATGGCTATCAGAAGCAAGAAGAAGGGTGAGGAAGATAAGGTTGCCGCAGGTCTCAACAGAATTTCTGTTGAAGATCCCACCGTTAAATTCGCTACCAATGTTGAAACTCATGAGCAGGTTCTCTCCGCTCTGGGCGAGCAGCATATTGATACAATCGTAGGCAAGCTTAAGAACAGATTCAACGTTGAGGTTGAGCTCTCCGTTCCCAAGGTTGCATATAGAGAAACAATCACCAAGATCGCATCTGCCGAAGGTAAGCATAAGAAGCAGTCCGGCGGCGGCGGACAGTTCGGTGTTGTTGAAGTTCGTTTTGAGCCCATGGAAGGCGAAGGATTTGAATTCGTTGACGAAGTTGTCGGCGGTTCCGTTCCCAAGAACTTCATTCCCTCAGTTGAAAAAGGCCTTCGTCAGGCTATCCTTAAAGGACCTCTTGCAGGTTACCCCGTTGTTGGTCTGAGAGCTGCTCTTTACGACGGCAAGAGCCATCCCGTTGACTCCAACGATATGGCATTCCAGACCGCCGGCAGACTTGCCTTCAAAGAAGGTATGCCCAAGTGCGGACCCAAGCTTCTTGAGCCCTACGGCGTACTTAAAGCTTATATGCCCGGTGACAACCTCGGCGACATCATGGGCGATGTTACAAAGAGACGCGGCCGCGTTCTCGGCATGGGCCCCAGCGAAGAGGATCCCAAGATTCAGGAACTCACAGCAGAAGTTCCCATGGCTGAAATGGGCGACTTTGCAACAGTTCTTCGTTCCGTAACAATCGGCAGAGGCTATTTCTCATGTGAATTTGATCACTATGAAATCGCTCCCGATATGGTTGCTCAGAAGGTTATCGAAGAAGCTAAAGCAAACGCAGAAGAAGAATAAAATGAAATTTCACTCCCGACTTCATTTGAAGTCGGGAGTAATTTTTTAACTGATTCACTTTTTTCGTTATTATATAAGTATAAAAACAGCCTCCCGGCTTTTTGAACCGGGAGGCAAAATTTTATCTGAGCTCAGATTTTCTCAACGGCTGCTTCGGGAGCATTCTTTTTGATGCTTTCGATTCCGTTCAGGCAGCTCTTCTTTGCTTTGTAGCCTTCGCCTGTTGCGATGATTTCACCGTTTCTTGCCTTAAGGCGGAAACGATATTCACCGGATTTGTCCGTATAAATCTCAAACTTGGGGTTCTTAATGGTTTCAAAGCCCTCAACGGTCTGATCTTCAACAGCGGCAGCGCTGTTCTTGCGAACGCTCTCAATGCCCTTAAGGCAGGAAGCTTCACTCTTATAAATTTCGCTGGAGGCAATGATTTCGCCGTTGCCGGCTTTAAGATCAAATTTTACTCCGGTTGCAGTGGTCTTAACAACAAACTTACCCATGAATAGTTCTCCTTAATTTTATTATTTACAGCAGAATAATGCGAAAATCGCATTTACCTGTTATCATTACATTATCACATTATCAAATTAAAGTCAAGAAAAAGAAATCAAAGAGAATTGATAAAGTTAAGATAATCCGCATAAAATTCTCTCACATTATTGTTCACGAAAAGTCCGCCTTCAAGGCTCATGTGGTCGCCCTCAACCGTGGGCATAATATTCCAGATACCCTTCTGAACATTATTTTCGTCAAACTGTGTCTGCGGTGCGCCGTAGGGAGCCATGGCGGAAGCCGTATTTACAAGGCCGTCATTTTCAAGCCAGCTTTCGTCAACAACAAATCCGCCGTCGGTAACGCCTGTAAGTCTGCCCATTTCATCGGCACTGCTTCTGAAAAGGAATTCCATGATTTCGGGTCTTGCGGAATAGGTGCCGTCTTCATTTTTTGACGTTGCCGAGCAGGTGTAGGAGAAATAATAAGTGTCGGGAAGTGTGGAAATCTTTTCGTTTATGGCAAGTGCATTGTCAATATGCATATCGTGAGCGGCATTGTCCGCCTCGGCACTGCCGTCGGGGTATCTGTCCGCTTTAAGGCCGTAGGCCGTTGTTCCGTTATGCGGTGCAGCAAGGGTAGTGAGGCTGTAAATCCAATCCCCTTTTCCGCCCTCAAAGAAAGGAGAAAGCTCTCCGGCAGGTGTTGCCGCTCTTTCGGCTTCGCTGCCGTTTGCCATAAGCTCCGCAAGAAGTCTGACTGTTACTCCGCCGAAGGAATGGCCGAAAATGTTTATTTTATTTTCCGCACTCCAATTTTTCATAAGAGGCTTTTTGGAAAAATCCTTGCCGTATCTGTCGTGTCCGCATCTCTCGCTGTGCTCTTTGCCGTAATCGGTGCGTGTTCCGGTAAGCTGAGCATAAAGCTCACAGGCTCTGTCCCATGCACTGCCGCTCGGGGCAACGGATGCACTTTTACAGTCAAAGCCGCGTGCATTCAGATATTTCATAAGGTCGCCGCCGAACATACCCCAATAGGGCATGAAATTATTCTGGAAATCATAGCTGCCCCAGCCGGAAAGGCCGTGAACGAAAATAAAGGTGTAATCCGTTTTCAGGTTTTCCGTATCCTTTTCACATTCGGGCACATTGGCCGTGGGAAAAATGAACATGATTATCGAAAGGAAAAAAGCAATTATCTTTGACATATTTATTCATCCTTTTCTTATCAGAATATTACTCTTGCCGCCCAGAGTATGACATTGACAAAGTTATTTAGAATGTATCTGAGTAAAGAGAAAACATAAGGGAATTCAAAGTTCCACTCCGAAGGCTTTTCAAGCGCACCGAAAAGAGAAGCATCATAATCATCAGGCTCAAGGAAAGCTTTTGTTTTCATCTTCATTTTGCATATATTTCTGCAGGCATCACGCATTGCATTGCCGAACCCTGCCGGGTCTTTGTAATAGGCCGTTTTTACCGCCGCTTTGTAAGGCAGTCCCTGGATGAGCCACACACCGGAAAGCATGGTGTCATTTCCGTTATAAACTGCAAGCACGGGGCTCATATATCCGGTTCCGAGGAAGTTTGTGGAATAGTCCGAAACCACAAAGCCGTCAAAGCCCCATTCCTCTCTGAGCAGGTCTTTCAGCAGAGCAGAGCTGCCGCCGCACCAGTTTGCACCGACTCTGTTGTAAGCGGACATAATGCCGTCACAGCTTCCGGATTTTACGGGGATTTCAAAGGCTTTGAGATAGATTTCTCTCATAGCCTGTTCTTCAGCCCAGGTATAAATACCGTTTCTGTGGGACTCCTGGTCATTAAGTGCAAAATGCTTGATCGTTGAAACAAGACCCTTTTCTTTGGCACCCGTAATTATCGAAGAAGCCATAATTCCCGAAACAAGCGGATCCTCCGAAAAATACTCGAAATTTCTGCCGCCGCGCGGATTTCTGTGAATATTTGCACCGGGAGCATACCAGATATCCGTGCCTATGGCATCCGCTTCCGTGCCGACACTTTCGCCGAGCTTTTCGGCAAGCTCACAGTTCCATGTACAGGCAATGGCTGTTTCGCAGGGGTAAGCCGTGCCGCAATCAACATAAAGTATACCGTTTCTGCCCTTTACGGCAGAGGGCCCGTCGTTATCAAAGGTTTTGGGTATTCCGAGCCTTTTTATAGCCTGGGTTTCATAACCGCTGTGGGTAACGAGAGTTGCCATTTCGTCAAGGGAAAGCTGGTCAAGGAAATCCTCCATGAGCTCACCGTTTTCATAAACATCCTTTAAGGTGATGACTCCGCCGCTGTGCTTAACCCCCATTTTCGGAGCTTCGCCCTCGGTGGGTCCGGGAACCTTATCGGATTTTTTCACTTTTTCGTCAGCTTTAAGCTCACGGCAGACGGGATAAGTTCCCTCCGGGTCATTTCTTGAAAGAACAGTAAAGCCGTCATAAGCCTCGGTGAAAAGGTTTTTGATTTCTTTGCCCGTTGCGGAATCGGTTTTTATTATTTCCTTTTCCTGCTGATTATATGAAAATCCGTCGATTTTTTCGCGGACATTTTCGCCGAGATATATTTCATATTCCCCTGCATCAAGCACCCAGCCCTGAGCCTCTCTGCTGTCGTATGAAGCCATGTCGGAAACGGGGAAGCTGACTGTTACGGTTTCACTTTCGCCGGGAGCAAGCTCCTTCGTTTTTCCGAAGCCGCCGAGAACGCAGGCAGCTTTCTCGATACCGCCCCGGATATACGGCGCCGAATAATAAATCTGTACCGTATCCTTGCCTGCTTTGTCACCCGTATTCGTAACCTTTACGCTTACGGAAATATCTCCGTCAGTGCTGTAATCGGCTATTTCCTTTTCAAAGCTTGTGTAGGACAGTCCGTAACCGAAAGGATAAAGCACCTTTTCGGGGGCAAAGGTTTCAAAATATCTGTAACCCACATAAATGCCTTCAAGATACTCAACATAGGCATCGCCGTTGTCGTATTTATGGGAGCCGAAGCATTCACCCGACGGATGGTCGCTGACCTTGTGGGCAACGGTATCGGCAAGCTTGCCGGAGGGAGAGAAATCACCGCGGAGCATCTGTGCCGCGGAAAGCATACCGAATTCGCCGGGAATCCAGATGATTGCGGCAGCCTTTATGCTGTCATATTCGTTTATCCAATCCATTTCCATTATGTTGCCGATGTTGAATAAAACGATAACATTTTCAAAGGCGGATGTAACCTTTTCCACAAGCTGCTTTTCGTCGCCGTTAAGGCGGAGAATATCTTCACTTATGTCGGAACCCTCGGCACTGGTGCGGCTTATCATAATAAGAGCCGTGTCGGAAAAAGCCTTCGCTTCATTCATAACCTTATCCGTCAGCTTGCTTACCGGCATTTCGTCAAGGGAGCTTTTTGCAAGAATAAGCTGAAAAAGATTATTGAAAACCGTACTGTCGGTTTTGGGAGGGTCGTTGGAGCTGCAGCTCTTTTCATAGAGCTTTTGCAGAGTTTTATTGTATTCAATACCGTATTCGTCAAGTGCCTCGTAAAAGGTTACGGGGTCGTCGGTGGTGATTGCGCCGGAGCCCGCACCGCCGAGAAACGGGCAGACGGAGCCCGCGCCGAAAACATTCAGCTTTTTTCCCTCAAGAGGCAGACAGTCATCATCGTTTTTCAGAAGAACAATACCTTCTTTTTCCGTTTCAACCGCAACCTCTTTTGAAAGCTGTGCCACATCCGCCGGCACATGGCCGCTGAGAGCAAAACCGCTGACCGTCGGCAAAATCAAAACGCAGAGACAAAGCATAACCGAAACAAAAGCTTTCATTTTTTTGCTCATTTTTCTTCCCTCCGAAGTACTATTATTTTACCACAGGACTTTAATCAGATAATACCCTGATTTTTTTGCAAGTGACATTGAAGCGACCAGCTTTTTGCGGCAGGAAACCAAAATTTCTTCTGCCTTTGCATACACTTCATCCTCAGCCTTTCCGCCGAAAAGAGCTCTTTCGGTTTCCGTGCGTAAAGTCTGAGATTCTTCTTCATTAAGTACGCCTTTTTCTTTGAGCAGAGCGGCAAAATCACGGTACGAAAGACCGTCGGCTTCATTGCCGTAAACATAAACTGCCGTTTCGCAAAGCTGAACATATCTGTTGTAAACTCTTTTTCTTCCGTCAGGTATCGCAAAGCCTCTGCGGCGCTTGGTTGTAAGAACAATCATTCTTACAATGTATGTAAGAAAAGCGGCACTCAGAAGTATAATAATAAGACTGAGTAAACGACTCTCCGCTTTTTCTGTATCGGTCTGAGAAATTGAGGGCAGCTTATTATCCACCGATGTTGACTGAACTGCGGAAATGCCGCCGAATAGCATTGAAAGAAATCCGCCCCGCCTTGACGGCTCATCATCGGCAGGCATGGCCGTAGTCACTTCAACGGGCACCCAGCCCAAACCGTCTTTATAAATTTCCACCCAGGCGTGCCGGCTTGAATCCGGCACGGAAATGGTTTTGACCGTCATATTTATGAAATCCGCACCCTCGAGCCATTCTTCCGCTTTTTCGCCCTTAAGCTCTTCGCCGCCGATAATCTGAGTTCTGTTTATCAGATAACCCTCGGCATATCTTGCGGGTATGCCGAGATACCTTAATATCATGGTCGCCGCCGAGGCAAAATGCTGGCAGTAGCCTTTCATATTGCCTGCAAGGAAATAAGTAATATAATCCTCATTCAAGGGTATTTTCCCGGGCCTTAATGTATATTCATAATTGTCTTCAAACACCTGAGCTATCTCGGCGGCCGGGTCCTTGTCGGAGGCGGAAATTCCGTATTTTTTACAAAAATCGGAAATTGCTTCAATATTTCTTTCGGGGACCGTCAGGGCATTTTCGTATGCATCCTGTGCAACCTCATCAAAAATCTTCATACCGCTTTCGTCAAGGCTGTCACGGGCAAAAACCGAATAATCCTCTTTCTTTTCATCCACTGTATAAAAGGTGTAAAAGAATTCGTCATCTGCCGAATATCCGCTTTCGGGTTTCAGCCTGATTTCTGCTGAACTTTCGTATTCAAATTCACCCTCCGGAGCGCTGAAATAAGGAACATTGAGAGGGCTGTCCTTAAGCTTGGAATCAACAAGGCGCACCGACATTCTGTGCTTCATCCCCGAAACCTCTCTGCCGCTTTCGTAATCTTTTTTAAGCAGAGATGCGGTATAAGCAAACATTTCTTCGTCGTTTTCTCTATTTACTCTTTTCCATTCAAGCTTTTCCGGGTCGTAATCATAACCGGCAAAGCTCCTCAGATAAATCCTGTCTTCCTTATAATCAACAAGCGTAACCTTAAGGTCGGTTTTTCCGTCAAAGGAAACGGATTTTGTGTTTGAAAGCTTACCGGGCTCATCGCTGAATCTTTCGGCTGAAAACAGAGAACTGACACCGTATGAAAGAAAATTTTTGACTCCTCGCTCCGTGCTCTGCTTCACCGCAGGTGTAAGAAACGGTACTTTGAAATTCTCTGCGGGAACGGCATAAAAGGTAAGCCCGGAAATAACGAAAACAAATGCAAGCCATATTACTGCGATAGCCGAAACATTTTTCGGGTCAGTAACAAAACCGTATTTATGACGGTGCTTTTTTACCGACGATGTTCCGACAAGATTGTCTGTCAGACCGTTATAAGCGTTGGTAAACCTTACCGCCGCTACCATTACCCACCCCGAAACAAGGCACACCATGGCCGTCTTTGACGGAGTGAGGCCGAAATACATACCCGTCTGGGCTATGGGGAACGAAAGAAAAAATACCATTACGGGGCTCATTTTTTCGGAAACGAAGATGTTGAGAAACATCATCAGCGCAACGGCAACAACGCAGATTGCCACGGACATAGCAGTATATTCATCCTCGTAAAAAATCGTGAATTCTCTCAGAAACGGCAGCTCCGAAACACGGTCAATTTCTTTGAGAATATTATTCATCATGGCATTTACGCCGCTGTTGATGATGACAAAATACCGGAGGCCGGCAAATATCACCGAAAAAAGAATAAAAAGATAGGTCAGCACCTTGGTTTTGAAGCCGATATACATAAAAGAAAAAATAACAGATGCGACCATACAGGTAATAACAAGAGGCCTTACACTCATTTTCAGGGAAAAAGCACTTATCATACAGGCGATACTGCCGTAGGTCGTTCCGAAAAGAATCAGAGCGTTGATTATATATTTAAGAACGGGAAATCCCTCATTTTCAGTCGAAACGGAATCACGGAAATAAAACCCGGTCAGTGAAGCCAGTTCTTCCTCACGAGCTTTTATCCGTTCATTCTTCTTTTTCTGAATTTTTCGGGAAATCAAAGACATATCAAAGACACCCGTTCCTTATAGGTTCCGATAACATCATATCCGCCGCCGTCAGAAAAGCCGGGAGAAGTAAAATAAACAGCCATATCGCCGTTTTTATGCTCCGCTGCCATATATTTCTCAAAGGCGGGGTAGCCTTCATAGCTTTTCATCATAAACATCTGACTGAGCACATCATTGAGGGTATCCGTTTCTTCTACATTTTCTCTCATAACCCTGCCGTGCTCACAATCATACCACTGAACGCAGAAACGCATATCCATTTCAATAAGCTGAAGCGCAGAGGAATAAAATGCAGTTATAAGTTCATCAAGAAAGCCCGTTTCGTTACTGTCTCTGCGCAGCTCAACAAGAAGTGTAAGCGTTCGGTTGAATTCTCTTTCAAACTCCTTGACATAAAGATTGTCGTGCCTTGCGCTGAGCTTCCAGTTTACTCTCTGCATTCTGTCACCGGGTCTGTATTCGCGGAATTCCTTTATCTGTGTAACATCTTCAACAGTATCGGAATTTTCGGCCGTCTGCTCCTCACCTTCCGAAAAAAGTCCTTCGATAACCTGAGTTATCACCTGCGACCGTGAAGGAAAAACCGAACAGAAGCTTTCATCCTCAAGTGGTTTTTCAAAACGGAAAAGACCGAGATAATCACGCACGGCAACACTTTTGCCCGTAAGCCGGACATTGCCCGAATAAACTGCCGTTACGCTCCAATCATATTCGTGCTTTCCTTTGCGTACAGGCAGATTTATCTCCTGAATTTCTTCGTTCGGATAAAACCCGTTGTCGATAATATACTCCGCTTTAATGCCGGGCAGAGGGAAAGGGGTAGGATTGCTGACCGTGAATTTCACCGGAACCGGGTTCCCCGTTCCTACGGCAGAAAGCATGACACGGGCTGAAACCTCCGTTCTTTTGCTTATATATGAAGACAGGAAACCGCTTACCGGCGGCAGCAGTAAAAGCGCAAGCAAAAGATAGAAGAAGAAAAAATTAAGATAAAAAAGAAAGAGAGCCAGAACGGCAGCAAAAACAACAGCATACTCAATTCTGTTTTTTGTCATACCGTTTCACTCCCTTCAGAATTCAGAACTGCGGTTTTATTTTTGCCTTGGCATGGGAACGCTTTTCACGATTTCATCAATGACGGTCTTTTCGTCAAGCCCTGCGGATTTTGCCTTTGCGCTGAGGGTAACACGGTGAGCGCAGGTCATAGGCATAATATCAATCACATCCTCGGGGATTACATAATCCCTGCCGCAAAGGAACGCTCTTGCCCTCGACATTCTCAGAACGGATTTGCCGCCTCTCGGGCTTATGCCTATGCGCAGCAGCTCACTTTCTCTTGAAGCAAGCATAAGGTGAGCAATATAATCATATATTTCATCCTCTGCATGAAGGTCGTTGACCGTTGCCTGCATATCCGTTATCTCATCAAGAGTAACAACGGGCTCAAGGGCATTCATCTGATTGCGGTTTTCACTTTTGAGTATCATTGCTTCATCTTCAACTGCGGAATAACCCATGGAAAGCCTCACCATAAAACGGTCAAGCTGAGATTCGGGCAGCTTCTGAGTTCCGGCAGAGCCCAGAGGATTCTGAGTTGCAATCACAAAAAACGGCTTCGGAACAAAATGCGCTGTACCGTCAACCGTCACCTTGCCCTCCTCCATTACCTCAAGCAGAGCAGACTGAGTTTTCGGCGAAGTTCTGTTAATCTCATCCGCAAGGAAAAGATTGCACATTACCGCTCCCTCTTTATATTCAAAAACGCCCGTCTGTTTGTTATACATTGAAAAGCCCGTTACATCTGCGGGCAGCACATCCGGGGTAAACTGCATTCTTTTGTAATCAAGAGAAAGAGTCTTTGAAAAGGCAACCGCAAGTGTGGTTTTACCGACACCGGGAATATCCTCAAGCATAATGTGACCGCCTGCCAACACGGCCATAAGTACACTTCGGATAACATCATCCTTGCCGATAATGACCTTACCGACCTCTTCCTTTACTTTTTCAAGCTTCTTAACGAGAATGTCATTCTGGCTCATTTTATGTACCCCGGCAAACGAGAAAAACCTTAATGTGTTTCCGGCTTCCCTATGCCTTTCCTTTCCGATTTTATTTTATCATAAAAATATAACTAATAAAAGAAAATATTCCGTTTTCAATAATAATTTGTATGCTTATCACAATTTCCGAAATGAATTATAATAATGTCCGCCGAATAATCAAAAAGTTTTTGAAAATGTGCTTTTTGATTGTGATAATCCGTAAGATATAAATGACCCGGTTGTGAAAATAATTACCGCCTTCGGATAGAAAAAGCCATCCGTCGAAAAACGGATGGCTTAAGTAAGAGAAAGAGGGACAGCATTACCTGTTACCAAAAGCTATTGCTGTCTTTATTCTGGCTTCTTTCTGTTTGTCGGAAGAATATCGGTATTTTTCTTCATCGACCTACTGTTAAATTTTGATTTTTTTGAACAAATGCGGATACAAGCCTATGATGGCAAAAGTGGAAACCGCATATCTTACCAAGCGGAAAACAAGTGAGAGCCATTCTGCACTGATTGCTTTTTCGGGGATTTTCAGCACCGCACTGACAAGTGCAAAAACCACGACACCCAGAACAGGTCTCAGAATATAACTCCACCATTTTTTTGCCGGTTCAAAACCAACAAATTTTTCTTCGTAAATAAAGCCGAGAAGCAGTCCGAGGGTAAGCCCCCAGGATGACCAGAACTCATTGTCACGGCAGAAGAAAAATCCCACACTGCCGATCAGAAGAATAGCCGTAAAAGAAATTTTATATCCGAATCTGTTTTCGACAGCACCTAAAACGAACACCATAATGATGCCCAAAGCCCAGCCGAGCATAACATCGGTCGGATAGTGAACACCGAGATAGACGCGTGAAATACCGATAAACAGCGGAAGGAAAATTCCCAATATAACAAACAGCGTCTTTTTTACTCTGTATGCAAGGGTACCGTAAACGGCAACAGACATGGAAGCGTGAAGGCTCGGCATGGAAAAGCCCTGGTCAACAGGAGACATAATGTCGCCATCGGAATGAGCGGCACGGATGCATTTGACATTTGGGTTATCCATATATGGTCTGCGGCGCAAAGCCAGGCCTTTGATAAGTGTTCCGAAAATCATCGTGCCGGAGAGAGCCAAAGAAACCTTGCGGCCCAGCTCTTTATTAAAGCACCAATAGATAAGCCCGAGAACGACAATTATAAGATATTCTTCACCGAGCATGGTGAAAAACACCGCTATGGAAGAAAGAAGACTTCCGGTAACTGATTGAAGTGCCTCTATCAAACGCACTTCCCAATCAAAGAAAAATACATTACCCATAAAATTTTACTCACTTTATCAGTATTTTGATATGTAACCCGGCGACAGCGGCTGTTTCTCCGTTGCCGCCGGATTAATTCTGCCGATTCTTAAGAACTGACCGCCCGTGGAAAAGCGATTATTCGGTCTTAAAAAATCTTTTGAAAAAGGTCTCTGAAGAAATTGCCGATTCTGTTGAAGAAACAGGCTATCCTGCCGAAGAAGTTATCCTTATGCTTTTTGCCGCACTTGGGGCAGATATCTTCATGGCCGCTCGGTCCGCCTTGCGGTCGATATCATCGACCTTAGCCTGAATCTCCTTGACCGAGTCGTCAATGCTTGTAAATCTGGGGTCAGCTTCGCTTTTTATAACGCCCAGCACTTTAAGAAGCGAAACGGCACTGCTTACAAAGCAGATAACGGAACTGATGCCTCTTACAGCACTCATGATGCCTGAAAAATAAGAACGCACAAGTGCCAGACCCGTAGGAGGTGTTCCTTCCTTTTGCAAAAATTCAATTGCACGGCCGTAATCGTAAACATCTTTATGATTTTTTAAAAATTCCGTTTCAAGTTTGATTGTATCTTTGAGTTCTTGAGCGTCAGGGATTTTTTTTGACCGCTTCCATGGCAAACGCAGGTTTGGCAACACCCACAGCCATGATAAGGCTCAGCAGAATCGCCAGAAACTTTTTGCGAGACTTGTTTTGTTTTTCATTTCATTACCTCACTTTGCATTTATGTAAACTTCATATATATTCACCCTGTCACCCCGAAAGGCAGACAAGAATTATGTCTATGATCAGCAGATGTGCCGGGTAGAAAACATAGAAAAACCATTTGCCGAATTTACCGCCTTTGCCTTTTTTACCGTTATAACAAAAAGCGATCAGCGGAATAATCAAAAACAAATTCAGATGTACCGGCTTGAACGAATAGGTTATATTGAACAGCATAGGATTCTGAAAAACCTTGAAATAGAAAACACAGGAAAGTGAAACAAGGGAATACAGCACCCATTTCAGAATCTGCTTATCCCGGAATTTCCAGAATATGAAGCTCATCAGCACACACCAGTAGCCCCAGTCACACGCCATTGAGAGCCAGCAGACCGCGGCGGTGATGATCACCTTGAACGGAGTGGGAATTTTTAATTTATCCCACGCAATGATGTTGATAAGCGAGAGCAAAAGGGTAAAAAGAAAATTCGCTCTGAAAACCACAAAATATTCACCGCTCGGCAGCGGAATTCTCATTGACGAAACATTCACCGGACCGCTTGTGATTTCAAACGGAAGCCACACGCCTGTTAAAATATAACAAAACGGAAGAATTGACAACACGGCAAAGATAAATAACCTTGCAGCATATTTTTTTACATCCTTTGTGTGAATATAACCCTCCGCAAGGAAAAACGCCATAATCGGCATTGTCAGCCCGCCGAGAAAACTGAGCACCGTTTTCAGCGGTTCATCATCCACAAACGCAACCGCAATGTGGTCACAGACCATGCAAGCCACCGCAAAATATTTAAGTGCGTTCCGGCTCAGAAAACCGTGACCGGATTTATTTACGGTTTTAACCGTCTCCAATATCTCACCTTCTCAAAAGTATAAAAAGTAAAAATACAAAAACACAAAAAATTTCGAAAAGTTCGAAAAGTAATAAATACCCATTTTATTAATTTATTATTATAATAAATTAATATTATACTTGTCAATAGTTTTTGAACTTTATCATTACTTTTCAGCTTTATGCGTCATTGATTTTTTAACTTTATGTGACATTCGCTTTTCGGCTTTGTGATGCGATTTATGATGCGATTTTCGCCGTACGCCTCCGAAACACAAAAAAGCTCCTCAATCCCAAAGAATTGAGGAGCTGAAAATCAGGAGATATAACTCAGATACACGCAACGGGAATAATTCTGTTTTTGCCGTCAAGCGGAATCGTCATAGATGACATACACACAACCGCACCATCACCTATCGGCATATTGAGACTTTGCAGCACGGAAAAGTTTTTCAGTGCGTCTTTTCCCGGGTCGGCATTTTTCTTTATTTCAACAGGATAAACCATTCCGTTTTCAATGATAATCAAATCAATTTCTTTTCCGCTGTTGTCACGGTAATAGCAAAGCCTTGAGCGGGTATCAAGCCCTGCATTGGCGTAGCTTTTAATTATTTCCGATATAACATAAGTTTCAAACATTGCTCCCGCCATTGCGGAAACCGAAAGAGCCTTCGGATTATTCCACATACTGAGATAACAGCAAAGCCCCGTATCCATAAAATACAGCTTCGGTCTTTTGACTATTCGTTTTATCGTATTTCCAGAGAAAGGCGGCATAAGATAAACAAGCCCCGAAGAAACAAGCACCGAAAGCCAGCTTTCGGCGGTTTTTCCGTCAATGCCCACATCGCTGCCTATATCGGATAAGTTGACCTCCTGAGCGGTTCTTGCAGCGACACAAGAGATGAATTTGAGAAACTTGCCCTCATCTTTGACTTTGATAATATCCCTTATATCCCGTTCAATATAAGTTTGAAGATAGGAGGAAAAGAATGTTTCAACATTCATTTCGCTGTCTTTTATCAGCCTCGGCATACCGCCCATATATATTTTGTTAAACATATCTTCCAAATTGATTTCTTTGCTCAATCCGAAACTGTCGGACGGCAAAAACGGCTTGGAAGCTCTGCCTTCGATTTCGGCGGCACTCAGAGAATACATCGAAAGAATTCCGACTCTGCCGGCAAGAGATTCGCTGACGCCCTGCATCATACGAAACATCTGTGAGCCGGTAAGATAATATTGCCCCGGGGTATCATCGGCATCAACACGCATTTTGATAAAGCTCAGTAATTCCGTTGCATACTGAATTTCATCAATAACGAGCGGTGTTTTGTATTGATTCAAAAAAAGCTCCGGGTCTTCCTTTGCAAGTGCACGAAGGCGAGGATGGTCAAGCGTTACAAAGGTAACATCCGGCACTTCCTCACATATTTTCTGAAGCAAAGTGGTTTTACCGATTTGCCTTGCTCCGCACAGCATAACAACAGGAAAATGCTTTACAGTTTCTTTTATCAGATTTTCAATACTTCTGTTTATATACACAATTTATCGCCCCTTACAAATTCGGAATGCAACTCCGTATTTGTATTATAT
>JAZUJJ010000040.1:0-46134 GCA_045642725.1 Acutalibacteraceae bacterium
CTTACAAACTCAAAACCGACGGATATTGCCGATTACGGCATAACGGAGGAAGACTGGAAATCGGATAATTTCACTCCGTTTGACTACTGGGTAAAAACCTCCGAATTTGTTGACAGAGACGGCAACAAGCTGTTTAACGACAATATTGAATTCAAGGACAGCAGTGATAAGGTCGTTGCCGTGGTTGCAAATAAGGATTATACCTTTACTTCCGGCTCGGATGTTAACCTTATCGTCTGCAACGGAAATGTTACGATTGATTCCGGTGCCGAGTTCAGCGGACTTATTTTCTGCTCGGGTAATGTAACTCTTAACGGTTCCGCAACTCTTGAGTGCAGCCCGCAGAAGCTTAAAAATGCGTATAAGGCAAAATCCGCCACAGATACCACTGTAAACAAATATTTTAATAAACCTCTTTATTCTCAGATTGACCCCGAGGAATCTGCATCCGGTTCATCCTCATCGCTTTTGAGCCTTGTCAGATACAGTAACTGGCGTAAGGGCTGATAAAGTCTGCTTTGCGCAGATTGCATTTATTCAGAAGGTGATATAATGAAAAAAAATATAAAAAAGAATATAAAGGCAATCCTGCGCAGAAGGTCGTCGGGCTTTACTCTTGTGGAGCTTCTTGTCTGCTTTGCCATACTGAGCGTTGTTGCTCTTTGCGTCAGCGTTATGATGAACGCCGGAACAAATATGTATGTCAGGGTAAGTAAAAGCATATCTCTTTCCAATAAAACTCAGATAGCACTCGTTCAGCTCAAAGAGTTTTTCATTGACTGTGATGAAATCTATCTTGATGATGACGGCAGTGTTTATCTTTATGATAATGAGTCGGAAGACGGTATATGCCGCTTTATCTTCAATGAAGAAGATAAAAAGGTCAGCTTTTCTTACTGTGAAACAAATACAGCAGACCCGAATAATAAAACAATAGACAAAAATGACGATACTCAATCATTTGCAACAGATATAAAGGATTTTGAGATTACATTTAATGATGCCGAAATGCCTACAATGGCAACGGTAAAAATCACCGCGGTGATAGGTCAGACCGAATATACAAAAACGCAGAACTTCTGTATGAGAAATAACCCCGTGCTTTGCGAAAGCGAGCAGGTATTTGTTGAAAGAATTATGGAACAGGGAGGTACAAATGCATGAAGAAATTCAGTAAAAAGAAGAAAATAGCGTTATCGTCCGTTTCTGTCGGATTGGTGGCGGCAACGCTTGTTACTGTTTTTACTCTCGGTGCCTCTAAAGACACTTACTATTCTTTTGAGTATATTGAAAAGCTTAAGAATAAATATGAAGACAGTACCATGAGAGTGCTTGAAATTGCCCCCTCCGGCAGTGAGAGCGTTTTCGGTTATCTTGTTGAGGGCTCGGAGCCGAATAAAGACTGGCTTAAGGTCGCTCAGATGTTCAGCGGAAAAGCCGACAGAGAAAATTATGTCAATGCCGAGTTTGCCAAGCTGAAAAACAACGGTCTTCTTGCCCCCGGTAAAGACCAGGCCCCTCTTGAGCTTGTTTCGGAGTATGACGAAAACTATCCCTGGGAAAACAGAAACGGCGAAATTCCCGACGGATATAAAGAGCTTAAGCTTGACTCCTTTGAAAGTGTTGAGGATGTCAAGGGCGAAATGCATTATGTTGACGACGGAAGCGGCGCTTACGAATCCGACAAGGAATATTATCTTGCAAGCCTTAATTTCAAGGATTATTTCAATTTCTATACCTTCAGAACGATTCTTACCTCCAAGGTAAAGATGCTTGACAAAGCAAAGAGCATTTCCAACGCTTCAACAAAGGTCCTTGCGGTCAACCCCGGCAGTAAGTCAATCGGCGTTTTCGGCTCAACCGTAAAGAACTGGAATGACAACAGCGGTTATGATGCATATTATGACCTTTCGGCTGCTTACAAATCAAAGGATTATTATGCTTTTGATGTTGAGCCCGGTTACACTTACAGCCTTAAATTCAACGCTACTGTCACGGGCGGTAAGGGTCAGGTCACTCTGATACCTCTTGACAGCAGAGGAAAGAATATATACTATTCACCCAACTATTCAAAGCAGTATTGGTACTGGTCGGAGTATTTTGACAATTCCGGCGAAACCGAAGAGGGCAACAGCAGCTTTGAATATCAGTTTACGGTTTCACCGAAATCCGACGTAAAAAAGGTTCAGCTCAGATTTGATGTTAATGATATTGAAACCGTTCTTAAGGTTAACAGCCTCGGTGTATATCGTTTTACAGATGAAGCCGATTTGCTTGACATTAATCAGTTTGCAGGTTCAGCGAGAACATCCGATACGGTTTCTCTTACGGGTACGGCATCAACACTCGGTGCCAACGGCAGTGTTTATAAAATGGTTTGTGAGCCTGCCGCATCCTACACTCTGACATATCATACCGAAAGCAAGGGTGGCGGAATTGCATACGCCAAGATTCATTTTTATGACCTTGACGGAAGAGAAATAACTTCAATTCCCGCCGGTAATCATAAGAATTCGGGTACTTATAAGACTTCGTTCCAGAGCGATGTCAATGCAAAATATCTTGCTCTTGAGCTCGGTACCATAAACCCGGAAACAGGCACTCAGATTTCAGCTTTTTCAAATATTTCCGTTACAAAGGACAACACCTTTGAAGCAAACGGAGAGGCTGAATATCTTCAGTTATATGACCATTTCAGCACGGGCGAGCCGGAAGAGGCTCTTGTCAGCTTAAATGTTTTTGATTATGAAAAATGGTATATTTCAGGCAGCAACGGCGTAAATGAATCCCTCAAAAAAGGTAATGTTACCACATACGAAAACGGAATTATCGAGCTTGATTCCGAAAGTAATGCAAATTTATCAACCAGATTTACCGACGGAAAATATGTTCAGTCAGACCTGCTTTATTATATGGGTGTTGACGGTGGCGAAAAGTACACAATCAAATTCAGAGCTTATGACAACAGCGGTACAGCCGGCGCCAAGGCCGATGGTCTTGTGGTTACGCTTCATTACAGTGATGACAACAGAAAAGGTCTCGGAAGAACGGAAAAATTTATTGTTACTCCCGATAAGCTTGACAAGGACGGCTTCTATAACGGTGAATTCATAACACCCGAAAATGCACATTTCGCTCAGATAAGCTTTGCAACAACGGCGGCAAATAAAAAGCTCGGCGTTGACTATATCGGCATTTATGAATATCAGCGCAGTGATGCTTTCTATTACAACCTGATTTTTACCGAGGTTAATGACCCGAGAGATTACCCCGACGGTACCGCTTTCTATACTCTTGCCAACCCCGATGACCAGACCGGAAATCAGGGTTATACATTAGAGGGTGTTTACGGTGAGGATATAGAAACTCTTGACAGCAATAAAACCTATTTCTATTACGATGATGCCAATGACCGTTATCTTAAGGTAGGCGCTTTTGTAAAGAAGGGTACAAAGCTTTATGTTTCCGGTGCTTATTATTACTGGGAAGGTAATTATAATGAGGGCGATTTCTACTATGATCTTGACGCCACTCACTATGTTGCATCCATTAACTTCAGCGGATATGTAAAAGCTGACTCAAACAATGTTTCCGAAGGTTCTCCGTTATACAAAAAGACAGGTGAAAACACTTATTCTGCCGACCCTGTTAAAATTTACACGGAGTCTGCTGGCATCGACCTTAAAGACGAGGAATATTTCCTTAAGGTTGACCCCGCATCAAATAAGAGAGATAAGCTTCATCCTTATTATGTTGAGGTTGAGCCCGACGGATTTACAACCGAATGTAAAGACGGCGAATACCTTCTTTTCGTTGATAATGAAGGCGGCTATACCTATGTCGGTTCAGGCGGACACTATAATTATGAGGATAATAATAAAGAAAACCTCACAATTTCCACCGACACCGTATTCTATAAAGGCGAGATAAAGAACAATCAGTGGTTCAAGCGCTTTGTTCTTGATTGTGACAGAGCAAATGAAGATGAGCTTGAAGCCGAAATGAAGAGATTCAATGTTCAGGTCGTTGTTTGTACACCCGATGACCTCAATATTCTCGACAAAACCTTCACGGAAGACGGCTCACTTTCACCGACCTGTGAGCTTGCTCAGGCACTTGATAATTTTGAGCTTGTCGTAATTTCATCCGGCGTTGACCTTGATGCTCAGAAGCGCGGCTCCTATCTTAAAGACGGTAAAGTTGCCGATATTTCCGACGATGTTCTTAACCTTTTCAAAGACAGAATTATTGCCGAAGATATTTCCGACGATACATATCTGCCCGTAATCGTTGACCACGCCGTTCTCGGTGACGGTTCAACAAATATCAACAAGCTTGCCGAGTATATCTGCTCAAAGCTTGAAGATAAAAACAGCATTAAGGATGCGAGCGGAAAGCCCAAGAACAAAACAAATCATCAGGATAAAGGTAATGTAACAAATTATATTTACCTTTATAATGAAGCCGATATTCCCGGCGGTGCATTTATTGCCAACAGAGGCTTCCTCAAGGATATTGATGAAAGCGAAAGATCCTACGAAAAAGAATACTGTAATTACAATGAGGTTTATTCCTCAATTGATTATGAAAACAATCTGAGAGAGCTCAAAAAGAAATTCAGACTCTTTGACGATTGGGTTTCCGAAGCGGGAATGATTCGTCATATCCTCAATTACAGAGGTCAGCGTGTTGTTAACTGCAAGACGGGTATCAGAATTCTTGAAATTCAGCCCACAACAAATGCATCGGTTCTTTGTGCCGACGGCTCAAAAGCCATTGATGTCAGAAAGTGGTTTGACCCCAACGGCGAAGCCAATGACCTTGTTTACCGTTATTTTGACGAAAAAGGTGACGAGATAACAGGCACCACCACATTTACGATTACCACAACCACTCCTTATGAGCTGAACGGTAAGATTGATGACCTTGCCGAGCTTTATGACCTTGTTTATATCGGCACATCTCTTGACAATATCAGCCATCTTGCTTCCGGCGGCGGCTCAACCACGGAAGCCGGAAAGAATACCAGAAAGATAACCGATGCAAGCGATCCGGATCACGGTGACATCATTCCGGATTATAAGACCGATACATCAGACGGACTTTTCTACATCAGCAGCGGTGAAAAGTTTAATACCTCAGGTTCAGGACTTAACAGACCCGACCTTGCCGGTTATTGCCGTGATGACTACAATGTTGTTGGCAATCTTTGGTGGGTAAATACATCCGACTGTGAGCTTCGTCTTGACGGTAATGACCTTACCGACACCAAGATGGAACAGCTTAAGATGTTCGTTGACCAGGGTCTTCCCGTAGTTGTTTCAGATGACCTTTGCCTTCAGGATTATTCCGAATCACTTTCCGTTAAGGTAATGGGTAAAACCTTCTACGAAAGAGAAAACAAGCAATATTATCTTCCCGGTTTTGAAGGAAATGACGATTACCTTATTCAGTCCGAAGAAAGCTCTGCAAACGGCGGCGCTAATGTCTGCCTTACCGCTCAGGTAATCGGTGACCTTCCCGAGGGAACAGAGGTCAAGGAATTACAGTGGTTCTATCATAAGCTTGACGGCAACGGCAATCCCACCGGAAGTGATATTGAGATTACCAAGACCTTACAGAAAAAGGTTAAATTCCTCGGCATAACTCTCTGGACAAGAGAAATCAACAATGACGATTACGGCAAGCTTGACCTTAAGGGCGGTCCCGAAGGAAAAGGCGGCGACGGAGTTTATGATACATTCTACATTGACTTCGACCCCAAGAGCTATACCGAAAACGGTTACTACTTCTGTAAAGTAAAGTTTGATTTCTCCAATTGTAAGAACTCTTTGGGTGCATCCCTTAAGTATAACGGCTTATACGGCGGCGGAACCACCATTGATGTTCACAGCAACGGTGTTATAGTCAATAAAGAAAGCAGAACTTATCAGATAGGTATTAAGGGCGGTCAGGATGCCGAAATCCATGAGGCAGTTGTTTTCAGGGTAAATCCGGCACAATTAGATGAATATAACAAGAAGAGCAACGGTGCTTCCCATACCTATCAGGCCCTTATTGATAACGGCACCATTACCTATGAAAATTCATTCACACCCGAAGATGCCGGTGATTATGTAGCTTACAACTGGCAGTTCAATAAATCCGGCTGGCTGTTCGGATACCGCTGGGTTCCCAGTGAAAAAGTTGAGTGTACCGACCGTATCTATAAGTTCAAGGCTTATGATAGTGATATGAAACAGAACAGACCTGTTTTTGTCAATACTATCATTAATACAACTTCATTCAGCGATGACCGACATATTTCAAATATTGACCCGTGTACCTGCAAGGGCAGTGATACCTACATTTACCATCAGAAATCACTGACAGCTGACGGCTACCGTCTTTCACTGACAGATGCGGGCTTCAACAAGATTCAAAAAGATGTAAACGGTTATGTTTATTTCGATTATGTTCCTTCGCCCGGCGGTTACACACTCAACGGTACTGATTTGTCCGGCGAAGACATAACAGGTCCGATAGTTAACCCCAACTTCGGCGCAAAGGTTCTCGACAACAGAGTTGATACCTGCTCCAATATGTATGACTTCCTTGCGAACGGATTTGAAAACAACGGTAATATGTTCACTCAGAATCAGGTTGAGAGAGCCGACTCCCGTTACCGTAACCTTCTCAAGAGATATGTCAACCTTTCCGAGCCGGAAATCGAATATGTAGACGAGCCCACATCTTACCCCGATTCACTTAACGGCCGTTCATTCTCATTCTCATTCAAGATTCTGAATAAGACCGATGTTGACTCCGTAAACGCAAGATATAATTATAAGTTCTTTGTTGACATCAACGGTGACGGTCAGTTCTCGGCAGAAGAAGCTTGTGATGCTTCCGTTTCCGGCGCATCAAGCATTTCCGACGGACTTAAGACCACCTGCGAGGCAGGCGGAACCCACATTTACACTCTTACCTATAATTTCGGTAAGGATGAGGTGGGTATCAAGCCCTGGAAGCTGCTTGTCACCAAGATAGGTGAACCCGGTGCCCATACATCTGTTTCCGATTATGCTTACATTCAGCCTGCTTCCGAAGCAAAGGCCGAAACGATAAAGGCTGTAATGGTTCTTCCCAGTGACTGGGATCCCGAATATGTAAGACTTCAGAAGTACGATTCCTCCGAAAAGGTTGACGGCTCTGCCGACCAGACCAATTCCGGTGACTATTTCGGAAACGGCAAATATTCCGTTCTTAACGGTGAAAAAGCCAAGAAGGGTGATTCCAAATATAACGGAGCATATTCCGGCTGTATTTACAAGGGTTCGGTTTTCCTTAACGATGTTTTTGTAAGCGACGCACTTAAAAATGTTAACGAAACCGGAGCAAAGCTCACAAGAAATATTTATTACTGCAAGTCAAACGACACTGAGCATACAAAGCGTTATCTGTGGAGCGGTAATACACCCGTTGCCATGAATTACGATGAGTATGACCCGACACCGGATACCGGAAAATATGTGTATAACAAAGACAAAGCTGTTCACCATGTTGAGTTTATTCTCGGCCAGGACTATAAGCTTGAAATTTATTTCACCAATGTCTGCGATATGGACAACAGCTATGCAAACACGGTTTCCAGCGGCGTTCTTGACGATGCGGATATGCTGATAATGGGCTTCGGCGATATGTACTGTAAGCAGGGTCAGGGTAAATCCTACGGTGTATTTACCTCGATCGGCGGCGGTACGACAGACGCCGGTGTTGAAACCCAGGGCTTCAATCAGAATGCTTCACTTGCCATTGAAAAATTCCTCAATGACGGTCTTCCCGTTCTTTTCTGCCACGATACGGCAATGTATAACTGTAACTTTGTTAACTATGCAATCAATGATGTTTACAGTACATTGAACAGTGCGGCAAATACGGTTGCAAACTGGTGGACGGCTACGACAGATGCCATTGCCAACACCTGGAACAAGCTTTGGAAGGAAGGCAAGCTTGAATTCAAGGTTGAAGAAGTCAACAAGTATAACTCAGATGTTCACTCATCCCGTCTGAAACAGGGTTATTACTCAACTCTACTTCTTCGTGACGGTCTCGGCCTTGACTCTTACGGTATAACCGCCAAGATAAAAGAGAGAGCAAATTACACCTATACCGACAACGGACTTAAGGACGGACATAACTACAATAACATTTATCAGGACAGCAAAGGAAACGGCGCTATTCAGTATCTTTCCTCTACCGACCTGACAGGTCTTATGTATCTTGACGGCACTCTCATTTACAGTAAAGCCGAGCATGATGCTGCTACCAACGGCAACCAGTACAAGTACGACGATATGAACGGTAATCCCTCCAGCGCAAAGATTTACAATGAGTGGAAGAGAGCTTACAAAGCACTTGAAACCTCATCCGAGAGGGAAAGATTCCTCGAGAAAAATAAAGCATATCCCGTTGCCTGTAATGTACTTGACCTTGAATACAATGGTTACAGTATTGCCTGGGAACCCGGCTCAAGTAAGCTTGAAACAACCTGCTTTGCTCAGGGCTTCACGACCTACGCAATCAAGCGTTTCCGCAAAGATGCAAGCTCTACTTACAGCACAAATAAGGCCACTCAGGTCAATAAGGGTCAGATTACGACTTATCCCTACGATATCAACGGCGAGAATATTACACCTTATGTTACCTATGAACCCGGTAAGAGCGGTGTTGTTCATGCCGACAGCAATGTAAATATCAAGCAGACCCATGAGCAGTATTTCCAGGTCAACCTTAATACCAACGCCGACAATGAAGGCGCAACGGTCTGGTATTGTCTTGCTCCGTCAGGCAGCGATGATAAGAGTGCCGAGTTCGGCTCGGTCCGCAACGACTGTAAGAATGCCTATTATGTTTACACCAAGGGCAATGCAACCTACACAGGTGCAGGACATACAAATACATTCAGCATCTTTGAAGCAAAGCTCTTCCTTAACACGATAGTTGCTTCAAGCCGTACCGGAGGTAAGGTTCCCAAGGTCAGATTCTATGAGAAAGACAGTGTAACAATTCAGGATTACATTGTTCTTTCCGGTGCAAAGGATGAAAATACCGACCTTACGACCAGCGGTGACAATGTTGTTGAAGACCGTGTATTTGTTGACAACGATTATGTTATCTGGACAGATTACCTTCACTTCAAGATCAGCGGTATTGCCGCAACGGCTGATGAAACCAGCCACAGAAAGGTTTCCTTCTACATCCTTGAGGACGGTAAGGAAAAGCCTGTTACCGATATTAAGGCCTATAAGGATCAGGAGAGGACAAAGCCCGCAGATCTCGGTGATATAGTTCCCAACGACCTTTATTATATGGATATTCCCGAGACAATTCTCGACTCTATGATTGACGATAACGGAACTGTCAAGAAGGGTGAAGAAACACTTTACATCCATGTTGAGCTTACCGACAAGGATAAGCAGGCCCTTGAGGAGCGCATTGCGGCAGGCGAAGCCTACGGCAGCGGAGAAATTGAATCCTTTACCTATACGGTCAAAGCCAATGATACGGTTGCTTATAAGGATTCAATCGGCGAGGACGGCAAGCCCACCGGCGGCAATGTAAACCTTTCCGCATTCCTTACCGAAGGTAAAGACAAGTATGTTGAGGCATCATATTTCTATGATGCAAATAATAACCTCATCACATTCTTCACCATGGATACCGATAAGGATATGCTTGTTAACGGAAAGCCTGTTTACAAGACCTATTACATCACGGATGAAGAAAGTGAAGATTACGGAGCTCCGGTTTACTTCACTTACGGTGAAGACGGCAATGTAATTTTCTATATAATCGGAACCGAAGAAAACCATGATAAGGTTATCAACGACAAATATGTCAGAACAATAGCCAAGCCGGATGATATGGAGACTATGAAGGAACAAAAATTTGTTTACTTCACTTATGACGGCCGTAACGGACCTCTCGGCGTGGCTGCCGAAAATAACCTCGGTGATGCCGCAATTGTAATCAGTCTTACCGACCTTCTTTACCTCAGATAACAAACAAAAAACCTTTTCCCTCTCCTTAAGGGGGAGGGAAAAGGTGAGAATTCTGAGAATATGAACAGTGAATAAGCAATAAGCTTTATTGCCTATTCAGTATTCAGTATTCCTTTTATGAGGGTGATTAAAATGCAAAAATCAATAAAAAACAATAAAGGCTTTACTCTTGTTGAGCTGCTTATAGTTATTGCTCTTATGGGCGCACTTGTGGTCGTTTGTGTCGGCCCTCTTGCCAGCGTTTATAAAGCAAGAGCAAAATCGGCGGCAAATGAGATAGGAGCAATGCTTTCCGAAAGCAAGATTGACTCTCTCAGCGGCAAAACAAACGAATTTCACCTTACCTTTGACGGCTCGACCTTTATTTGCAGTCTTATCCAGGAAGGCAGTGAGCTTAAGAGCGAAAATATCGGCAACAAAAAAACAAGTATTGATGTTGAGGGAAGCTCCCTTAATTCAGATGCAGATAAAGAGCTTGTGATTAAGTTTAATAACCAGTCCGGAAAAGTCGAATCCGCCGAATATGACGGGAATAATCTTCTCGGTGACCATAAAGTGGAAATCAATGTTGAATACGGTTCACTGTACAGAGTGACGATTTATGAGGTCACCGGCGAAATCGAAGTTAAGATAGTGTGAAATGAATGAGAAATATCCGACACGAAAGAATCATCGGCTAAAAAACTTTGATTACGGCGAAGCATACGCTTATTTTATTACAATATGTACCAAAGATAAGAAAGAAATATTAAGCGAGATAAAATATTCAGCAGACAGTTTTTCGGCGGATATCAGACTTAGTGAATACGGAAGAATCGTTGAAAAGCACATAAACGGTATTGTTGAGCATTACCCCGGTGTTGAAAAAATAAAATATGTTATTATGCCGAATCATTTGCATTTGTTGATTGATATTTCGGAAAGAAATGAAACATCGGTTTTACAAATGATAAAGGCATTCAAGCGAAGTGTAACGGCAGAAACAGGGGTATCAATATGGCAGAATATGTCATATGATAAGGTTATTGACAGCGATAAAGCATACGAAAATATTTGGCAATACATAGAGGATAATCCGATTAAATGGTTAATCGGCAAAGGTAATGATTATTAATCGTGTAGGGAGCGATGACCCCATCGCTCCGCAACAAGGATATCCGGAGGATAAAAAATCAATTTGCAATTCAATTAAATTCATGGTGTAATGATGTTCCGGATATTGATGACCCCATCGCTCCGCAGCAAGGATATCCGGAGGATAAAAACCGATTTACATTTCAATTTGATTCACGGCGTGCCGCCGTGCCGGATTGGTGAGGTCACCAATCCCTACAAAATTGTCATAAATGGGTATTGGTTTATATATAAAATGTAGGGAGCGATGACCCCATCGCTCCGCAATAAGGATATCCGGAGGATAAAAAATCAATTTGCAATTCAATTAAATTCATGGTGTAATGATGTTCCGGATATCGATGACCTCATCGCTCCGTAACAAGGATATCCGGAGGATAAAAACCGATTTACAATTCAATTAAATTTATGGTGTAATGATGTTCCGGATTTGTAGGGAGCGATGACCCCATCGCTCCGCAGCAAGGATATCCGGAGGATAAAAACCGAATTACATTTCAATTTGATTCACGGCGTACCGCCGTGCCGGATTGGTGAGGTCACCAATCCCTACAAAATTGTCATAAATGGGTATTGGTTTATATATAAAATGTAGGGAGCGATGACCTCATCGCTCCGCAACAAGGATATCCGGAGGATAAAAAATCAATTTACAATTCAATTAAATTCATGGTGTAATGATGTTCCGGATATCGATGACCCCATCGCTCCGCAATAAGGATATCCGGAGGATAAAAACCGAATTACATTTCAATTTAATTCATGGTGTAACGATGTTCCGGATATCGATGACCTCATCGCTCCACAATAAGGATATCCGGAGGATAAAAACCGATTCGCACTTTGATTTGATTCACGGCGTACCGCCGTGCCGGATTGGTGGGGTCACCAATCCCTACACAAACTTGTCATAAATTGGTATTGGTTTATATATAAAATGTATGGAGCGATGACCCCATCGCTCCGCAACAAGGATATCCGGAGGATAAAAACCGAATTACATTTCAATTTGATTCACGGCGTGCCGCCGTGCCGGATTGGTGGGGTCACCAATCCCTACAAAATTGTCATAAATGGGTATTGGTTTTTATATATAAAATGTAGGGAGCGATGACCCCATCGCTCCGCAATAAGGATATCCGGAGGAAAAAAAATCAATTTACAATTCAATTAAATTCATGGTGTAATGATGTTCCGGATATTGATGACCTCATCGCTCCGCAGCAAGGATATCCGGAGGATAAAAAATCAATTTACAATTCAATTTAATTCATGGTGTAACGATGTTCCGGATTTGTAGGGAGCGATGACCCCATCGCTCCGCAATAAGGATATCCGGAGGATAAAAACCGATTTACATTTCAATTTGACTCACGGCGTACCGCCGTGCCGGATTGGTGGGGTCACCAATCCCTACAAAAATTGTCATATACCAATAGTTATTGGTTTATATATAATTACGAATTTATATAAAAGGTGGGTTTATGATGAAAAAATCAAAAACTAATCTGAAACTGAAAAGGGTGGTGAGCTTGATTTTTGCCGCCGTAATGGTTTGCGGTGTCGGCACAGCTATATTCCTTTCAACGGGAATCAATGCCAAAGCGGCGTTGAGCGTTTCAACGGATGCTCCTGATGTTACTATTATTGTTCCCGATACGGTTTATGTTAAGCCGTCAGATAAGAAGACATTTGAATTTTATTTAAATAATGATTCATCCGGTGCGGCTAAATCCGGTGCTTCTTCCACCGGTTCGGTTTATTTCTCATGCTCTGGTGCCACAAATATCAAAGCGACACTTTCTGATTCATCCGTAAGCGGTATTTCGGTTAATAATGGTTCTGAAACCGGTTTTTCCGGCAACCTCAGTTCTGAACTTGCTGCTTCAACCGGCATAGGTACCGGCACAAAACAGCTTAAATGGACATTTACATATACGGTTGGCAGTGTAAATTATACTTCTTATGCTTATACTACTGCTTATTCACCATACACAGGTACTACTGGTGCAATGGCAGAAGCAGGAAATGGATATACTAGTGGTTTAAGTAGTGAGAGTATTTATGTTGGCTCCATCCTTTGGTGGCAAGGCATAAATGGTGTAGCTTCCTATGTTACACAAAGTAATATTGATAACCGCAATATTACTGGTCAAGATCCGGATGAAAAAGGAATTTATGTTCCTAATACTTCTATGTTTGATCCTATGGTTAATGGAATTACGGCTACAGGTGGTAAATCTGATCCTCAAGGTTGGTTTACTTCTGTATCCTCAAATGCGACATTTGCAAGAATGAGGTATAAATCTACCGGTTCCGCCTGGAGAACATGTTTTGCTTATGGTGCAACAGCTTCATTAATAGCCGATAGTTCACGTTATACAAATATAAATCAAATTCCGAATGTTAAATGTGGATTTTATTTGACAGATACCGAACATGTCAATGAAATGAAAACTTATTATCTCACAAAGTACACCGGTACTTGCTATATGGGATGTTCAGCTGGTGATCCTACAAACCATGAAAATGCTAATCCGTCACATGAAGATTATAAAGGACCAGACAAAATATATAATGGAGCAAATGCGGATTTAAAAATTTCTGGTGATTCGTATTCTTCTTATGGATCAATTTATAGTGGTTCCGTTTCTTATTCAATTAGTGGAAATAATACATATAATTTTGCTGTTCATGGTTATGCTCATGGTCATAGGGAGGGTAAAAACTATGCGTATGTTGCTAACAGTTTATATGCACCAATAAAAATAACCGCGGTCAATAAGAAATCTCTTCGTTCAACAATTGCTACTCAACTTAAGCCTTCAACAAGTTATCCTTCAGACCTTTGGTCTGCATATCAGACAGCTCTTCAAAATGCTTATGCCAAACTCGGTGATCCTACTGTTTCGGATTTAGGTAGTGTTGAGAGCACATTACAGACTGCTATCAATAATCTTAAAGCAACTAGTACTGCCACTGCAATTTTCTGGGATGATGATGCCAATGCAGAAATTCCGACAACAATTCAAGCCAGAGAAACAATATCTTATAAATTCGGCGACACTGTAACTGCAACAAAGAACGATATTTCCGGTTATACATTTACAGGTATAGTCGATGTTTCAAATTACGGTTCGGCAACCCCTGAAGATATTGATGGCGGCAAAAAAGTTAAAAACATCAATGCAAATGATCTTACCTTCAAATTCCATTATACCCCGAAACAGTCAACAGTCAATTTTAACATGAACGGTGCTTATACAACTCAGGCGGCATATACTCTTAAAATTGGTGCCAATATGACAACCGTTACACCACCGAGAAGAAACGGTTATAATTTTAACGGTTATTTTTTAGGTGATGTTCGGTATTACAACGCTGACGGTACTTCTGCAAGAAGCTGGGATCAGAAAGACGGTGCAACCCTTACCGCTCAATGGACACCCGTTACTTACACCGTAAAATATGACGGAAACGGTGCAACAAGCGGAAATATGTCTAACGGAACCTTTACATTTGATGAGACCGTTGTTCCTGCAAGCACGCTCAAGAGAGAATACACCGTAACCTATAATACCAACGACACCGGTATGGCAAAGACTGACGGAAGCCCGTATACTGCCGCAACTCATACCACTCAGACTGCCACGGCAACAATGAACGGTTGGGAAGACACAAGCACATATACCTATAACGGTACTGCTTACGGTCCCACTGCTTTCAGCGGACCTTATTATGCCAACAAATATGGTGATTTGCTTAATGCTTTTGGTTATAACAAGCTTAATCTTATCAATCATTATGTCAGTTGGACAGTTAACGGTACAGAAAACAGAATTTCTTATGCTGCTGACGGTACACCTTTGTTCTATAAGGTGGACTCAAACGGTGCTCCCGTAAAGGATATTTTAAATCTTTCAACCACACAGGGTGCAACGGTTACTTTGAAAGCAAACTGGACTTTGGCATCTCTTACCGTTCCTTCGGGTCCGGACAGACCGGGTTATACATTCAACGGTTGGTATGATGCTGCTTCCGGCGGAAATAAGGTAACGACATTCACTCCCACATCAAACCGAACCCTTTATGCTCACTGGTCTCCGATTTCGTATTCAATAACATACGATGTAAATAAACCTTCCAATGCTTCGTCAAATCCTGCTCAGGGAACTCCATCAGCTTCGGTAGTATTTGCAGCAAAACCGGGAAGCATTACAGTACCGTCTCTTACGGGCTGGACTTTCCAGGGTTATTATACGGAAAAATCCGGTGGCACTCAGATTATTAAAGCTGACGGAACGGCGGCTACCGGTTGGTATTTCCCCTCAAGTAAAACACTTTATGCTCACTGGACTGCAAATACATACACGGTTGTTTATAACGGCAACGGTAATGACGGTGGTTCAATGACAAGCTCAAGCCATACTTATGATACGGCAAAGGCTTTGACAGCCAACGGATTTACAAAGACAGGCTACAGCTTTGCAGGATGGGCTGCCTCTGCAAACGGAGCAGTCGTTTACACCAACAAGCAGTCTGTAATTAATCTTACGGCAGTAAACGGCGGAACTGTAAATCTTTATGCAAAGTGGACGATTAATAAATATCCGCTTAATTTAGCATGGGATATGACAGATGCATCCGGAAAGGAAGTTAGTATTACCGAAGTTAAGGCAAAAGGTATGGCTCAGGCCTATATTACTGCCGAGATTTCCGCAAGTGCAGTTGATACCTATACTGAAAATAATACATTTGAAACTCAATATACTATTAGGGCTGAGATAATTGACAAGGATAAGTATATTCTCAGCGTAAATAACGGCGCCAGCTTTGAAACAAGCGAAACGAGAAGTGCCAATATTCCCGTTGACGGCAGAACGGTAAAATTCCATATCAGACCTGTTTACAGTGTTGAATTCAACACTATGGGCACATCAACAAGCCCTGCCGATGCTTTCGGTGCATGGACTCCTGTAAAGAAAGCGTATGGCACAACAATTACGGTTCCCACTCAGCAGCCGACAAGAGCGGGTTATGAGTTTGCGTTCTGGACTGACAGATATAATAATCCGTATTATCCGGGTCAAACCGTATCAATTACTCCCAATGACCTTGAACCCGGCGAAAAATTTGAACTCTATGCACAGTGGAGAGCAAAGACCTATACCGTTACATTTGATGAGCAGATGGACGGTTACGGATATAATCTTTTTGATAGTGCAAGTGTTTGCTTTAATCAAGATGTAAGTAATACGTCCGGTACGTTTTCAAATGATGGTGTAACATACAAGTATGATAACGGAGTTATAGGTATCGGAGGAAAACCCGGTTCAGATAGTAAAGACCCGTATATTCTTACAGGTGCAACTTGGAACGCAGGCGATTACATATTTGAAGCAAAAAATTTGAATACAAATGTTGATCCTGTTAATTATAGTGGCTACGGAATGGGCGGAAGTGGTCTTTGGCTTTACATGAGTGCAAACAGAAACGGTGGCTCTTCACCGGTAAGGGCTAAGTTTACTAAGCCTAATGAAAACAAGTTGTATAACAGTTATTTTGCTGAAGATATAACTTCAAAATCATCTACATCCAACGGAGATTTTTATTTCAGCCCCTTAACAGACAGTGTAATATTTTTTGATATTTATGCTAATGTTGATAAAGGTGATAAGCTTCTCTTCTCGGTTGATGTAGCTTTGTATCATGGCTTTGAAAACCAGACGTATGACAGTGCAATGAGGAAGAATGTAAAAGTTCCCTCATGGGGTGACTATACATTCCTCGGCTACTATAATACTCCGAACGGTACCCCCGAGTCCTCATCTGTCAAATATTATAATGCCGACGGTACTCCCACAAACAATGTTTTCCATGAATCAAATACAGACAGCAACGGTTACATCAGACTGTATGCTCACTGGAGAAATAAATCGGTTTATTTTGATGTAAACGGTGTTCTTGACGGAGTGGAATCCGGAAATATTGAAGGATTTGGTAAAATAGATGTTTGCATCAAAGAGGATGGAAAGCCCGACTACATTGAAAAAGGAATAACCGATTTTTACAAGGATTATCCCTGGGGTGCTGAGTTCAGCGTTTCAAACCTTGAACAAATGACGGGTAAAACCTATGAGGGCTACCGTGTTCAGTACGGCGATGATTTTGGCGAAATTCTTCCCGCACTTACCGAAAGCGGTGAATATAACACGATCACGGGCACAACCACATCAAAAGGCGAAACCAAGATCTGGCTTTATTTCCACACAAATCATTATAATGTAATTTATAATTCCGGTGATGCAAACGCAACCGGAGGCCCGGCCCCCGAGCGTTTCACCTACGGCGGTGATAAGGTTCTTAAGGACGGCAGTGCTTTCACAAATAATTATACGATCACGTTTGAGTATAACGGAGCCAATGCCGGAAACGGAACCGCAAAGTCCATAGTTTCCTGCGCCTTCCTCGGATGGTCTGACACCGAAATCAATCCTTCAGTTAAGTATCAGGCGGGTACGGCTTATCCCGACTTTACCGATGTTGACGAAAAGGATGTCAACCTTTATGCGGTATGGTCAACAGGTCAGATTATACTGCCCTCACCCGCAAAGCTTGGTTACACCTTTGAAGGATGGTATGAGGATGAAGGCTTGACTGTTCCCGCCGGTGGAGAAGGCAAAAACCACGGAGCAGACAGATATACGCCTTCCGGTTCATATAAGCTTTACGCAAAGTGGAAAAAGGTAGTAGCAAATAATGTATATATTCCTTATGACTTCACCTCGGATAACATGTCTGATGTCATTATCATAAGACATTTTCTTAAGGATAATGATACATTCCTTGAAGACGGTAAGATTAAGGACGGCAATACTACCATAGGCAGTGTAAGACTCGGCACAAGTATCAAGAGCGGCAGGACGCTCGGCACATCAACAACGAGTTCATCCTTGTCAAGTCGTGTTGAAAGTGTTGAAAACAGTGCATATAAAGTTGAACTGGGCGGCAAAAAATCTAATCAGAGATATTCAAAGGAAGATGCTCTTCTTAAGATAAGCATTAAATCTCTGACGGTCAGCCAGAAGCTGTACTATGAATACCATTATGCCGATAATAATTATGATCAGTATATCGGCGGTGAAATAGTTCTTGTTCCCGCAAACTCCGTTTACTATGACGAAAAGCAGTTTAATTATTCCGGCTCTTCGATAGGTACCGAAGTTGATGGTGCAGCATCCTGGGCGGAAGTTACTGCCCTCGGCGACGGAAAAGCAACCGAGGAGGTTGACACTCCTTACGGCTACATGGGTCAGAGCAATAAATATAATGCTCAGTCATTCTCAAACGGATATGCCATGAGAGTTGCTGTTAATGCCGCAAATCAGGTCAGCAAGACCGCCGAATATACATACACCGGAAAAGGCTTTGACCTTTATTCAGCCTGCGGTAACGAAAATGCCGTGCTGATGGTTTATGTATGGGCCAAAGACGGCGATAGCTATATCCCGGTTGCAAATTCTGCAGTCGATACCTATATGGAAACCGATATGAAGATTAAAAAGCCCGGTCAGGAAACCCCGCTTGACCTTCTTCGTCAGGTTCCCGTTTATCACTTCACAACGGAAGAAACCGGAACATATCTTGTTCAGGTTTATGCTCTCTGGATGGAAGAGCTTGCCGCAAGCTCAAACGGTGAACCTCTTGCCAAGAGTGCGGTTGCCGATGAAATTGAAGCTCTCGGTCTTCAGGTCAACGATAAGCTCTTTGATCTTCAGTGGGTTGACGAAAATTCCGTATTCAACGGCGGTACAGGCTCGGCAGAGCTTAAGACCGAAAGCGAAAACAGAGCTTCTCTTAACAAGTCAACGGCAAAGCCCGCTACACTTTACGGTTATATTGACGGTATCAGAGTTTATAATCCCGCAGAGACAAGCGGTACTTATGCAAACGGCTATGATGCTTGTTACAATGAGGATGAAAAGAACGCTTCTTTCTATAACATCAAGCAGTTTACAAGAAGCGGTGATGATGTTGCGGAATATACCGGTTACAGCATCAACACAGATGTTTCAAGCCCCATAAACGAGGTTTATCTTGCCGGCGGCGGAAAGACCGCCCTTAAGATTGACGGTTACAGATCAGGAATAACCGTAATGCTTTCCATGAGAGCTGTTACCGGAGATTCTGACGTTGATGTTTACCCCACATCCGGAAAGAGAGACGGCATTAAATGTAAGGTGAAGAGCGGAACGGAAATGTATTTTGATATTTCCGACAAGGTGGGCAGTGACGGAATGATTTACATTCAGAACGGCCCCGGAAACACGGTTGCTCTCTGCAATGTTAAGGTTTCGGCAGGCAGCTACAGCGGCGATGTTCAGCCTTCGCTTGTAACACTTACCGCAACCGAATTACAGAATGCCATGCTCTTTATGAGCAAGAGCACTGCTCCCTGTGAAAATGAATACAGCTATGTTTCACCCGGAGTTGTAGGCGTTGCTCTTGAAAACAATGTTCCCGATCCCAAGCCCGAAACCGAGGAGCCCGGCGGTAACACCGATGAGCCCGGCGGTAACACCGATGAGCCCGGTGGAAATACCGAAGAACCCGGCAGCAACGTTAAATACACGCTTCGTGACCTCGGCACACGGAATGCAGGTTACAAGAAGGATGTAACGGCCGAAATCGCTCTCAGCGACCTTCCCGCAGGCTGCACCGTCAAGATTGACAACAGTATTGTTCCCGTTGTTGACGGTAAAGCATCAAAGAATTTCGGACGGCTTAAGGACAACAAAACCTTCACTGTTCAGGTTCTCAGCGGAGATAAGGTGCTCAGTGAAAAGCAGGCGACAATCAAGGTTCCCAATCAGTTCCTGGATAAGGTGTTTGCTTTCTTCGGATTTATCTTCAACTTCTTCAAGTGGGGAGCAACAACAGTTAAATTCTAAAGTACATTAAATCACCCCTGCGGATTCAATTCCGCAGGGGTGAAATGTTATTTTGGTTTATGAAAGTCTGGTGAACATATCAAGTATTCTCATTACACAAAGCTTAAGATTTTCCGGGGTTATTCTGCCGTCATCAAGTCCCTTTTGAAGGTCGTCGGGGTAACCGCAGTGCATTTTCATATCGTTGCCTGCTTTGACCTCTTTAACGGGGTCATTTTTTACGCCCCAGTCTGTTACGACCATGCCCTTGAAGCCCCATTCGTTACGGAGAATACCCGTGAGAAGCTCCCAGTTTTCGGAGGTGTGCAGACCGTTGATGAGGTTATATGAAGACATTACCGTGTACGGATTTGCTTCCTTAACGGCAATTTCAAAGCATTTGAGATAAATCTCTCTCAATGCTCTTTCGGAAAGCCTTGAGTCACAGCCGAAGCGGTTGGCCTCCTTGTTGTTGCAGGCAAAATGCTTCATGGAAACTGCAACCTTTTGTGACTGAATGCCTCTGATTTCCGCCGCTGCACATTTTCCCGCAAGAACGGGGTCCTCGGAGAAATATTCAAAGTTTCTGCCGCAGAGAGGATTTCTGTGGATGTTGAGCGCGGGTGCAAGCCATACGCCGAGATTGTTTTCTCTCAGCTCGGAAGCGGCGCAGGCACCGACCTCACGGCAAAGCTCCGTGTTCCATGTTGCGGCAAGAAGAGTTGCGCAGGGGAAAGCGGTGGTGTTTATTCCCGTTTTCGGCTCAAGTCTGAGACCTGCAGGGCCGTCTGCCGTGGGTACGGCAGGAATATTCAGCCTGTTTATGCCTCCGAAACAGCCTGTGTTGGCAACGCCTGTGGGGGCCTGACCGCCGACAAGATATTTAAGCTCGTCAACGGTGAGCTGATCTGTGAAATCGGAAAGGCTGATTTCTTCGCCGACCTTGTCGAAAGGAATGCAGGTGTCTTTGAATTCGTATTTTATATTTCCGGTGTCACCGTAAAAATACACGGCTTCTCCGGTTTCAAGAGCCTCAAAGCTTCCGTTTGACAGCATTCTCTTTTTAAGTGCAAAGGGTTTGCAATACTGTTTGCACTGCAAAACGGTTTTGTCTTCGGCAAGCGAAAGCTCAAATTCTGCTTTGATAAGGGACTGAGAGGAATTACCGATATAGAATGAATAGCTGCCCTTTTCGAGCACATAAGCGGATTTTGCGATTTTGCCCGTGTCGTCAAAGCTTGCCATATCGGCAATGTCAAAGCTCAGTGCAACGGTCTGACTTTCACCGGGGGCAAGAAGCTTTGTCTTTTCAAATGCCGCAAGCTCTTTGGAAGGCTTGCCGAGCTTGCCCTGAGGGGCGCTGTAATAAAGCTGAATAACTTCTTTTCCTTCTGCCCGGCCGATGTTTTTCACATTTACGGCGGCTGTTATTTTTTTGCCGTCGGAGCCGCAAACAAGGCCTGAAATTTCAAACTCCGTGTAAGAAAGACCGAAGCCGAAGGGGTAGCGGATATTTTCTTTTGCACCGGGTATTGTTTCAAAATAGCGGTAGCCGACATAAATATCTTCGCTGTAATCAAGGTGGTCAAAGCATTCGGAAAAATCCTTTACGCCGGGGAAGCATTCGTAGGATTTTGCTACGGTGTCCGGCAGCTTTCCGGAGGGGTTGACATCACCGCAGAGTATGTCTGCAATGGCCGCTCCGCCCTCCATACCTGCCTGCCAGGCAAGAAGAATTCCGTCAACACCGTCATTTTTCGCAAGAAATTCGCAGTCAACCACGGCTCCGGTGTTAAGAACAACGATTACTTTTTTGAATTTTTCGGTGAGCTTGGTTATCAGCTCTTTTTCAAGCTCCGAGAGGTAATAATCTTCGCCGACGGGGCGTCTGTCCGTACCTTCGGCTGAGAACCTTGAAAGAGTTATAACGGCTGTATCGGCGTTTTCGGCGGCATCGTCAATAAGCTCATCGGGGACCTTTGCTTCTCTGACGTGCATACTGAAAAATGTGTCATAGGTCATATCGTCACGCTTCTGACAAAATTCCATGGCGTTGACAACATCCCAGATTTTATTTATCTGTTCCTGGGTGGGAACGGCTTTTTCTTCGCGCTCGACATAATCCTTATAAAAATCTATAAGCGGCTCATATATGCTGATTTTTCCCTCTTTTTCTTTCTGAGCAAAGCCGTCATAAACATTGCGGATGTAAGGGCAGTAAACATCGCCGCTTCCGCCGCCGCCCTTGATATATTCAATGGTGGCCTTTCCGAAAAGAGCAATCTTTTCACCCGGCTTCAGGGGGAGGGCTTTGCCGGTGTTTTTCAGCAGGACCATACCTTCACTTGCCGCCTGCCTTGAAACTTGTGCGTGTTCCTTTGAGGCTGTAACGCATCTGCCGTCTTTGCCGAGAGGAATGCAGGGCTGATATTTGAATCTTGCGTATTTTTCCATTTTCATTATCCTTTCACATTGGTCTGTTACTGATTATATCACACCGTTTATAAGGCTTCAATAAGAGCCGCAGAAAAAATTTACAATAAAAACTATTGTGTTTTATATACAACCTATAGTATAATACATTAAAAATCTGTCAATATATGGCTTTATCAAAAATTCTGATATATAAGGATAAAAACTATGAAAAAGAAATTGACCGTGCTTTCTCTTTTGCTTGTGCTCCTTCTCGGGGCAGCTTTGCCTTATACGGTTTATGCCGATGTGAATGCCCCCTTTGTCAACGGTGACAGTGAATGTTATGCCGGTGATTATTACTATCTTGTCGATACCGAAAACGGTAATTATGCCTGCCGTGAGAACGCAGAGAATTTTGAAAGAGAATATTTTACTTCTTATGCCGTCGGCAGAGTTCTTTTCTTTGATGATAACCTCTATGTTTCAAAAGGCGATGAAATAAGAAAGATAGATGTTGACAGCGGAAAAGATGAGCTTTTCTGTGCATTCGATTGTAAGGTCGAGCGTTTTTCCGCCTCCGAAAACGGATTTTATGCTCTTTCGGACGGTAAAATATATAAGCTCAGTCAAAGAGGAAATAATGCGGGTGCTTTTGACCTGCCCGAAAAGGTGTCAAGCTTCTGGCTTGACGGCAACACAAAGCTTTCCTATATGACGGATGAAGAATATATTTATACTCTTGATCTGATTACCGGAAAAACAGAGGAAAATGTTAATTTCCGCTCCGACCTCGGTGATGCAATTCCCGTTGTTGCTCATCCGGAAGAGGATAAAACGCTGAATAAATCCACTCAGTCCATGTATCTCAACACTTTGCAGAATAAGTTCCCTGCGGGCAAATACTGGAATCATGTTGGTTCATCTTCAAATAATCCCAACGGCTATACATCAAAAGCCTGTACTCACCATGACAGCGGATGTGAGTACGACGGCGGCTGCGGCTGTAACTCTTTCAACTCTGCCATTCAGTGCATGGGCTACGCCTACAAATGCGCCTATGATGTGACGGGTTATTACTGCACAAGCGGCTCCGGCGGCTGGAGCTCAAGCTCTTATTCTTCAAAAATAGATAATGTCAAGGCCGGGGATGTTATAAGATACAGAAATGATACCCACTCCGTTTATGTTATCGGTGTAAGCGGCGATACGGTTTATATAACCGACTGTAACTGGGACCACCACTGTATTATCAGGTGGGATGCTTCTGTTTCAAAATCCACCCTTAAGAGCAGCTTTACCAATATTAAAATAGCTCCTTATGATTGCGGCAGCGGCTACACTCACGGAACTTCATCTTACACCGTGAAGCTTGATGCAAACAGCGGTAAATTCTCATCCGGCAGAACGAGCGTAAGTGCATCCGTTACCTCGGAAACCACAATTGAAAAATTTGAAACTCCCGTAAAAGAGGGCTATGATTTTGTCGGCTGGTTTACCGATGACACCGACGGCAGTCAGATAACCGCAGATAACATTCATAATATGGGCTCTTATTCAACTTTCTACGCCCATTGGAAAAAGAAGGTATTTACCGTTACTTTTGACCCCAACGGCGGCGAAAATGCGCCTGCAGCCATTATTTATGAGTATGGCGATTCTTTCAAAATTCCTCTTGATAAACCCGCGAGAGCCGGTTATACCTTCGAATCCTGGAATACGGAGAAGGACGGCAGCGGAGAAAAATATTCCGTCAGCACCACGCACAGAAACGTAAATGCATCGTTAAGGCTTTATGCCGACTGGGAAGCCAAGCCTTACGGAATTTCGTTCAACCCCAACGGAGGAACGGTAAGAGGCTCCGATTTCAACAGAAAATACAATGAAAAATACGGCACTCTTCCGACCCCCGACAGAAACGGATTTACCTTTGACGGCTGGTTTACGGAGAAAGAAAACGGCAAGGGAATACTTGTCACGGAGAACAGCACCCGAGAAGAAATCTGCGAAACTCTCGGAGAAGAGCCGAGAGGAACGATAACCGTCTATGCACACTGGAGCATAAGAATTACTTATGACGGTGACGGCGGAAGCAACATTCCCGAGGATGCCGTTAAAGAATACGGCAAGGATTATAAAATCCCCTCCGAAGAGCCCACGAAGACAGGATATACCTTCAAGGGCTGGAAGGACACAAGCGGTAATATATATCAGGCCGGTGCGGTTTACAGAAAGGATGCAAGCCTTTCTCTCAAAGCATTGTGGGAGCCGCTGAAATATGAAGTTAAATATTTCAGTGATTACGGCTTTGCTCCTGCCGCACAGGTAAAGGAATATGGTAAAACCTTAAAGCTTTCGACTTCGGTGCCCTCGAGAACGGGTTATACAATGACGGCATGGGTGGAAAGAACAAGCGGCAAGAGCTATAAGCCCGGCGGAGATTATACGGAAAATAAGGATGCTTTCCTTACCGCAAAATGGGAGGCAAATACCTATACCGTGACCTTTAACGCCATGGGCGGCAAGCCCGAAAGCACTTCGGTTAAAGTAAAATATGCTTCATCCTACCCGACTCTGCCAACCGTTACCCGTGAGGGATATACTTTCAACGGCTGGTTTACTCAGCAAAGCGGCGGAAGTAAGGTCAATGCAGGGGATAAGGTGGAAATCACCTCGAATATGACCTGCTATGCTCACTGGACAGCGAACGAATACACGGTTTCCTTTGACGCAAACGGAGGTTACTGTGACAAGACATCAGAAAAATATACCTACGATTCGGTTTACTCTTCACTTCCCGTACCCGAAAAGGACGGTAAGGTGTTTATCGGATGGATATATGAAGAAAACGGAGTCAAAAAAGAGCTTATCGGCGGCGAAACCGTAAAGATAGCGGATAATATTGATGCAAAAGCCTGCTGGACCGATAAGAATACAAGCTTTACCGGCAGTGAAAAGCCTGCATATTATGTTTATCTCGGAGAGCTAGTTGATGTCAGAGCCTGCAATAACATAATGACATCAACTGACGAAATCAATGCCCCCGCCGTTCCCGAAAGACCCGGTTACACAGGCGTATGGGAAACAAGGAATGTTTCAGGTGACCCTCTGATTATAAGACCGGTATATACTCCGATTGTTTATAAGGCTGTTTTTGTTGCCGGGGGAAAAACCGTTTCCGAGCAGGAATACACCGTTGAAAACCCGACAATAGTTGAACCCGCTGTACCGAAAAAATACGGTTACGCCGGAAAGTGGGGCGGGTATTATCTCGGTGTCGGCGGAGTAACCGTAAATGCGGTTTATACTGCCGAGGTTTATACCGCTTATTTCAAAGCTGACGGAATAATCATTCAAAAGAGTGAATTTACCGTTGAAACGATTTCCCTTGCCATGCCGGATGTGCCTTATAAGGAGGGGTATTCCGGTCAGTGGAGCAGTTATGAAATCAAGGCTTCGGATATTGTTATTGAAGCCGTATATACACCGACCGAATATCATGCCCGGTTCTTTGCCGACGGTGAGTTGGTTGCCGACATACCGTTTACGATAAAAAACAAGAGCATTTCCGAGCCGGAGGTTCCAGAGGTTGACGGTAAATACGGCCGTTGGGAGCAATATGAGCTTACTCTTTCCGACATTACGGTAAATGCGGTTTATGTTGACAGACCGACAATTAAAATTATCGGCTTTACCTCGCAGCTTAAGGTGCCTTATATGGCTCAGGTGAAATTTACCGCCGAAGTTGAAAATCCCGTTGACGGCTGTAAGATTTGCTGGTTTATCAACGGAAAACAGGATAAAAATGCCGATAGTGAAGAATATTCGGCTTCGTCAGCCGGCAATGATTACACCGTTGAAGCAAAGCTTCTTGATGAACAGGGCAGGGAAATTGCTTCATCGGGAATTGAAAGTATCAAGGTCAGAAAGAATTTCTTTACAAGACTTGCCGCTTATTTCAGAAGCCTTTTCCGCAAGCCGAAAATAATCATTCAGAAGTAAAATTAAGATGCAGATTGAAGCTTTTCTCAATCTGCATCTTGTTATTTATTATTCTTTAAGCTGTTTTCTGAAAAACATAATGTGGAACGGTACCGATATGAAAAATGTCATCAGATCCGACAATGCCTGAGTTGCTTCAATTCCCGTAAGCCCGAAGAAATGAGAGAGAATAAAAATCAGAGGAATGAAGAATATGCCCTGACGACAGCTTGCAAGGAAGGTGGCTTTTGCCTTGAAGCCGAGGGATTGATAAAGCTGATTTACATAAGTTGAATAGGCGAGGAACGGCATTGATATACAGAAAAAGCGGAGCATCTGACTGCCCGCCTGAGTTACGGCAGGGTCGTCACGGAAAAGCCTTATCAGCTCGTCGGGGAAAATCAGAGCAAGCAGGGTACATATTACACAGAGCACCGAGCCGATATATGCGGCGCTGAGAAAAGCCTGCTTTGTGCGCTTTTTGTTGCCGGCGCCGAAATTGTAGCCTGCAACGGGGATAAAGCCCTGGCCGATACCGATAACAAGATTTCTGACGAGCATATAAACCTTTGTGGCAATGGTGACGGCGGCAACCGCTGCGTCACCGTAAACCCCAGCGGTTCTTGTGAGCAGGGCAGAGGAAACACTGCCGAGGCTCTGCCTGCAAACCGTAGGTATGCCCGTTGCAATTATTAAGCCGTAAGTGCCGGGGCGTTTGCTGACCGACGAAAATCTGAGCTTTACAATGCTTCTGTTTCTTAAAAACGGGAGCAGAAGAAGAATGAAACTGAAAAGCTGACTTATTGCAGTGGCAATGGCGGCACCGGCAATGCCGAGTTTAAGAACAAAAATAAGCAGAGGGTCAAGAAGCATATTCAATATGCCGCCGCTGCAAAGACCTATCATTGAGTAGGTGGCTTCACCCTCGGAGCGCAATATGCTGTTTGTCACAAAGGATGCACACATGACCGGGGCGCTGAGAAAAATGTATTTTGCATAGGCCGTACAGTAGGGGAGCATTGTTTCCGTTGACCCGAGCAGACGCATAAGCGGGGCCAGCGTTATCAGACCGACTGTGCCGACGATAATGCCGAGAAGCATGGCGGCGAAAAATCCGCTTGAGGCTATGACCCGTGCTTCGTCGTCTTTCTTTTCACCGAGCTTTCGTGAAATGAGGCTTCCGGTGCCCATGCCTATGCCGAAGCCGAAGGCCTGAATTATTGACATTACTGAAAAAACAACGCCTACCGCAGCCGATGCACTTGTGCTTATCTGAGAAACAAACCAGGTGTCCGCCGTATTGTAAATGACAGACATGAGCTGTGAGGCCGCAGTGGGTATGCTTAATGAGACCACCAGTCTGAAAACCGGGGTCTCAAGCATGATTTTATGCTGTTCTTCGGGTGTGATGTTTTTCTTCATTTTCTCAGTAAACGGTTATTGATGTTTGCAGATATTTGTCTGTTCCTTCTTCTCTTACGATTATGACCTTAAGACCTTTACCGCAGTTTTCGGGTACCGTAAAGCCCCAGGAGGCAAAGCCTGCCTTGTCGGAGGTCTTGTTTCCCGTTCCCGCAAATTCAAGCTTGTTTGAGTCGATGTCAGTTACGGAAAAAGAAAATTCTTTTTCCGGGCTTCCCATTATGGTAAGGGTACCCATTTCACCTGCCTTGACCTTTGAGGAGAGGGCAACGGCGCTGATACCGTCGGATTTTTCCTGAACTGTCATGGGGTCGGTTTCCGTTGTTTTTCCGTCGGCTTTTGTTTCAATGTTTTCCTTGAACTCGGAAATAAGCACATCATCCGATTTTACGGTTGCTGTTTCTTCTTTTGTTTCAACGGTCTGTTCCTTTTTTGAGCAGGCTGAAAAAACGGATATTATCGTGATTGCCGCAAGCAGGGCGGCTATGATTTTTTTCATTTCGTTACCTCATTTTTATTGATATTTCACCGCTGGAAAGGATTATTTTTTTTCCATCCGAGCTGACAATAAGATTACAGCTTTCGTTTATGCTTTCGGCAATCCCGTGCTTTTCTTTGCCGCCTGTTTCATAAGAAATTTCTTTGCCGAGAACGAATAGCTTTTTTCTGTACTCATTAAGAATATGGTCGTTGTCGGGACTTTCGTTCATTTTCAAAAGCTTTTCCGAAACGCTGCGGGCAAGGGCGCATTTGTCAACGGATTTTCCGAGGCTTGCCGCTTCGCCGATTTCGGGAGGAAAGCTTTTTGTCGTAAGGTTCAGCCCGATTCCGACGGCGGTATAGCATCTGCCGCTTCTTTCATATCTTTCCGTAAGAATACCGCCGATTTTTTTACCGCTGAGAAAAATATCATTGACCCATTTGATTTCGGTTTCAACCCCGCAGATTTCCTTTATCGCTTCACACAGGCAGACTGCGGCGGCGGGGGTTATAAGACCGAAGCTTTCGTTTGCTTCAAAAACAAGCGTCATGTAAAGTCCGGTGTTTTCCGGTGAAAAGAAGCTGTGACCTCTGCGGCCTCTGCCTGCGGTTTGCCCGTCGGCGGTAATGAGAGCGGGGAGCGGCAGCAAAACGGCATTTTCTTTTGCATAATCGCTTGTTGAGTTAACGGACTCAAAGTGTATTTCCGTAAGCATAAGCCGGTTCACCTGCCTTGAAAATGGTCTGTTTAGATTATACATTTACATATTTGTAAAGTCAACTGTCAAAATGTGTTGACTTAATTAATAAAATATACTAAAATGCAAGGTGGGTGATTTCATTTGAAAATACTTCAAAAAGGTTTTAATTATTCTCAGGACGGCCCGGGTAACCGTCTTGTCTATCATTTGCAGGGCTGTAATTTCCGCTGTAAATGGTGTTCAAACGCCGACAGCATTCATCTTGAAAACCCGAAGGCAAAGGATATTACCGTTGATGAGATTTTTGACGAGATAATGAGAAGCAGGATGATGTTTTTTGATTCGGGCGGCGTTACCTTCACCGGGGGCGAAGCCTGCCTGCAATATAAAGAGCTCGGTGAGCTTCTTAAAAAGCTGAAAAAAGCCGGGGTTCATACCTGCATTGAAACCAACGGTTCGGTTCCCGCTCTGAAAGAGCTTGCGGAAAACATAGACTATCTGATTATGGATTTCAAGCACCCCGATGATGATGTTCACAGAAAGTGGACGGGCGCTTCAAATATAAACACAAAGGCAAATCTTGAGTATTTCTTCTCAATCGGCCGTCAGATTCATATACGTGTGCCGGTGGTGGGCGGCGTAAATGTCTGCCCGGAGAAATTTGCCGCTTTTTTTGACGGTTTCGATACTTCCTCTGCGGTGTTTGAATTTCTTGCTTACCACGAATACGGCAAGGATAAATGGCAGGGAAAATATGAAATGAAGGATGCCTTTGTTTCAAGAGAAACAATAAACGAATTTGAAACGGTTTTCAGGGCTCACGGCATGAAAACCGTAAGAACATAAGGAGAGATACCATGCTTAATATTATTGACAGTGCAAAGATAAGTCAGATGGCAAAGGACCTTTTTTATCAGAAAAGAGCGGGCAACCGTCTTGACGGCTGGTTCCTTGCCAAGGAAGCGGAGCTGAAGCTCAGCAAGGAGCTTGACGAAAAGAGTGAAGAAATCAAAAAGGCTCTCATTCTTCGTGAAATAGTTAAAACAATGCCTATTGACATAAGTGAATACAGTATTTTTGCAGGCACTCAGGATGATGCCTTTGCAAGAACATACGCTCTTATCAACCCCGCTTTTAAGGTTGAGGAATTCAGCGGCTACTGTGACCCCACTGCCGTTTTCGGAGATATTGAGCCCAACGAAGAATTCAGCGCCGAAAGAATAAACAAGGCAAGGGAAGAATTCGGCAAAACCGAATATTCGGTTAAGCTCGGCGAAGTATATAAAGATGCCGAGTGCTACACAAAAGAGGTTATTTTCTTTTTCGAACAGGTTACGGGTCATCTTATCCCCGATATGAGATATGCCCTTAAATACGGCGTAAAAGGTATGCTTAAAAAGATTGAGGGCAAAGAGGGCAACGGATATAAGGCCTTCAGAATCGTGCTTGAGGCCGCCGTTATTCTTGCCAACCGTTATGCCGACCTTGCCGCCGAAAAGGCAGCAAAGGCAGAGGGCGAAGCAAAAGCGGTTTATGAGCAGATGGAAAAGAATCTCCGTGCCGTTCCCGAAAACGGAGCCGAAAATCTCTGTCAGGCAATTCAGTCATTTATCATTATGTGGCAGATGATGTGCCTTGAGCAGACCCCCAATCCCTATGCTTTCTCCGTAGGTAATGCAGACAGAATTTTTGAGCCTTACAGAAACGGCCTTTCAAGAGAGGATACAGCCGCTCTTCTTAAGCATTTCCTTGTTTTCTTCAATGTTGCCGACAGAAGCTGGGCAATTTCTCAGAATATCATTCTCGGCGGCAGAGATGTTGACGGAAATGACCTTTCAAGCGAAACCACCTATGCGTTTATGGACGCATATTATGATATGAATCTGCCGCAGCCCATTCTTTCCGTAAAGCTTCATAAGAATACACCCGCAAAGATGTATGAAGAAATGGGCAGATTCCTTTTCAGCCCCGGTATGCTTACCCCCTCATTCTTCAATGATGATTCTCTGTTTACCGTTCTGGGTAAAAACGGAGTTGACAGCGAAGACCTGCCCGACATTTCCATAGCAGGCTGTCAGGAGCCGCTTATCATGGGTAAGGACACCGGAAACACAACCAATTCATGGCTCAATCTTCCCAAGATTCTCGAAATGACTCTTACCGGCGGCGTTTCCGCCATAACAGGTGAAAAGCTTGTTGACATAAAAGCCTCGGAGCTTAAAAATATCAGGGAAGATTTCTATAAGAATGTCGATATTTTCGTTGATGCCATGTGTAATGCCGCCAACGGAGCAAGCAAGGCTCTCTCCACACAGAGAGTACCCTTCCTCAGCTGTGTAATGGGCGGACTTGAAAACGGTATTGATGCAAGAGACACCGAAAAGCAGTGCACAAAGTATAACGGCAGCGGATGCCTTATTCACGGCGTTTCCGTAATTGCCGACAGCTTTGCCGCCATTGACAAGCTCCTTGCCGAAAGACCGGAGGATGCCGACAAGCTTGTTGATGCACTCAAAGCAAACTTTGAGGGCTATGAGGAGCTCAGAGCATTCCTTCTTTCCGCCGACAAATTCGGCAACAACATTGAAAAGATAGATAATGAAGCGGGCGAAATAGCCTCAAAGGTTGCGGAAATCGTTTCCGGCAAAAAGAATTATCTCGGCAATCCCTTCAGAGCCGATTTCAGCTCTCCTTCAACACATCTTCTTTACGGTTACTGGGTAGGTGCAACTCCCGACGGCAGAAAGTCAAGAGATATGCTCGGCTACGGTGTTGACCCTCTTTACGGCAGTGCGGAAAACGGCCTCGGCTTCCGTATGCTTTCAAATATGAAGATGCCTTTTGATAAGTTCAACGGCGGCTACGCTTCACATCTCGGCATTGACCCCAAATATTTCACAGCCGAAAGCTATGAAGAAAAAGGCATTGAATTCAGAGATAAGGTTATTTCTCCCTTGTTCTTCAACCCTCTTATGCAGGGCGTTTCACCCTTCTATCTCTATGTTAATGTCACTACTGCGGAAATTCTCCGTAAGGTGCTTGCAAATCCGAAGAAATATGCTCCGAGCGGAGTTTACATAATGAGAATCCACGGCACATTCGTAAACTTCCTTGACCTTTCACCTGCAATTCAGCAGGATATTATTACAAGACTTGACCCCGGCTCAACAGCCATGTGCTGAGGTGAAAAGCATGAAAATACTTGGTCTTGATATAGGTACCACAGGTATCTGCGGTATCGTTTATGATACGCAGAGCAAAAAGGTCATTCAGTCCGTGGGCAGAGCCAATAAATCATTTATTGACTCCGTGAAGCCGTACGAAAGAATGCAGGATGTAAATATCATTCTTACAGCGGTAAACGAAATTCTTTCCGAAATAAAGGAAGAAATAAGTGCCATAGGTGTTTCGGGTCAGATGCACGGTATAATTTATACCGACAAAAACGGTGAGGCTGTTTCACCTCTTTTCACCTGGCAGGATGCAAGAGGAGGCCTTCCTTATACCGACGGAAAAACCTATGCCGGTTATCTCGGCTGTTTTCCCGGTTACGGACTTGCTACTGCTCTTTACAATGAGGTGAACGGACTTGTTCCCGAAGGGGCGGAAAATATCTGCACGGTCGGCGATTATGTTGCAATGAAGCTTTGCGGCAGAAAAACGCCGCTCATGCATATTACGAATGCGGCCTCTCTCGGCGGCTTCAGCGTAAAGGATAACAGATTTGTTGTTGATAATCCTCTTTTACCGGAGGTAACGAAAGATTTTGTCATTATCGGCAAAACGGCACACGGCGTTCCCGTCTGCTGTGCCGTGGGTGACAATCAGGCCGGTTTTATAGGCTCCGTGCCGGAGAGTGACGGCGTTCTTCTGAATATCGGCACGGGTGCTCAGGTTTCATATCTCGTGAGCGAAGCAAGAGAGCTTAAACAAGCGGAGCTTCGTCCCTTTGACGGCGAAAGATGCCTTGCGGCAGGCTGCTCTCTTTGCGGAGGCAGAGCCTTTGCCATGTTTGAAAAGCTTTGCCGTGAGATAGCCAATACGGCCGGAGCAAATATTGATTCGTTTTATCCTTTCCTTGACCGTGTGCTTGAAAGCGGCGGAGAAACGGAGCTTAAAGCGGATTGCAGATTCTGCGGCACGAGAAACGACCCCGGAATCACAGGCGGATTTTCAAACCTTACCGAAAATAATTTCAGACTTAAGGATTTTGCTCTTGCCGTGCTTGACGGAATGGTGAAGGAGCTTTACGATATGTATGATGCCGACGGTTCACCGGCCTGCCTTGTCTGTTCGGGAAACGGAATAAGAAAGAATCCGATTTTGCTTGATATTGCTCAAAAGTATTTCGGCGTTCAGCCCAAATGCACCGCAAACGAAGAAGAGGCGTCCCTGGGCGCCGCATTTACCGCAGGAACAGCCGCGGGAATATTTGAAAATATTGATAAGGCAAGAGAAAATATTATTCTTGTCTGAGAGGTGACAGCTATGTTTTATGAAGAGCCTCTGTTTTTTGAAAAGAACAGAGTTTTCAGAGTTTATACGGGCGGCAAGCTTTTTGCCGACTTTTTCGGTGACGATTCCGAGGACGGATTTTATCCCGAAGAATGGGTGGTTTCCACCGTTCATGCTCTTAATGAGGGCAGTACCGACGAATATGAAGGTATTTCAAAGATAAAGGGAACGGATATGTACCTTTCCGACGCGGTTAAGGAATACAAAACTCAGCTTCTCGGAGAGAGGGAGGACATAGGCATACTCACGAAATTCCTTGACAGTGCCATCAGACTTCCCGTTCAGGCTCACCCCGACAAGGCGTTCTCACGCAAGTATTTCAATTCCTCTTACGGTAAAGAGGAAAGCTGGATAATTCTCGGCACAAGACCCGGCGCAAAGGTTTACTACGGCTTCAAAAAAGGTACAACCCTTGAAGAGTTTGAAAAAGCCATTGATGCCTCGGAAAACGGCGGAAATGACATGGAGGATTTGCTTGTTTCCATTGATGTAAAGCCCGGAGATGTTATTTACATTCCCGCAAAGCTTGTTCATGCAATCGGAAAAGGCTGCTTGCTTCTTGAAGTTCAGGAGCCTACCGATTTCACGATTCAGCCCGAACGCTGGTGCGGTGAATACAAGCTTTCCGACAATGAAATGTATATCGGTCTTGAACGCGCTCAGGCACTTGAATGCTTTGACATGGAAAAGACCTTCCCGGCTCCGCTTACCCCTAAGGTGCTTTCGGATGAAAACGGATGTAAATATGAAGCCATGATAGATGAAAGCATCACCACCAGCTTTTCCGTCAGAACCGTTACTCTTGACGGCGGAAAATTTGCTCTCAATAAAGGCTGTGCAATTTATGTTGTGCTTGAGGGTGAAGGAAAAATCAGCGGTGACGGCTATGAAAAGAATATAAAGCGCAGTGATTATTTCTTCGTTCCTGCCTGCGCTGCGGATAAATTCAGCGTAAGCGGCAATATCAAATTTGCCGAATGCTTTGCATAATTCAGTTAAAGGAGATTTTTACTATGAAAAAATTTATTGCAGTAATCCTTTCAGTTCTTACCGTAATGCTTGTTTTTGCTTCCTGCGGTAAAAATACCTTTACAACTGCCGGAAACGGCTCGGAAAACAACGCTTCCGAAAAAACGACTGTAAAAGGCACTGCCGACGGAAAGAACGCAAAGACAGTCAAATTCACAATGGAAGACGGTCAGAGCTTCACAATCGAGCTTTATCCCGAATATGCTCCCGCAACCGTTGCCAATTTTACAAAGCTTGTTGATTCCGGTTTCTATGACGGCCTTACCTTCCACAGAATATATGAAGGCTTTATGGCTCAGGGCGGTGACCCCGAAGGAACGGGTTCAGGCGGCTCGGATGAAAATATTATGGGCGAATTTGCAAGCAACGGCTTCGGTCAGAATACTCTTTCACACACAAGAGGTGTTGTTTCCATGGCCAGAAGCAGTGACCCGAATTCCGCTTCATCACAGTTCTTTATCTGCTATGATGACGCAACCTTCCTTGATGGTAATTATGCCGCTTTCGGCAAGGTTATCGAAGGAATGGAAACCGTGGATTCCTTCCTTGAGTGCGAGCGTCTTTTCAACGGCGAAACCGATGCTCAGGGCAATCAGGTTTTCACAAAGCCCAAAACTCCCATTGTCATTGAACATGCGGAGGTGATTGAATGGGCGAAGTAAGCTCGGCAAAGCTTTCCGATGTTGTGCTTAAGACCTATAAGGTAAACGAGCTTAATTTTGTCAATAAGCTTGAAAACGGCACACAGGTGAAATTCAAAAACAAGTTTGCATATAATGTGAAATACTCAAACAACAATATTTGCATCGGAGAAATGACCGTTGAAATGTTTGACGGAGATGCTCCCGAAAAATTCGGCGTAAAGCTTGTTCTTGACGGTATTTTTGAGTTTAATCCTTCGCTTAAAAAGGAAACCGTTCATGTGCTTTCCTTCAAACAGCTTTTCCCGTTTGCAAAAAGCATAGTTTCATCGGTTTCGGTAAATGCAGGGGTTCCGCCTATCCTCATACCGTCATTTGACATTGAATCCCAAAGCATTTACAAAATAGAAAAGAACATCTGAAAGGAGATAAAATATGGATCCTCTTGATATAGTAATGAAAGGTATTATCGGCATTACACGCAAATACGGCAAAAAGGTTGCAAAGAATGACGGAGCTGCTCTGGCAATTCCCGATGCAGAGCCGACCACCATTAAAGGCGACGGTTACAGAGTAGGCTTTTCAAGAGCCGAAATTATGCCCGTTGTCAAGGACGGCAAAATATTTTACATTGCCGGTCACGGTTCGGGCCATGTTATGGACGGCATAATCACCACTGCTTATGTAAGTGCGGTCTGGATTGACTGCGGCGGCGATGAAGGTATGCTCTGGCTCGGCGGCGACTGTGTCGGCATGACCGGAATAGAAATTGAAAAAATTCGCTCAATGATAAGAGAATCAAAGGTTATCAAGGGCTGCAAGCTTATCAATTTCAGCGCAACACACAGTCATTCCGGCATTGATACCCTCGGCTACTGGGGCAAGCCCTTCCTCAGCATTCCCGCTGACGGTAAGGATGCGGAATATATGGATATGCTTATGAAGAATGCCGTTAAAGTTGCAGAGGAAGCATATCTTGCAAGAAAGAGCGGCAAGCTCTACACAGGAAGAATTGAAATCAAGGACGGACTTAAAGCAGGCAGAAACTTTGAGGACAGACATGAATTTCTCACAAGACTTCGCTTTGTTCCCGCTGACGGAACCAACGAAACCTGGATTCTCAACTTCGGCGGTCACCCCAATTCACTTGGCGGCGACAACAGAAAATTCAGCGGCGAATATCCTTATTTCATGCGTGAACAGATACTTAAAGAAAACGGCGCAAATGTTCTTTTCGGTATCGGTGCCATTGGCGGTATGGATGCGGCACACCTTGCCGATGATAAGCTTGAATGTGTAAAGCTTCAGGGCAAAATGGTTGCCGATGCAGCTCTTAAAATGCAGGATGACAGAGAGCTTGAGCCTGTTCTCAAATTTATTCAGCAGCCCTTCTATTATCCCGTTGACAACTATGTTCTCACCTTCCTTGCAATCCGCCATACCATGAGCTTCAAGGCATATTCAATGCCGTCAAGCCTTACGGGAATTGCAATGAAAACCTCATTGACCTATATGATTTTCGGCGACCAGAAGATCGTTCTTCTGCCCGGTGAAAACTTTGTCAACACGGTTTACGGTTCTTACACTCCCGCCGAAACATCTTCAACGGGAAAAGGCCCCGAAATCAACCCCACACCTCTTTGCGAGATCTGCGGTGACCCCGAAATAATCGCTTTCGGTGTTTCCAATGACATGACGGGTTATGTTGTTCCTCCCAATGATTTTGTTCTTAATAAGACTCAGCCGTTCCTCAACGGTACCAAGGACAGATTCGGCAAGAACCATTATCACGAAACAAACTCCATGGGCTTCAATTCACAGAAGACCATTGCAGATGTGTTTGCAAAGACGGTTGCAAATATGAAATAAGCCGTGAGTAATAAATACGGCCGGAACAAATAAAAAAACAGAGAGATGATTTTAACGGAGTGTATCCGAAAATCATCTCTCTGAGTTTTTTCTGAATATTATGCAACTTTATTTGTATAGTCGATTACGGCAATTTCCGTTGAAATCTTGCTTGCTGCTTCAACAATTTCGTCAAGTCTTTCTGCCACATCATCAGTATAGTATTTTTCGCCGCATTGAGGACATTCAAGACAAGGAACATTCTTTATAATCAGTATGCAGTTGTTCATATCCACAAAATGATTGGTGATTCCGTTAATCATGTCACATTTGCATTCAAAACATTTCATTACTATATTATCCTCCTTGTTTTCATATCTTCTTCAAACAAATCCTTTGACGGGAAATAAGCTGTAATAATAACGAGTGTTTCTCCGTTTGTTCCGCAAACAATATGAATTATTTCGCTGTTAATTGAATATCCGAACACAAGACAACTCGGATAAATTCTGTCATTCGGATATTGTTCAATTATTTCTCCGTTCAGAATAGCGTTGATTATATCTTTTCTGAAAATACCTCTGCTATGAATTCTTTCAAGCGCATGAGCACTGTATAACACATTGCCGCTTTTGCATAGTGATCTGAGCAAATCAATATTTATCAAGTTATCCATATATAAATATCCTTACTGTGTTAATAAATCAATTTTATCATTAGTTTGATTTGTTGTCAATAACGCGATAAAACATGAGTTTTTTATTATTTCTGGTCGATAAAATATCTGCTCATTTTGAAAAGCCTGCCGAAAAATGAAAGAATTATATCAAAAAATCCGTTTCTGACATTTACCTTTTCGGATTCGGAGGTACATATTTCTTTTCCGTTTCTGACTGCTTTCAGACAGATATTATAGCTTGCGGTTGGTGCTTTAACAACGCAGGTTTCTCCGCGTGCATATTCCTTGCCGTCAACATACCATATAAGCTCCGTACCGTCTGTGTTTTCTGTTAAAGCGTGAAATGTTATCTGTGCTTTATATCCCACAAATTTTTCTGATAAACCGAGAATTTTTACCGAGCATTTGCGGAAATCGGCACGGAAAGAAATATTCCCGGCGGGCATTGCTTCCGGTACCGGAATATTCCATCCGGCAAAAATATATCCTTCTTTTTCCGGCTCGTCGGGTAGGGGAATAACTGCACCGAAGGGTACTTCAAAATCTGTTTCTTTTCCGTCTGCAATGAACGAAGCGGTATAAGTGTTTATTTTCCATTGAGCGGTAAAGGAAATATCTTTGTCGGGCATGATTTCCGTGTTGCTGCCCCATCCGGTAAAGGTGAAGCCTTCTTTTTCGGGAGAAGTCGGAAAGGCGATTTTTTGCCCGAAATAAAAACTCTTTTGTTCCTGTTTGTCACCGTAATCAAATGTAGCGGTGTGAATATTTCTGCCGTAGTATAATTCGAACACGGCAGAGCCGTCGGGTAAAATAATGCCGCCCGGTGTGCTTTTGCTTTCATCAAAATAAAAGCCGTCAAAAAATTCGGGAGTGACGGAAACTGCGGTACCGGTTTTACCGTACATTGTAACGGAAACCGTTTCATATCCGCTGTCATCGGCATTTTGCTTAAAAGTTTTTACTGTGTAGGGCGTTGTTTCGCAGGGAGTCCATAGTGCGGTAAATTCAAGAGGTTTATCGGGCATGATCTCGGGTATGGCTTTATCCCATCCCGCAAAATCGTAACCCTGTTTTGACGGGGTCGGAACGGTAAACGGCAGACCGTAAAAGCAATCGTCTTCGGATATTTCTTTTCCGCTGACGAATTTGCCGCCATCGGCAAAAAATGACACTTTATGTTTGTTAAGCTGTCTTTCAGCCGAAAAAACAAGGTCATTGTCGGGCATTGTTTCGGGAACCGAGGCACCCCAGCCGACAAATGTATATCCTGTTTTCTTTTCTGCCTGCGGAGCGGTTATTGTAGCACCTGCCCGAAGGATTTCTTCCGAAATAAGCTTTTCACCGTCATAGAATGAAAGGTTATGCTTGCCTGCCGCTTCCGTATTAAGATACATGACGGGTCTGACACCGTGATTACAGATAAATGACAGACTTCCCAAAGCCCCGGATTTTGTGATTGTTTGTGCTTTTGAAGTGCTTGCGGCAGTTCCTGTCCAATAAATGCAGGGCGAATCTGAAACGGAGTCGGCACCGGAGCAGGAAGCGTAATCGGTTGGATAAGCAATTCTTGCGGATGATGAATTCTTCGTGGTTTCAAAACCGTAAGCGGTATTCTTAAGCATATCCGCCGTGGCCAGAGAAAGCTTGTTGCCGTAGCTGTCGGTTTTTATTTCTGCTTTGCACAAATCGGAAAATGCCGTATTGTAAAAATCCTTATTCAGATAATCAATTATGTCGGGAGTAAAGCTGTCGGTACTTTCCACTGCTCCCATGGGGTTGAATGCCTGACAGTCAAGCACGGCTTCGCTTATCACGAAACCGCTTTCCGGGTCAAGCATTTTCCATTTTATCGGCTCATATCTGAACCAGTAAACCGTATCCGTGAAAAATCCGTTTGCATATTGATTTCCGTTACCTTCCGTCGGGGGATAGTCGGTGATTTTCGGACGGTAAAGTGAAAATTTTACGGCTCTGTATTTTGCTCCGCCGGAAATGACATCGGCATAGAACATATAGTCATATTTTGCCTGAGTTCCCGCACTGTTATTGAGGTCGTTGTTTCCCGTGGGGTCTGTTCCGTACCAATAACCGAAGGAAATCCAGTTTTCATCAAATGCTTCACAGGCAAAGATTTCATTGAGCTTTTTCAGTTCATCCGCGTTTTTAACAAGACTTTGCGGATAACTGCCGAAGGTAATGACATCTCCGACCTCATATTGTGCTTCGGCATACGAGAGCATACCGAATGAAAAAAGCATAATAAATATCAGAAAAAACGATATGCTTTTTTTCGGAAAAGTTTTCATATTCATCACCCTGCCTTATGATTTGATGATTCGATATTTGACAAAAAAATATTTTTATGATATTTTAGAAGTACAATTAAGCAGAAGTTATGTATAAAATACCGATACTGTTTAATTCGATAATAAAAACAAATGAATGGAGTTAAGTATGAAAAGGATATTGTCTGCAATTCTTGCTTTAATTCTGTCTTTTTCAATGTGTGTAATCGGATTTGCCCAAGAGGATGAAGAAATACTTCCGGGTGAACCGACTTCACAGGAACAGGTTGATGATAAAGAAGATGTTCCCGAGGGTGATCCGGAAACACCCGAAAATCCCGAGGAACCGGAGGAACCCGAAGACCCTAATGCTTATCATGTTCCGCCGGCCACAAAAAAGAATTCAGTGGCAAGAATTTATTTGTGCTCAAAGCTTAACAAATTCGGAAAGGTCAGTCATTTCTTCATTTATATTGAAAATCTTACGGACGAATCTCTTAAGGTCGGACTTATAACCCTTGAAAAAGATCAGGGCGTTTCCATGGGAGCGTTCGGACTTCAGCGTTCCGATGGCTGGGGCGTTTACTACAACACGGAATCTTACCGTTTCACCGAGACTGATTATTCCACAATAGTTGCGCTTTGTGAAGAGCTTGACAGCTCACATCTGGCAAAGCTTAACAGATTTTTACAAAATAACAATCATTGGGATTTAATATTCAACTGCGTTTTCTTTGCTGTTGATGCCTGGAATTCCTGCACGACAAATTTTGTGTTCCCTGTTTTCATTCCTTTATTGACCAGACTTCAGCTCGTTTTAAGACCCCATACGACTCTTACTCAGATGTATGTTCCGGCAAGAGAAAATGTATATTTTGTAAAGGGAAACGGCTCAAGAGCAAAGCTTCAGATTTGTTCTGACGATTCCGTAAACAGATAAAAATCAATATCAGGCTGTCACAGTGCTTGTGACAGCCGCTTTTTTATTTAATATCCGAAATAGACCGACAGATAGTCACAGACAGCGCTGAAATACTCGTTCTCGCTTTTTGAATCAAATTCAAGCATATGATTTGAATGAGGATAAATAATACATTTGCTGTCAACACCTGCCGCATTTAATGCTTTTGTGAGAGATTTTTCATTTCCCGCAGGAACAACGGTATCCATTCCGCCGTAAGCATATACGGTCGGGACTGAGTCGGGAGTGATATAGCTGACAGGGGATACGGAATTTATGATTTCTTCCGATTTACCGTCAGCTTTCATTTCATCGGTGATTTTTACTCCGGCAAGCATTGATGCAAGTCCGAGACCCGCACTGCCCCATACATCCTTATGAAAATCAACCGGAGCTACTCTGAAAGCAGCCATAACGATTTCTATCGGACTTTCTTCGGGCCTTGAATATGAATACCATGAGCAAAGATGTGCTCCGGCAGAATACCCCGACATACAAACCTTTGTTATGTTGAGATTTTTTTCATCGGAAAAACTGACTATTCTGTTAAGCGCGGAAGTTATATCGTCAAGCATTACAAACCCGTTTACATCGTCAGAACCTTTATAAACGGAATAATTCATTGTTGCCACGATATATCCTGCACCGGCAAGTCTGCGGATATATGATGATTTTTCTTCTTTGCATCCTCCTGTCCACGAACCTCCGTGAACATTGAGAATGATTCCGTTGTATTCTCTTTCGTAAGCCGAAAGAGGTACGAAAACATCCATTATGTTGCAGTCTTTCTCTCCGTATCTGATTGTATGTGTTTCATATTTTTCTCCGCCGGAAAGATTTATTCCGAGAGCCATAAAGAAAGACAGGAACCAGGCAATGAGCTTATGAAACGGTGTAAGCATAATGATTTTCTCCTTTTTCTTTTAAGTATATCACACAGTAAAGTGTTGTTCAATCGGTATATGCTTTCTTTTTTACTTGACATTTATAAAAATAAATAATATTATATACTGGGATTAAAGTGAGATAGTATCGGATTTTTTATATATTTTAATTTACAGGAGATTTTATGCAGAAAAAGAATAAGAATAAAAACACTCAGCCGGAGGCTGCTTCCGAAAAGAAGCAGGGCAGATCCGGCAGACAGAACGAACAGAAAAAAGGCAAAACCGAACAGCTTTCAGCAGATAAAAAGGCTCAGAAAAGAAGAAATTATAAAAAGCAAAGCAAGAAAACAGTTCAGGAAATAATGCCCGTTCAGGCTCCGGTTGAAGAAATAACCGAAAAGCCTGCCGAAAAAAAGACGGCGAAAAAGCGTTATTCCGCTCCGCGCAACGGCTCAAAGAAAAAGTACTCAAAGCACGAAACACCTTTGAGAATTGCATTTCTCGGAGGTATAAACGAAGTCGGCAAGAACATGACTCTTTATGAATACAACGGTGATATGTTCATTGTTGACTGCGGTCTTTCTTTCCCCGAGCCGGATATGCCCGGTGTTGATATGGTTATACCCGATTTTACTTATGTTGAAGCAAACAGAGATAAAATCAAGGGCATCATAATCACTCACGGCCATGAAGACCATATCGGCGGCCTTGCTTACCTTCTCAAAAACAACAATATGCCGGTTTACGGCACAAAGCTTACCATAGGGCTTATTCAGGGAAAGCTTAAGGAGCATAATATACTTTCATCCGCTAAACTCAATGAGGTTTCACCGGGAAGTGTTATTGAGCTCGGCTGCTTCAAAATTGAAATGATTCATGTCAATCATTCAATTCCCGATGCCATAGGTCTTGCGATAACCTGCCCTGCGGGTACCGTTGTTCAGACCGGTGACTTCAAAATAGACAGCACTCCCATTGACGGCGGTATGATAGACCTCGCAAGGCTTTCACAGCTCGGCAAAAAAGGCGTTCTTGCCCTGCTTTCCGATTCAACAAATGCGGAAAGACCCGGCTTTACCGAAAGTGAACGCAAGGTGGGCGAAAGCTTTGAGGTGCTTTTCAGAAAGGCGGGCAAAAACCGTATTATCGTTGCCACCTTTGCTTCAAATATCCACCGTGTTCAGCAGATAATAAATGTTGCCAATTCCCTTGGGCGTAAAGTCGCTCTGCTGGGGCGTTCCCTTGAAAATGTTGTTGCGGTTTCCGCACAGCTCGGGTATCTGAACATACCCGACAATGTGATTATCAGTTCGGATCTGATAAACCGTTATCAGTCCGATCAGCTTGTTATCATAACAACGGGAAGTCAGGGCGAGCCTATGTCTGCACTGACGAGAATGGCTTTCTCCGACCACAGGCAGGTTGAAATCCGCCCCGATGATTATGTTATTATTTCCGCAACTCCCATTCCCGGAAACGAAAAAACCGTCGGCAATGTAGTAAATGAGCTTATGAAGCTCGGTGCACAGGTCATTTACGAAAAGATGTATGATGTTCATGTTTCGGGTCATGCCTGCCAGGAAGAACTCAAGCTCATTATGGGTCTTGTAAATCCGAAATACTTTATTCCCGTTCACGGTGAGCAGAAGCATCTGCGCAAGCACGCAATGCTTGCCGAAACCATGGGCATACCCACCGAAAACATCTTTATTGCCGATAACGGTCAGGTTGCCGAAATCACATCATCTGCCATTAAAAGCGGAACCCCCGTTCCCGCAGGCAGAGTATTTGTTGACGGTTACGGCGTCGGTGATGTGGGCTCTGTCGTGCTCAGGGACAGAAAGCATCTCGGTGAGGACGGTATTATTGTTGTGACCGCTTCTCTCGATATGGAAACGGGTCAGCTTCTCGCAGGCCCCGAGGTCGTTTCAAGAGGCTTCGTTTATGTCAAGGAATCGGAGGAGCTTATTGAGTCGGCCCGCAAGGTTGCCGAAAAGGCACTTGAAAACTGTTACTATTCAAATATTTCCGATATAAACGCAATCAAAGGCAAGGTCAGAGACGCTGTTTCACACTTTGTTTATGAACAGACAAAGAGAGACCCCGTTATTCTGCCCATTATTATGGAGGTCTGAATGAAATACAAAAGTACCTGGTACAAAAAACTGCTTGCAGTGCTGATAATTGCCGTCGCTCTTTGCTTTGCCGTGCTTACGGCATTAAAGGGCGAAAAGGGCCTTGCTCTTGCCGAGGTCTGTGCTGCGGTTTTGTTCGGCGTTCTTTCTCTCGTGAGCAGATATTTCGGAAAGCGGAATTATATGCGTATGCTTGCCGCTGCATCCGAAAGGCTTGATTATGCCGATACCAATGTGCTTTTGTCAAACCCGGAGCCCATAGCCGTATGTGATTCCGACGGTAAAATTATTTGGTGCAACGAAAAATTTATTGAAGAAATATCCGGCGAAGACCTCGGAAGCAATACTCCCATAAACAGATTTACGGGTTCTGCCGATCTTTCAAGTCAGGATGCTTATATAAAATACGGTGACAAATATTTTGACATCAGCTTTGTCAAATTCACGAAGGATCACTGTGATTATACGGTTTATACCTTTGTAGACAGTACATATCTTCGCAAGATAGAAGAGGAATATTTCACTTCAAGACCATATGCGATAATCATTGAAATTGATAATATTGATGATGTCCGCTCATCCTTCCGTGACAGCGAAAAGGCAGAGATAAAAAGCCGTATAGAAGCTATGATCGATGACTGGTGTGACCGTTTCGGTTCCGTTTTCAAACGCATCAGTGATGACCGCTATTTTGTTGTTACCGAGCAGATTCATATTGATGAAATGACGGAAAACAGATTTTCGGTAATTGATTCCGTCAGAAATTATAATTTCAAAGATAAAAATGCAGGCCTCACTCTTTCCGTAGGTGTTGCCGACGGTAAAGATATAAGGGACTGCGAAAGATCTGCAAGAAAAGCCCTTGAAATGGCTATTGACCGCGGAGGCGATCAGGTTGCGATTTTCAGAAACGGTGCCTATGAATTTATCGGAGGCGTTTTACAGCGTGCCGACACAAAGACGGACACGAGAACAAGAAGCTGGGCTCACCGTCTTAAGGATACGATTCTTTCAAGCAGTAATGTGATAATCTGCGGCCATAATTGCTCTGATTTCGATTCCATAGGCGCGGCGGCAGGTATAGCCTTTGTTGCCGGATGCCTTAAAATCCCGGCATATATTGCCGTTGACAAAAAGACAACGCTTGCAGGTAGGCTTACGGAAAGGCTTGAGGCAAGCGGTTACGAAGAAATGTTCGTCACTCAGCGCAGAGCCTCCGAGCTGATGAATAAAAACACTCTTTTTGTGCTTGTTGATACACATATGCCTTCCTTCTGTGAGGTTCCCGCTCTTGCCCAGAAAGCGGCAAAAACAGTTATCATTGACCATCACAGACGAACGGCTTCAAGCAGTGATACCGATTGTATTCTTTTCCTTCACGATGTCAATTTTTCATCGGCCAGCGAAATAGTTACGGAAATGCTTCCTTATATCATCGGTGATGATAAGCTTCCTTCGGAAATAGCGGAAGCATTGCTTGCGGGTATAATGCTTGACACCAAAAATTTTGTTATCCGTTCAGGCGTGGGAACCTTTGAGGCGGCTGCCTATCTTAAAGGCAGGGGAGCCGATACGGTTTCCGTTAAAAAGCTTTTCTCAAACACCATAGAAATGAATAAGCTTCGCAATCAGGTTCTGCTGAATGCGGAAACATATAAAAACTGTGCCGTTTCATTTGTGAGCTACGGCGCACCGTCGGCAAGAGTTATTGCGGCTCAGGTCGCGGATGAATTGCTCAGTACCAACAATATCGGAGCTTCCTTTGTTCTTTATTCCGAAGGCGACGGAATCTGTATTTCCGCAAGAAGCCTCGGCGAAATAAATGTTCAGCTCATAATGGAAGCACTCGGCGGCGGCGGACATCAGACCATGGCTGCGTGCCGGATGAATATTACCGATTATAACAAAGCAAAAGAACTGCTCTATGCAGAAATATATAAATTACCCGAAAAGGAGATATAATAGATGAAAGTTGTACTTTTACAGGATGTTAAGGGCCTCGGAAAAAAGGGCGAGCTCGTTAACGCTTCCGACGGATATGTAAGAAATTT